>NZ_CP030265.1:4763608-5132216 GCF_008843145.1 Skermanella pratensis | reverse complement strand
CAGGTCACCGTCGCCGTGACGTCGGAGGACACGAAGGCGGAGACGATGTCGGCATCGGCCGTATTGACCACCCGGATGTCCCGCTCCGACAATCCTGCGCTGTCCAGCGCCCGGGCGAGCAGGTAGTGGGACACCGACAGCTCCACCAGGTTGACGTCCTGGCCCTTGATCTCAGCGAGGCTCTTGCCGTCCTTCAGGACCACCCCGTCGTTGCCGTCGGAATAGTCGCCCGCGATCAGCGCGGTGGAGTCGACGCCGCCGGCGGCCGGGATGGTCAGCGCGTCCATGTTGGTCATGACGCAGCCGTCGAACGCCCCGGCGGTGTACTGGTTGATCGATTCCACATAGTCGTTGATCTGGACGATCTCGACCGAGATGCCGTACTTGTCGGCCCACTTCTTCATGATGCCGCTGTCGGCCGCGTAGCCCCACGGCATCCAGCCGGCATAGATCGACCAAGCGATCTTGAAGGACTTCTTCTCCGCCGCGACCGCCGGCGACTGCGCCGCGGTCATGGTGAGGGTCAGGGCGAGGCCCAGGACGACGAATGCCGATTTGAACAGGGTGCGCATGGGAAGGCTCCTCCGGGGTTGGTCAGCGGGTGGCAAGCCAGTTCCTCCAGCCGCCGTGATTGGTGATGTCCTGCGCTCCGACGGTCGCATGGGCCTCGCACAGGAAGCCCTGCACCCGGGCGCCGCAGGCCAGTTCCAGCGTGCCGATGGCGAGCGGCGGGGGCACCTCGGCGACGAAGCCGCCGAAACCGGCGGCGTCCAGCTCCCAGACCTCGACCTCGATCCCGCCGGGGGCGCCGGGGTCGCGCAGCAGGCCGGGCTTGGCCGGCGTGGTGCCGGGCAGGGCGAACAGCCTGTAGCCGGATGCCGTGCGGTCCGTCCGCACCAGCCGCGCGCCGCGCCCGGTAAGCTGGTGGTTGAGCGGCAGTCCGGACAGGTGGGCGCCGACCACGGCCAGCCGGACCATTCCCGACTCCGCCGCCTCCAGCGCCGGGCCGGCGACGGCATGCCCGGTGGCGCCGATCGTGGGGGCCTGCGCCCGGTGGAACCGGTCGGCCAGCAGCGCCAGCCTGCCGTCCTCGAAGGCGCGCCCGATCAGCGTGACGCCGAAGGGCAGCCCCGTGGAGCGGAACCCGGCCGGCACGGCGATCGCCGACAGGTCCATCAGGTTCACGAAGTTGGTGTAGTGGCCGAGCTGGCTGTTCAGCCGGATCGGGTCGGCCAGCATGTCCTCGATGGTGAAGGTGGTGCCGGTCGTGGGCAGCAGCATCACGTCCATGCGCTCCCACCAGCCCTCCGCCCGCCGGGTCAACTCGGCCAGCTTGTACTGCGCCTCGAAGGCATCGACGGCGCTGTAGCGGCCGCCGCCCAGGATGATCTCGCGGACCACGGGATGGATCGAATCGGGCCTGGTTTCCGCGAAGTCCCGGATCGCGGCCAGCCGCTCGGCCACCCACGGGCCGGCATAGAGCAGCTTCGCCGCTTCGACGAAGGGGGCGTAGTCGAACTCCACGCGGGTGCCGCCCAGGGCTTCCAGCCGGGCGACGGACGCGGCGAACAGCTCGGCGGCGCCCGCGTCGCCGAAGAACTCCAGCCCTTCGGGCGACGGCACGCCGAAGCGGAACCCCGGCGGCACCGATGCCGGAAGCGTCGCTCCCGCCGGAGCCCGCCGGGAGAACGGGTCCGCCGGGTCGAACCCCGCCGCCGCCCGGAGGACCGCCAGGGCATCCCCGCTGGAGCCGGCGAAGACCGACACGCAGTCCTGGGTCCGGCAGGCAGGCAGCACGCCCGCGGTGCTGACCAGCCCCTTGGTCGGCTTCAGCCCGATGATGTTGTTGAAGGCGGCAGGCACCCGGCCCGAGCCCGCCGTGTCGGTCCCCAGCGCGAAGCTGACCAGCCCCGCCCCGACCGCGACGCCCGACCCGGAGCTCGACCCGCCCGACACATGGGCCGGGTCGAACACGGACGAGCAGATGCCGTAGGGCGACCGGGTCCCGACCAGCCCGGTGGCGAACTGGTCCAGGTTGGTCTTGCCGATCAGGATGGCGCCCGCGGCCTGGAGCCGCTCCACCACGGTGGCGGAGCGCTCGGGTACGAAGGCGAAGTCGGGGCAGCCGGCGGTGGTCGGCACGCCGGCCACGTCGATATTGTCCTTGACCGCGAAGGGGATGCCGAACAGGGGCAGGTCCTCGCCCGCCTCCATCCTGGCCCGTGCCCGGCCGAGCCGGGCCAGCGCGTCGGCCTTGTCGAACAGGGTGATCCAGACGGGGCGGAGGCCCATCGCGCCGATCCGGGCATGGACGCCGTCCAGCACGGCCTCGGGTGTCAGGCTTCCATCGGCATAGGCTCGGGCAAGGACGGCGATTTCCAGGCTTTGGTCGGTCATGTCGGGTGCTTCGATGCTCATACGGGCGGGGTTCATGCGGCGGGAAGGAAGACGGCGAGCGGCTGGCCCAGCGAGACGGCCTGCCCCTCGGCGCACCGGATCTCGACCAGGGTGCCGTCGGCGGGGGCGGGGACCGCGATCTCCATCTTCATGGATTCGACGATGACCAGGACGTCGCCGGCCTTCACCGCCGTCCCGGCCGTTCCGGAGACCTTCCAGATGCTTCCCGAAACCGGGCTGGCTATGGCCTCGCCGCCGTCGGGCATGTCGGCATGCCCGGGAATGGGGCCGGAGTCGATCACCTCCGCCGCGACGGTCTGGCCCGACGCCTCCCACCGCGCGCGCTCGGCCTCGAAGGCGGCCTGCTGCCGGGCCTTGAAGGCCTCGATCGAGTCCCGGTTCTGCTCCAGGAAGCGCCGGTAGTCGCGCAGTCGGAAGGTCTCCTCGGTGATCCTCAGGGACGCCCGCCCCTGCAGGAAATCCGCCCGGAAGGCCAGCAGCTCCCCGTGGCTGACCGGGTGGAAGCGGATCTGGTCGAAGTGGCGCAGCAGCCAGGACTTGCCCGGCGGGAACTCGGCCGTGGTCCGGTAGGTGTTCCACATCTGGCAGGTGCGGCCGACGAACTGGTAGCCGCCCGGCCCCTCCATCCCGTAGACGCAGAGATAGGCGCCGCCGATGCCGACCGCGTTCTCCGGCGTCCAGGTGCGGGCGGGGTTGTACTTGGTGGTGACCAGCCGGTGGCGCGGATCGACCGGGGTCGCGACGGGAGCCCCGAGATAGACGTCGCCCAGTCCCATCACCAGGTAGCTGGCGCCGAACAGGATCTCCTTGACCGCCTCGACCCCGTCCAGCCCGTTGATCCGGCGGATGAACTCGATGTTGCTCGGGCACCACGGGGCATCCGCCCGGACCGACTGCATGTATTTGGAGATGGCGAGCCGGGTCGCCTCGTCGTCCCACGACAGGGGCAGGTGGACGATCCGGGTCGGAACCTCCAGGTCGTCGATCGCGGGAAGCTCCCGCTCCGCCGCGACCAGACGGTCCAGCAGGTCGGCGAGCGCCAGCACCCGGCTGTCATAGTGGATCTGGAGCGAGCGGATGCCCGGCGTCAGGTCCAGGATGCCGGCCAGCCCGAGCGCCGCCAGATGCTGCTGGAGGGCATGGACCCGGAACCGCAGGGTCAGGTCCAGCACCGGCGGCCCGTACTCCACCAGCAGGTAGCGGTCGCCCGACCGGCGATAGACCACGTCCTCCCCGCCCGGAACGGCGGGAAGCCGGTACAGCACCGCCTCGTCCGGCCCAGTACCCCGCCGGGGCGCCGGGGCGTCCCGGCCGGCCGGCCGAAGCGTCGCGATCGCGGCGTCCTGCGCGTCCTCCAGGGCGGCCGCCTCGGCCGCGGTCAGCCGGCGGAAGCGGACCTTGTCGCCCGGCCGGAGCTGGCCGATCTTCCACAGCTCGGCCTGCACGATGGTGGCCGGGCAGACGAAGCCGCCCAGGCTCGGCCCGTCCGGCCCCAGGATCACCGGCATGTCGCCGGTGAAGTCGACGGTGCCGACCGCATAGGCGTTGTCGTGGATGTTGGAGGGGTGCAGGCCCGCTTCCCCGCCGTCCTTCCGCGCCCAGTCCGGCTTGGGTCCGATCAGGCGCACGCCGGTACGGCTGGAGTTGTAATGGACCTCCCAGTCCGCGGCGAAGAAGGTCGCGATGTCGGTTTCGGTGAAGAAATCGGGCGCCCCATGGGGGCCGTACAGCACGCCTATCTCCCAGGCATGGCCGTAGTCCGGCACCAGGGCCGGATGGATCGCCCCGGTTTCCGCGGCCGCCTCCGTCCCCACATGGAGCACGTCGCCGGGCATCAGCGCCCGGCCGCCATGGCCGCCGAACTTGCCGAGCGTGAAGGTGGACCGGCTGCCCAGGTAGGTGGGAACGTCGATGCCGCCCCGGACCAGCAGATAGGCCCGGCACCCCGCGCCGGTCGCCGCCCCGATGCGGAGCGTCGAACCGGCCGGCGCGGCGACCGGCTCCCAGAACGGCACGGCGGCGCCGTCGAGGGTCGCCGGCATGGCGGCCCCGGCCAGGCAGACCAGCGCGTCCGTGTTGAACTTCAGCGTCGGCCCGGAAACCGTCAGTTCCAACCCGGCCGTTCCCTCCGGGTTGCCCAGCAGCCGGTTGCCCAGCCGGAAGGCCAGCGGGTCCATGGGACCGGACGGCGGCACGCCGACCTCCCAGTAGCCGACCCGGCCGGGATAGTCCTGCACGCTGGTCAGCGTGCCGGGTGTCACGACCTCGATGGAGCGCGCCCGGTAGGCCACGGTCTCCAGGTAGCGGGTGGTGAAGCCCCCTTCCGCGAACGCCGGGTCGGCGGCGAGCTGGCGCAGATAGCCCAGGTTGGTCTCGATCCCGTCGAGCCGGCAGGCATCGAGCGCCGCCCGCAGCTTCGCGATGGCCTCGGCGCGGTCGCCGCCGCGCACGATGATCTTGGCCAGCAGCGGATCGTAGAACGGCGTCACCTCGGTGCCGCGCCCGACCCAGGTCTCCACCCGGGCGTCCCCGGGGAATTCCGCGCGGGTCAGGATGCCCGCCGACGGGCGGAAGGCACGGCCGGGGTCCTCGGCATAGACCCGCACCTGGATGGAGGCGCCTTCGGCCCGCCGCGCGTGTTCAGCCAGCGGAAGCGCCTCCCCGGCCGCTTGGCGGATCATCCATTCCACCAGGTCGATGCCGGTCACCTCTTCCGTCACCCCGTGCTCGACCTGGAGCCGGGTGTTCACCTCCAGGAAATAGAACTCCCCGGCCTCCGCGTCGTGGATGAACTCGACGGTCCCGGCGGACCGGTAGCCGACCGCCGCGCCCAGCCGCTCCGCCGCGTCGAACAGGGCCTGGCGCTGCGCGTCGGAGAGATGGGGGGCGGGCGTCTCCTCGATCACCTTCTGGTTCCGCCGCTGGGCCGAGCAGTCCCGCTCGCCCAGGGCCACCACGGCGCCCCGGCCGTCGCCGAAGATCTGCACCTCGACGTGGCGCGCGTGCTCGACGAACTTCTCCAGGTAGACGCCGGATTCCTTGAAGTTGTTGCGCGACAGCCGCGACACCGCCTCGAACATACCGGCCAGCTCCGACGGCTCGCGGCAGAGCTGCATGCCGATGCCGCCGCCGCCGGCCGTGCTCTTGATCATCACGGGATAGCCGATGCGTGACGCCTCCTCCAGCGCCTCCCCGGCGTCGGTCAGCAGCCCGCTGCCGGGCGACAGGGGCACGCCGCTCTCCGCCGCCAGCCGGCGGGCGGTGTGCTTCAGGCCGAAGGCCCGCATCTGGTCCGGAGTCGGGCCGATGAAGGCGATGCCGGCCTCGGCGCAGGCCTCGGCGAAGCCGGGGTTCTCCGACAGGAAGCCGTAGCCGGGATGGATGGCTTGCGCGCCGGTCGCCCGGGCCGCCTCCAGGATGCGGCCGGCGTCGAGGTAGCTTTCCGACACCGCGGCCGGGCCGATGCAGACCGCCTCGCCCGCCATCGCCACGTGCAGGGAATGGGCGTCGGCTTCGGAATACACCGCGACCGAGGCGATCCCCATCCGGTCGAGCGTGCGGATGACGCGGCAGGCGATCTCGCCGCGGTTGGCGATCAGGACTTTGCTGAACATGATGATTATCCGTGCCGGGGCCGCCGTTATGCCGCCGCGTCCCAGACCACCACTTCGATCGGCGTCGGGTCGTAGGCGTTGCAGGGATTGTTGAGCTGCGGGCAGTTGGAGATCAGGACGATCACGTCCATGCAGGCCCGCATTTCCACATACTGGCCCGGCCCGCTGACGCCGTCGGCGAAGGTCAGCCCGCCCTCGGGCGTGACCGGCACGTTCATGAAGAAGTTGATGTTGTGGGTGATGTCCCGCTTGGTCAGCCCGAACTCCTCGTGCTCGGCCACAGCCAGCAGGTAGCTGTCGCGGCAGGCATGCATGCACTTCTTCTCCAGCGCGTAGCGGACGGTGTTGGATTCGGTCGAGCAGGCGCCGCCCAGCGTGTCGTGGCGGCCGACCGTGTCGGCGACGATCTCCAGCATGGGGTTGCCGGCCGTGGACATCAGCCGGGTGCCGACGCCGAGATAGACGTTGCGCTGTTCCCGGATGGTATCGACCGCGCTGTAGCGCTCGGCGGGGTCGGCGGCGCTGTAGAACAGGGTGTCGGCCGCCTGGTTGCCCTCCAGGTCGACGATGCGGAAGACCTGGCCGGCCTTGACCACGTGCATCCAGTAATCGCCGGCGGGGACGGTCTTGCGGTAGCCGGCGGTCTCGGGGGAGAGGGTGCTTTTCTTCGTCATTGTTCCAGGTCCCGGTTCCGGTCAGCCGCACAGGTGGTAGAGGTGGTTGTTCGCGAAGCCGCGCCCGTTCTCGGGCCGGCCGGTGCGGCAGGGGTCGTCCGCCGCCGCCGGGTCGCCGCGGTAGAGTTCGTACGCGACGGGCTTGCGCGGATACTCCGCCGCCGGGTTCATGGGGTGCGGGCAGGTGTGGAACAGCACCAGCGTGTCCATGTCGAACCGCAGGTCCACGCGGGCTCCCGCGCGGGTGCTCTCCGGGTCGAAGACCAGCGTGCCGTCCCGCTCGGTGCGGACCTTGCTGAACCAGTTGACGTTGGCCGCCAGGTCGCGCCGGCCGAGGCCGTACTTGGCCCCCTCGACCAGGAAGCTGTCATGGCCGTTCTGGGTCCAGCCGTTGCGGTATTCCTGGTAGCTCCTGCGGCCCCAGCGCTCCGCCACCATGGACTTCGTCGAATTGCCGCAGACGGTGTCGTGCCAGCCGGCGGTGTCCTCGACGATGGAGCAGAAGACCCGCCCCATGTCCGAATAGAGGCAGTGGCCGGCGGTCAGCTTGAAGGTGTGCTGGCACTTCAGCGTGTCGGGCGCGTTGTAGCGCTCCAGCAGGTTTGCCGGATTGTAGAACAGCATGCCCACGTTGGCGCCGCCCTCGCGGTCGATCAGGCGCAGGACCGTGCCGCGCCGGAGCGTGAAGGACCAGTGTTTGCCGCCATCGATTTCGTCTTGATACAACAGGTCGGAGCGAACGGTCGCCATGGCCACACCTCAGGCATAGGAGGAGTGCCGGGCAATGGGACGTCCCATCGGAGCAACATCCTCCGTGTTTGAGACCTCCCGGGCTTTTGTCCCGCCGTGTGCCCGTCCGCTGTTCACCGGACGGGTCGCTGCTCTCGGACCAGTAACACCGGATCGGGTTCTTGAACCCGTTCCGGCCGGAACCCTAGCTGCTGGAAACGGAGCTTGTGCAAGCGCGATGCCAAGCCACGAATACCCGGAAATGCGGTGTTCCGCGACGGGGCGCGGCCGGCATGGGAAGGATTCTGCCCAAACAGGCACCACGGCTGGCAAAGTTTTGGGCAGTCGACTGCCGGGGCGTCCGAAGTCGCTTGATTCCGCCTGATTCTCCGTGGCAGTAGCGGCCCAAAGAATCGGCTTCCCGGATATCGGACATTTCTCCAGTGATCGAACTTCGACAGGTCAGCCACCGGTTCGGCGACCATCAGGTTCTGCGCGACGTGTCGCTGACCCTGACGGAACGGCGGGTCGCCGTGGTCGGCGCGAACGGGTCGGGCAAGAGCACCTTCGCCCGCCTGCTGAACGGGCTGGTGGTGCCGGACGAGGGGGCGGTTCTGGTGGACGGCCTGGACACCCGGAAGGACGGCAAGGCCGTCCGCCGCAAGGTGGGGTTCGTGTTCCAGGACCCGGATACCCAGATCGTCTATCCCACGGTGGAGGAGGACATCGCCTTCGGCCTGAAGAACCTGAAGCTGGACCGCGCCGAGATCGCCCGAAGGGTCTCCGACGTGCTCGACCGCTACGGCCTGGCCGAGCACAGGAGCCGTCCTGCGCACCTGCTCAGCGGCGGGCAGAAGCAGCTCCTGGCGATCTGCTCGGTCCTGGTGATGGAGCCGGCCTATGTCGTGTTCGACGAGCCGACGACGCTGCTCGACCTGCGCAACAAGCGCATGATCATGGAGATCGTGGCAGGATTGCCCCAGTCCGCCGTCTTCATCTCCCACGACCTGGACCTGCTCGGCGCGTTCGACCGGGTGCTGGTCTTCGACGGCGGCCGGATCGTCGCCGACGACCGGCCTTCCGCCGCCATTTCCCGCTACGTCGAGCTGATGGCCTGATGCTGGGCCTCCATATCCCTCGGGAATCGCCGCTCCACGCCCTGGCGCCGGGCGCCAAGATGCTGGCGCTGACCCTGGCGGCGGTGGGCCTGATCTGGGTGGCCGATCCCCGGATCCTCGGCATCCTCCAGGCCGCTGCCCTGGGGCTGTTCGCCCTGGCGCGCCTGCCGCCCGGCGAGGTCGCGGCCCAGCTACGCCCGGTGCTGCTGCTGGGGCTGTTCTTCTTCGCGGTCCACGCGCTGCTGGTGGGCTGGGAGAGCGGGCTGGTCACCGTGCTCCGCTTCACCATCCTGATCTCGCTGGCGGTGCTGATCACCCTGACGACCCGGGTCTCGGACATGGTCGAGGCCCTGGAAAGGGGGCTCCGGCCCTTGCGCCGGGTGGGCGTCAATCCCGCCAAGGTCGGCCTGATGATCTCGCTGGCCATCCGCTTCGTGCCGCTGCTGATCGACCTCGTCCGCGAGATCCAGGCGGCCCAGCGGTCGCGCGGCCTGGAGCGGAGCGTCACCGCCGTGGCGGTGCCGCTGATCGTCAAGACCCTGCGCATGGCCAGCGTGCTGACCGACGCGATCGAGGCCCGCGGCTACGATCCCGATTGAGTTTCGCCCGCCGCCGGGCCATTGCTCTCCCGCTCCGCGCCAAACCTTCCAGAAAGTACCGGACCAGAATGACATGCTGACCACCCGCGACATGGTCCATATCGCCCTGTTCGCCGCCATCATGGCGGCCCTGGGCCTGATGCCGCCGATCCCCGTCGGGTTCATCCCCGTGCCGATCACCGCCCAGTCAATGGGCGTCATGCTCGCGGGCTCCATCCTGGGGGCCAGGCGCGGCGGCCTCGCGATCCTGCTGTTCCTGGCGCTGGTGGCCGTGGGCCTGCCGCTGCTGTCGGGAGGGCGCGGCGGCCTGGGCGTGTTCTTCGGCCCGACCGCCGGCTTCCTGCTGTCCTGGCCGGTCGGCGCCTTCGCGGTCGGCTGGCTGACCGAACGCTTCCGCGCCCGCCTGACCTTCGCCCGCCTGCTGGCCGCCTGCGCCGCCGGGGGCATCTTCGTGGTCTATGCGATCGGCATCGTCGGCGTCAGCCTGATCGCCGGCCTGCCGCTGTTCCAGGCCGCCGCCGGCTCGATGGTCTTCATCCCCGGCGACCTGGTCAAGGCGGTCGTCGCCGCCTTCGTCGCCCACACGGTCAACCGGAGCTACCCGGTCATCCGGGGCTGAAAGCTCAAGCGGCGCAGGTCGGCCGCGCGGCCGGCGCCGCGGCGCCGTCGAACAGGTCGGGGAAACGCTGCTCCAGCTCGGGCAGGGAGGTCAGGATCTCCCGCAGGTGGCGCCGCATCGCGGCCTCGGCCCCGTCGGGATCGCGGGCCTCGATCGCGTCGACGATAGCCTCGTGCTGGTGGATCAGCCGGTCGAGCGGCGTCGCGTGGGGCAGGCTCAGGTAGCGCACCCGGTCCATCTGGGCCTTGGTCTCCTCGACGACGCGCCACGCGTATTCGCACCCGATCCCCAGCGCGATGGTCCGGTGGAACGCCTCGTCCAGGTCGAGGAAGCGTTCGGGCGTGCTGTCCTCCGCGGCGGAGCGCTGGGCGCGCAGGTTGGCGCGCAGCTCCCCGACGACGGCGGCCGGCAGCTCCTCGCCGGCCTTGCGGGCGACCGCCACCTCGACCGCTTCCCGGACGAAGCGCGCGTCGATCACCTGCTTCACCGAGATCTTGACCACGAAGGTGCCGCGCTGCGGACGGATGGTCACCAGGCCCGACTCGCCGAGCTTGATGAAGGCCTCGCGGACCGGCTGGCGGCTGACGCCCAGCTGGCTGGCGACCTCCTGCTCCGACAGCGGCTGGCCGGGGCTGAATTGCATCGTGACGATGGCTTGGCGCAAGGCCTGGAAGACGCGCTTCGCCACCGGCTCGGCCGAGTCCGATTCGATCCTGCTGAGCATTGCCGTCCTTTGTCCCCTCTCGACCATCTCGCGCCGGGCGAATGGTGCTGCCCATCCTGCGCCGTAGCAAGGGCATTGCCAATACCATTCTTGTATACTACCATACCAGTGACGATCAAGAACGCCTCTGCAACACGGGCAAGCCCTCTAGGGAGGAGACATGAGCTTCATTACCCGCACGTGGCGCGCCGCCACGCTCGGCATGGCCCTGGCCACCATGGCCGGCAGCGCCTTCGCCGCCGACTACACCCTCAGCGTCAACACCGCCCTGGCGCAGCAGGACCCGCTGTACAAGGGCCTGGAGGAATTCAAGCGGAACGTCGAGCAGCGGACCGACGGCAAGATCTCCGTCCGCCTGTTCCCGGGGTCTCAGCTCGGCAAGGACGAGGACGTGCTGGAACAGGCTCGCGCCGGGGCCGGCGTCGCCGTGGTCGTCGACGGCGGCCGGCTCGCCGTCTTCACCAAGGAGTTCGGCGTTCTCGGCGGGCCGTACCTGGCGCAGGGCTTCGAAGGCGTGCGCAAGGTCGTCACCTCCCCTCTGTTCGAGCAGTGGGTCGAGAAGCTGCGCAAGGCTTCGGGACACCAGGTGCTGTCGTTCAACTGGTGGCAGGGCGAACGCCACGTGCTGACCAACAAGCCGGTCGCCACGCCGGCCGACCTGAGCGGCGTCCGCATGCGCACGCCGGGCGCCCCGGTGTGGATGGAGACGATCCGCGCGATGGGCGCCACCCCGACGCCGATGGGCTGGTCGGAGGTCTATACCGCGCTCCAGCAGAAGGTGATCGACGGGGTCGAGGCCCAGCACCCGGCCAGCTACGGTTCCCGGCTGTACGAGGTGACCAGCCACGTCACCAAGACCGGCCACATCAACCTGATCACCGGAATCGTCACCAGCGCCGCCTGGTTCGACAAGCTGCCGGCCGAGTACCGCCAGGTCCTGCGCGAGGAATCGACCAAGGCGGGCGACAACGCGTCCCGCGCGACCCAGGCATCGCTGGCCGATTACGAGAGGCAGATGAAGGAGCAGGGCATGACGATCGCGGAGATCGACGTCGCCCCGTTCCGCGAGGCCACCAAGCCGGTCTACGACAAGCTGGGCTATACCGAGCTCCACCAGGAAATCGAGAAGATCCTCCAGAACTGACGCGCCCGCCGTAAAGGGTTCCGCCGTCAAGGACACCGTCGCGATCGAAGGACCGCCGTCATGACATCCTGGCTGATCAAGGGGGAGGGGCTGCTGGCAACGCTCCTCCTCGCGATCATCGTGCTTCTCGTCTTCGCCGCCGGCGTCATGCGCTGGTTCGGCCATCCCCTGGTCTGGTCGGTGGACCTGGCGCAGCTCCTGTTCGTCTGGGTCAGTTTCCTCGGCGCCGACATGGCGCTGAGGAAGCGCGCCCATATCGGCATCGACTATCTGGTCAAGCGCCTGCCCGCGACGGCCCGGGCGGTGCTCGACCTGGTGCTGGGGGCCGTGGTGCTTGGCTTCCTGCTGACCATGGTCGTCATGGGCTACGAGCTGACCATGCTGAACCTGGAGCGTCAGTTCGGCGACAGCGGGATCAGCTACGCCTTCGTGACGGGCGCGGTGCCGGCCGGGTGCCTGCTGCTGGCCGTCACCTTGGCAGGCCAGATGGTCCGGACCGCGCGTGGCCTGCGCACCCGGCCTGAACCCGTCTTCGCCGCCCCATCCGCTATCCATGCCGAGGAGGTCGTTCCGTGACCCTGCTCGCCGTCACCTTCTTCGTCCTGATGGGGCTCGGCCTGCCGATCGCCTTCGCCATCGGGATCGCCGGATTCTCGTTCTTCGCGACCAGCGAGATCATGCCGATGTCGATCGGCGTGCAGCAGGTCGCGACCGCGTCCCAGAGCTTCCCGCTGCTGGCGGTGCCGTTCTTCGTGCTGGCCGGCCACATGATGAACCGGACCGGCATCACCACCCGGCTGATCGCCTGCTCCAGCGTGCTGGTGTCGTGGATGTCGGGGGGACTGGCCCAGGTCTGCATCGTGCTGTCCACCCTGATGGGCGGCGTTTCCGGGTCGGCGGTGGCCGACGCGGCGATGGAGGCGCGCATCCTCGGCCCCAGCCTGATCGCGCGGGGCTATTCCAAGGGCTTCACCTGCGCCACGATCGCGGTGGGCTCGCTGATCACGGCGACCATCCCGCCGAGCCTGGGGCTGATCCTGTACGGCTTCGTCGGCAACGTTTCGGTCGGCCGGCTTTTCCTGGCCGGCGTCATCCCCGGGCTGCTGATGATGGCCGGGCTGATGGTCACCGTGTGGCTGATCGCGCGCCGGCGCGGTTACCGCGCCGAACTGACCGAGCGGCCGACCCTGCGGTCGGTCTGGGCGGCGGTCGCCGACGCCAAGTGGGCGCTGCTGTTCCCGGTGGCGCTGCTGGTCGCGATCCGCGGCGGGTTGTTCACCCCGTCGGAGGTCGGCGCCTTCGCGGTGATCTATGCCGCGATCGTCGGGTTCCTGCTGCACCGGGAGCTGACCTGGGCCGGCGTGGTGGAGTCCCTGTACGAGGCCGTGGTGGACACCGGGCTGATCATGCTGATCATCCTGTTCTCCGGCATGGTCGGGTACGCCATCATCTTCGAGCAGGCGCCGCAGAGCATCGCCGAGGCGATGACCGGGCTGACGCGCGAGCCGATCCTGGTGGTGGCGCTGGTGCTGTTCTTCCTGTTCGTCGCCGGGCTGTTCATCGAGAGCACGGTGCTGGTGCTGCTGCTGACGCCGATCTTCCTGCCGATCGTGACGCCGCTGGGCGTCGATCCCGTGCATTTCGGCATCCTCATGATGACCATCGTCACGCTGGGATCGATGACGCCGCCGGTGGGGGTCGCGATGTACACCGTATGCAGCCTGCTGGACTGCCCGGTGGAGGAATACGTGGTCGAATCGCTGCCCTTCATCTTCACGATCCTGCTGCTGGTCGCGGTCCTCACCTTGTGGCCCGGACTGGTCCTGTTCCTGCCGAACGCCCTGATGTGAGAGCGCCATGCTGCATGAAGACCGACTGTTCCCGGCCGATCCCGGCACGCGGGCGATCGCCCGTCGCCTCTATGCCGAGGTCCGGGACCTGCCCATCGTCAGCCCGCACGGCCATACCGACCCGGCCTGGTTCGCCCTGGACGAGGCGTTCCCCGATCCCGCCCGCTTGCTGGTGGTGCCGGACCACTACCTGCTGCGCATGCTGTACAGCCAGGGCATCCCGCTGGAGAGCCTGGGCGTGAGTCCGCTGGGCGGGGGAGCGGCCGGAACAGGCCCGGTCGAAGCCGACCCGCGGCGGATCTGGCGCACGGTGGCCGAGCACTGGCACCTGTACCGGGGCACGCCGACCCGGCTGTGGTGGGAATACTCGCTGGAGCGCGTATTCGGGGTGACGGAGCGGCTGTCGGCGGCCACCGCCGACGCGATCTACGACCGGATCGCCGACTGCCTGGCGAAACCGGAATTCCGGCCGCGCGCCCTGTTCGAGCGGTTCAACATCGAGGTGCTGGCCACGACCGAGTCGCCGCTGGACACGCTGGAGCACCACAAGGCGCTCCGGTCGTCGGGGTGGCGGGGACGGGTGGTGACGACGTTCCGGCCCGACCCCGTGGTCGATCCGGACACCCCGGGCTTCCTCGCCAACCTGGAGGCGCTGGGCAGGATCACCGGCGAGGACACCCTTGGCTGGAAGGGCTACCTGTCCGCCCTGGCGCGGCGGCGGCGCGACTTCATGGCGTGCGGGGCGACCGCGACCGACCACGGCCACCCGACGGCAATCACCGCGGACCTGCCCCCGGACCAGGCGGCGGCGCTGTTCGAGACCATCGTCTCCGGCCGGTCCACCCCGGCCCACGCCGAGCTGTTCCGCGGTCAGATGCTGACGGAGATGGCCCGCATGAGCCTGGAGGACGGGCTGGTCATGCAGATCCATGCCGGCGTCCACCGCGGCCACAATGACTGGATGCGCCGCACCTTCGGGCCGAACCTGGGCGACGACATCCCGGTGCGGGGCGAGTTCGTCTCCGCGCTGAAGCCGCTGCTCGACCGGTTCGGCAACGAGCGGGACCTCACGGTCATCCTGTTCACGCTGGACGAGACGGTCTATGCGCGCGAGCTGGCGCCGCTCGCCGGGCACTATCCCGTCCTGCGGCTCGGCCCGGCCTGGTGGTTCCACGACAGCCCGGAAGGGATGCGCCGCTACCGCGAGCAGACCACGGAGACGGCGGGCTTTTACAACACGGTGGGCTTCAACGACGACACAAGGGCCTTCCCGTCGATCCCGGCCCGTCACGACGTCGCCCGCCGGGTCGATTGCGCCTATCTGGCCGGACTGGTGGCCGAGCACCGGCTGGACGAGGACGAGGCGCGGGAGGTGGCGGTCGACCTGGCTTACCGCTTGGCGAAAAGGGCCTACCGGCTGTGAGGCTGGCCGCTCCCGGGAAGGGCTTGCGAATCCCGCCGCCAAGGCTTATCTAGAGGGTAGCGTTGCAGAGCGGCCTTCGGGCCGTTCGAGACTGCGATCATATAAGACCTGGCGGACGGGGGCTGCAATGCCCCCCGCCTCCACCAAAAGACCTCGTGATGAGCGGGGCATGGCCTGCGGGCCATCAGGCCAAACCTCTGCGGAGTGAGGGCTTGTCCTATGGGGGCGAATTAGGATCGACGTGGGTGAATAAGGGTCGTTTAGACGTTGGGTGAGGTACGCCCGCTGATCCCCTCGGGGAGAGGCTCGTCCGACAACTTGTGAATGTCGCAAATGACAACCACAATGCTCAGGATCTCCGCGTAGCTGCCTAACGGTGGCCGTGGTGAAACTAGGCGGGGCTGGAATGGCCTAGCAACAGAATATTCCCAGGAAGGGCGGGGGCAACCCCGCCCTTTTTGCGTGCGGGCGAGGGGAAGCGACCGCATCGATGCGGCGGCCTGGCTCACCTGAAACCCTTGACTGATCTGCCATCCCACTGCTAATCCTGCGTCGAAAGTGGTATTTTGCATGTGAAGTTTTGGGGAAGAGCGCGACCGATGAAGTTGGCCGACATCAAGAAGAGCAACAGCCAATTCATCCGCGAACTGCAAGCCGCCAGAGTGGTCGCGTCTTCGGAAGTCCATGTCAATTCGGGTGTCCGCACGGCAGCCGACATATCGGCCATCATCAACAACCGCATAACCGAAAAGCCGGACTGGGAGCCTCTTTACCAGTACGCGATGCAATTCGATTGATGCGGGACCCGGACCTTTTGCCGCTGGACGTTCAGGACAATCTGGCGGTCCTGTTCTGTGAAGCCGTCTCTTCCATAGCGGAGGAGAACGGGTTGCCCGACACTCTGATCGACGTTTCAAGCAGCGAGCTGTCCCTTGCGTTGAGTGAGGCTCGCAAGGATCTCATTATCATGGTTACGCGCCGCGTCGCCCTGACGTCCAAGTCTGGCGGGCCGGATAGGTTCGACGGGCTTTCGATCGGAAAGCTGGCTGGAATACTCGTATTCCGGCTTTCACGGTATCGCATCGTCCATGTGAATACATCGGGCATGGAACCGACGGACGTGAGGGCGATGAAACTGTCCAGCAAGCTCCAGGAGTTGGCGGCGCTCAGGTTCGCATCCGAAACGATCCTCAAGGTTCGTCCACTGGTCTGGCATCCCGAGTTGCTTTATGTCCTGTCACGACGCCACATCAATCAGGAGATGCTTGGCGTAACCTTCGACGTCATTGCAACCCATTGCCCGAAATTGACTACGGCGTCTCCCCTGGACATGCCTCCATTCGACAAATTCTATAGGCCTGCTTCCTGAGACGGAGTTCGGTCGGGCTCGGCCCTGGGGGAAAGAGCCGTGATCCCGAAGCGTCGGTCAAGTATCCTAAGCCACCATACGCGCATGAGGGATTTCCCTATTGCCTACTGCCCTGACCGCGTGGGCGGGAACAGTCACGACGGAGATGGTTTCGCCCGTCAGCGTGGCAAATTCGACTTCATAACCAGCTCCACCAGCATGGACCATCACGATGCAGCCCACATCACCGGCTTGCAGTCCTTCCTCGGGAAGGTCCTTGGTCAAGACGACGGGGTCGAGTTCCTTGATCATCGCTGACCTCCACGTGCCGGATAGGCTGTCACCAGCCTGGGGATGATAGTACTTCTCGCGACGAACCAAACCACTTTAATCTGCGGATTTCTTCCATCGGGCGTAAGCAACGGCCCTTTAACGATGTACTTGGTACCGAACTCCGATGAGGCTGCCGATATGCAGTTACTGGTACTCAGGTGGAGGAGCAATGCGTCGCTGAAGATGCTCGATGAGTCGGCTTGAAAGCCAAAGCTACGGAAGTAGGCAGATTTGTTGCGCTCTGTCAGGTGGTTTTCGGATAGCAGGTATTCTTTGATCTTGCTCTCCTCGACCACGGCTAGATGCGAGTTCGGCACAGTGTTCATGGCGTGCGCTCGGCACCTGCAATCTCGATCAGAGAGCCTTACTCCTGCATTCGGACCAACCGTCGAGTCAAAGCCTTTCGCGCTTCCCCCCTCAAGCCGCGACCATATAGCTTTCCGCCACCCGCTCCATCGGCATGGGCCTGATCCGGGACGCCTGGCCGGCGCTGCCGAACGCCTCGAACCGGGCGCGGCAGAGGTCGCTGGCGGCGGTCAGGGCGGCGGCGAAGAATTTGCGGGGGTCGAACTCGTCGGGCTTCTGGGCCAGCAGGCGGCGGACGGCGCCGGTCATGGCGAGGCGGATGTCGGTGTCGATGTTGACCTTGCGCACGCCGTAGCGGATGCCCTTCTGGATCTCCTCGACCGGCACGCCGTAGGTCTCCCTGATCTCGCCGCCATGCTCGCGGATGATGTCGAGCCATTCCTGCGGCACGGAGGAGGAGCCGTGCATCACCAGGTGGGTGTTGGGCAGGCGGGCGTGGATCTCCCGGATGCGGTCGATCGCCAGGATATCGCCGGTCGGGCGGCGGGAGAACTTGTAGGCGCCGTGGCTGGTGCCGATCGCGATGGCGAGCGCGTCCACGCCGGTGGCCTCGACGAACTCCGCGGCTTGGTCGGGGTCGGTCAGGAGCTGGTCGTGGTCCAGCGTCCCCTCGGCGCCGGAACCGTCCTCCTCCCCGGCCTGGCCGGTCTCCAGGGAGCCCAGGCAGCCCAGCTCGCCCTCGACCGAGACGCCGACCGGATGGGCCATCTCCACCACCTGCCGGGTCACGCGGACATTGTACTCGAAGCTGGCCGGCGTCTTCATGTCCTCCATCAGCGAGCCGTCCATCATGACGCTGGTGAAGCCGGAGCGGATCGAGCGCTGGCACACCGCCGGGCTGGCGCCGTGGTCCTGGTGAAGCACGATCGGAATGTGCGGCCAGGTCTCGACCGCGGCCTCCACCATATGGCGCAGGAAGGCTTCGCCCGTGTATTTGCGGGCCCCCGCCGAGGCCTGGAGGATCACCGGGCTGTCGCAGGCGTCGGCCGCCAGCATGATCGCGCGGATCTGCTCCATGTTGTTGATGTTGAAGGCGGGCAGGCCGTAGCCGTGCTCGGCGGCGTGGTCCAGCAGCTGGCGCATGGAGACGAGAGCCATGGTTTCCTCCGGGGGATTCTTCGGTTTTCGTTCTATCGGAGCAGCGCGCGGGCGGTTTCGGCGACCCGCTCGGGCGTCAGCCCGAAGAAGGGGAACAGCGCCTCCGCCGGGGCGGATTCGCCGAAGCGGTCTATGCCGACAACGGCGCCGTCCAGCCCGACATATTTCCACCAGCCGTCGGTCCGGCCGGCCTCGACCGCGAGGCGGGGGACGCCGGTTCCCAGCACGGCCTTCCGGTAGGCGGCGTCCTGGCGGTCGAACACCGTGGTGGACGGCATCGACACGACCCGCGCCGCGATGCCGTCGGCCGCCAGCAGGTCGCGCGCGGCCATGGCGAGGGGAACCTCGGAGCCGGTCGCGATCAGGACCAGTTCCGGCGATCCTGCGTCGGGTTCCGCCAGCACGTAGCCGCCGCGCGCCGCGGCCCCGCCCCGTTCGGCGCCGCCCGGCTGGGCGGGCAGGTTCTGGCGGGAGAGCAGGAGGCTGGTCGGGCCGTCGCGCCGCTCCACGGCCGCGCGCCAGGCGGCGGCGGTCTCCAGCGCGTCGCATGGGCGCCAGACATCCATGCCGGGGATCAGCCGAAGGCTGGCGGCGTGCTCGATGGGCTGGTGGGTCGGGCCGTCCTCGCCCAGGCCGATGCTGTCATGGGTGAACACCTGGATGGTGCCGAGCCCCATCAGCGCCGACAGGCGGAGCGCGTTCCTGGAATAGTCGGAGAACACCAGGAAGGTGCCGCCGAACGGGATGTAGCCGCCATGCAGGGCGATGCCGTTGACGATGGCGGTCATGCCGAACTCGCGCACGCCGTAATGGATGTAGTTGCCGCCGCCGGTGCCCGCCACCGTCCGGCAGGCCGGCCAGTTCGTCAGGTTGGAGCCGGTCAGGTCGGCGGAGCCGCCGAGCAGTTCGGGCAGCAGCGGGGCCAGCGCCTCTATCGCGCGCTGGGACGATTTGCGGGTCGCGGCGGTCTGGGCCGCTTCCGCCGTGGCGGTGACGAAGGATTCCGCACGCTCGGCGAAGCCGTCCGGCAGCCGGCCGGCGATGCGGCGGGTGAACTCGGTGGCGAGGTCGGGATGCTCTGCGGCATAGGCGTCGAATCGCCGCTGCCAGTCCTGCTGAAGTTTGGCGCCGCGCGGGCGGGCGTCCCAGGCGTCGCGGATTTCGGCGGGGATTTCGAAGGCGGGATGGGGCCAGCCGAGCGCCTGTCGGGTGGCTTCGGTCTCGTCGGCTCCCAGGGGAGCCCCGTGGACATCGTGGGTGCCCGCCTTCTTCGGGGCGCCCCAGCCGATCACCGTCTTGCAGCAGACCAGGACGGGCTTGCCGCCGGGGGCCAAGGCCCGGGCGAAGGCGTCGTCCAGGGCCGCGGGATCGTGGCCGTCCACGTCGCGGATCACGCGCCAGCCGTAGGACTCGAACCGGGCCGGGGTATCGTCGGTGAACCAGCCCTGGACATGCCCGTCGATCGAGATGCCGTTGTCGTCGTAGAAGACGATCAGCTTCTCCAGCCCCAGCGTGCCGGCCAGGGAGCAGGCCTCGTGGGAGATGCCCTCCATCAGGCAGCCGTCGCCGACGAAGACGAAGGTGCGGTGGTCGACGACGGCGTGGCCGGGACGGTTGAACTCGTCGGCGAGCAGCCGTTCTGCCAGCGCCATGCCGACCGCGTTGCAGATGCCCTGGCCGAGCGGGCCGGTGGTGGTCTCGACGCCGGGCGTGATTCCCCATTCCGGATGGCCGGGGGTGCGGGAGTGGAGCTGGCGGAAATTCTTCAGCTCGTCCAGATCAAGGTCGTAGCCGGTCAGGTGCAGCAACCCGTAGAGCAGCATGGAGCCGTGGCCGTTGGACAGAACGAAGCGGTCGCGGTCGGGCCAGCGCGGGTCGGCGGGATTGTGGCGGAGGTGACGGTTCCACAGGGTCTCCGCGATGTCGGCCATGCCCATGGGCATGCCGGGATGGCCGGACTTGGCCTTCTCCACCGCGTCGATCGCGAGCATGCGCAGCGCGTTCGCCAGGATGCGTCGGTCGGTCGCCGGGGCCTGGGCCTCGACGGTCAGCGTCTCTGTCATCGCGTTTCCTCCGCGGGCGTTTTTATGATTGCCCTTTTCAGTGGGCCTTCTTCTTGCGGTCCATCAGCTGCCACATCAGCGGCGTGATGATGAGCTGCATGGCGAGCGCCATCTTGCCGCCGGGGCAGACGATGGTGTTGGGTCGGGACATGAAGCTGTCCTTCAGCATCGACAGCAGGTAGGGGAAGTCGATGCCCCGCGGGTTGCGGAACCGGATCACCAGCATGCTCTCGTCGGCGCTGGGGATGTCGCGGGCGATGAACGGGTTGGACGTGTCCACCGTCGGCACGCGCTGGAAGTTGATGTCGGTCAGCGAGAACTGCGGGCAGATATAGTTCACGTAGTCCGGCATCCGCCGCAGGATCGTGTCGACGATCGCTTCCTGGCTGTGCCCGCGCGAGATCTTGTCCCGGTGGAGCTTCTGTATCCATTCCAGGTTGATGATCGGCACGACGCCGATCAGCAGGTCGGCATGGCGGGCGGCATCGACCGTCCCGGTTTTGACGGCCCCGTGCAACCCCTCGTAGAACAGCAGGTCGGTCGGCTCAGGCAGGGGCTCCCACGGGGTGAAGGTGCCGGGCTCCTGGCCGTAGGGCGCCGCCTCCTCCGCGTTGTGCAGGTATTTGCGCGTCGTCCCGGCGCCGGTCTCGCCGTAGTGCTGGAACAGCGCCTCGATCTCTTCGAACAGGTTCGCCTCGGGGCCGAAATGGCTGAAGCTGGTCAGCCCCTGGCGCTGGGCATCGGCCAGGCGTAGGCGCATCTCGGCGCGGTCGTAGCGGTGATAGGCGTCGCCTTCGATGATCGCGGCGGAGATCTGCTCCCGGCGGAAGATCTGCTGGAAGGTGTGCCGGACCGTGGTGGTGCCGGCGCCCGACGATCCGGTGATGGCGATGATGGGATGCTTGACGGACATGGGGTCACACTCCTCCGGCAGCACCGGCCGGCATGCGGAACAGCGAGCGCTTGTTGAACAGGGGCGAGTCGAACACCGCGTCCTCGCCGCGGTCGTGGGCCTCGTGGTAGCGGACGATGCGCTCGACCTCGGATTTCGATCCCAGGATCAGCGGCACCCGCTGGTGCAGCGCCGTCGGCACCATGTCGAGGATGCGCTCGCGGCCGGTGGAGGCGGCACCCCCCGCCTGTTCCAGGATCATCGCCATGGGGTTCGCCTCGTAGAGGAGGCGCAGGCGGCCGGGCTTGGAAGCGTCGCGGGTGTCCCACGGATACATGAACAGCCCGCCGCGGATCAGGATGCGGTAGACCTCGGCGACCAGCGAGGCGATCCAGCGCATGTTGAAGTCTTTGCCCCTGGGTCCCGTCTGGCCCCGGATGCACTCCTCCACGTAGCGCTGGACAGGTGGTTCCCAGTAGCGCTCGTTGGACATGTTGATCGCGAATTCGCCGGTCTCCTCCGGCACGCGCATGTCGGGATGGGTCAGGTTGAAGTTGCCGATCTCGCGGTCCAGCGTGAAGCCGTGGACGCCCGCGCCCAGCGTCACCACGATCATGGTGGTCGGGCCGTAGAGCGCGAAGCCAGCCGCCACTTGCTCGGTGCCGGGCCGCAGGAAGTCGGCCTCGGTCGGATCGGCATCCCCCTCCGGTGCCCGCAGGATCGAGAAGATGGTGCCGACCGTCACGTTGACGTCGATGTTGGAGGAGCCGTCGAGCGGGTCGAACACCAGCAGGTGGCGGCCCTTCCGGTGTGGCGGCGGAACCGTGCAGGGCTCGGCCATCTCCTCCGACGCCATGCCGCAGACCTTGCCGCCCCAGCTGCAGGTGTCGAGCATGATCTCGTTGGCGGTCAAGTCGAGGGGCTTCTGCTCCTCGTCGTGGACGTTGATCCCGGGAGCGGTCCGGTGCTTGTGGAGCGGCCCGCGCGACACGGTGATCCCGATCAGCTTGCAGGCGGTCTGGACATCGTTCAGCAGCGCGGTCAGCTCGGCGTCCGGACCGCCGCGTCGGCGCTGGTCCTCGATGATGAACTTCGCGAACGTCATGCTGCGATGCGGCATCTGACTTCTCCCTGGGAAATCGTCGTTGTTCTTATTGTTTGTTTTGTTTGTAAGCGTAGCGGGGCTACTGAGTAAAGACGCGGCTGGCGCGGATGTCGGCCTCCTCGATGGTCTGCAGCATGTCGGCGTCGAGCACGCCGCCCCGGGCGAACAGCCGGTTGGCCTGGCGCAGGCGGGCGCGGTCCAGCGCGTTGCGGATCGAGCGGGCGTTGGCGAAGCGGGGCTGCTCCATGCGGCGCTCGATATAGTCGCGGAGCGCCGTGGCGGCCCCGCCGGACAGGCGGTAATGCATCGATCCGGCCATGGATTCCGCGATGTCGAACAGCTCGTCCGACCGGAAGTCCGGGAAATCCACGTGGTGGGCGATGCGCGACCCCATGCCCGGATTGCTGGAGAAGAAGGTATCCAGCCGGTCCTTGTAGCCGGCCAGGATGACCACCAGGTCGTCGCGGTGGTCCTCCATCACCTGGAGCAGGATCTCGATCGCCTCCTGCCCGTAGTCGCGCTCGTTCTCGGGCCGGTAGAGATAATAGGCCTCGTCGATGAACAGCACGCCGCCCATCGCCTTCTTCAGGGCCTCCTTGGTCTTGGGCGCGGTGTGGCCGATATACTGGCCGACCAGGTCGTCGCGGGTCACGGACACCACGTGGTCGCGGCGGATATATCCCAGGCGGTGCAGGATGCCCGCCATGCGCCGGGCCACCGTCGTCTTGCCCGTGCCGGGGTTGCCGGTGAAGCTCATGTGCAGCGACGGCGGGTCGGTCGCGAGGCCGAGCTGGCGGCGCGCCTGGTCGATCAGCAGCAGGGCCGCGATCTCGCGGATGCGGGCCTTGACCGGGACGAGGCCGACCAGTTCGCGGTCGAGCTGGTCCAGGATCTCGCCGATGTTCGATGCGGCGTAGAGCGCGTCGAGATCGACCGAAGTGGCGGGTGATGCCTGGGTGTCTGTTGCCAGCGCGGTCATGCCGCCCTCCGCGCCGCCGGTTCCAGGGCGTTCCGGATGTCGGCCAGCACCTGGGTGTAGGAGCCGTCGGCGCCGCGGGCACCGAAGATCGCCGAGCCGGCGACGAAGGTGTCGGCCCCGGCCTCCGCGACGGCGCGGATGTTGCCGGCCTTGATGCCGCCGTCCACCTCCAGCCAGATGTCACGTCCGCTCTCCGCCGCGTGGCAGTCGATCCGGCGGCGGATCCGGGCGATCTTGGCCAGGGCCTCGGGGATGAAGCTCTGGCCGCCGAAGCCGGGGTTGACCGACATGACCAGGATCAGGTCGAGCCGGTCCATCACATGGTCCAGGTACTGGAGCGGCGTGGCCGGGTTGAAGGCCAGTCCCGCCTTGCAGCCATGGTCCCGGATCAGCGCCAGGGTGCGGTCCACATGCTCCGACGCTTCCGGGTGGAACGAGATGATGTCGGCGCCCGCCTTGGCGAACATCGGCACCAGCGCGTCCACCGGCTTGACCATGAGGTGGACGTCGATCGGAGCGCGGGTGCGGGGCCGGATCGCTTCGCAGACGAGCGGCCCGATGGTCAGGTTGGGAACGTAGTGGTTGTCCATCACGTCGAAGTGGACGATATCGGCGCCCGCCGCGATGACGTTCTCGACCTCTTCGCCCAGCCGGGCGAAATCGGCCGACAGGATGCTGGGGGCGATCCGGAAGCCGCCGCTGCTCATGGTGTCACTCCCTCAATACCGCGCGCCCATGGGCTTCTCGGTCGCGTAGCTGCGGATGGTGTAGTTGACCTGGCGGCCGGGTCCCTCGGCGCGGACCAGCTCGAAACCCTTCTCGTCGGCCGGGCGGTCGATGATGAAGGACATGCGGATGCTCTCGAAGCCCTTGCCCGCGTCGAAGGCCAGCACCTTGACGTATTTGCCCTTGTTCGCCTTGCGGCAGGCGTTGACCTCCATCATCACGCCGGCGGCGTCGACGATGTCGAACATCGGGGTGCCCCACATGTCCCAATAGGTGTTGCGGGGGTGGGGATCGTCGGTGGATTCGATCGCGACGGCCCAGCCCTGGCCGAGCGCGTAGGTGATCTGCTGCTTGATCTCGTCGTCCGTCAGGTCCGGAAGGAACGAGAACTGACCCTGGGTCAGGCGCATGGGAATGGTCCTTCTTGAGTTCGCGGCGAGGAGGCGGGAGGGTGTCCCGTGGAACGGGTCCTGGTGGTCTTGATGAGGTCGGCCGAGCGGAGCTCCGTAGGTCGGCCTTCGCCCGTCAGGGCGAACGCCGACACATTGCATCCACTCTCCGGCCGCGCTGTCGGCGTCGGCCTTCGGCCGAGGCCGACCTACGGCGAACCGATCAGAACCACTGTGGCGGACCGCTAGAACGCGGGCGTCGGGGTCGGGACGTAGTCCACGCTGTCGGTCGAGGCGTAGTCGAACGTCACGTCCTTCCAGGTATCCAGCGCCGCGCGCAGCGGCTGGCACCATTTCGCCGCCCTGGCCAGGATCTCCGGCCCCTCGTTCCAGATGTCGCGCCCTTCGTTGCGGGCCTTGACGATGGTCTCCAGCGCCACGCGGTTGGCGATGGCCCCGGCCTGGATGCCGCCGGGGTGGCCGATCGTCCCGCCGCCGAACTGGAGCACCACGTCGTCGCCCAGATAGGTCAGGAGCTGGTGCATCTGCCCGGCATGGATGCCGCCGGACGCCACCGGCATCATCTTCTTCAGACTGGCCCAGGGCTGGTCGAACAGGATGCCGTGCTCCAGCCGCTTCGGCACATGGGTCTCGCGGCAGGTGTCGTAGATGCCGCGGATCACGCTGGGGTCGCCCTCCAGCTTGCCGACGACGGTGCCGGCGTGGATGTGGTCGACGCCGGCCATGCGCATCCACTTGGCGATCACCCGGAACGACACGCCGTGCGACTTCTGCCGGGTGTATGTCGAGTGCCCGGCGCGGTGCAGGTGCAGGATCATGTCGTTCCTGCGGGCCCACTTCGCCATGGACTGGATGGCGGTGTAGCCGATCACCAGGTCGATCATGATGATGACGCTGCCAAGCTCCTTCGCGAACTCCGCCCGCTCGTACATGTCCTCCATGGTGGCGGCGGTGACGTTCAGGTACGTGCCCTTGATCTCGCCGGTCTCTGCGATCGCTTTGTTGACCCCTTCCATGCAGTAGAGGAAGCGGTCGCGCCAGTGCATGAAGGGCTGGGAATTGATGTTCTCGTCGTCCTTGGTGAAGTCCAGGCCGCCCTTCAGCGCCTCGTAGACGACCCGGCCGTAGTTGCGGCCGGACAGGCCCAGCTTCGGCTTCATGGTGGCGCCCAGCAGGGGACGGCCGTAATTGTTCAGCCGCTCGCGCTCGGCGATGATGCCGGTCGCGGGTCCCTGGAAGGTCTTCAGGTAGGCGGTCGGGATGCGCATGTCCTCGAGACGCAGGCCCTTCAAGGGTTTGAAGCCGAAGACGTTGCCGATGATCGAGGCGGTCAAGTTGGCGATCGAGCCTTCCTCGAACAGATCGAGGTCGTAGGCGATGTAGGCCATGTACTGGTCGGGAGCACCCGGGATCGGATCGACCCGGTAGGCCTTGGCGCGGTAGTTCTCGCAGTCGGTCAGGCGGTCGGTCCAGACCACGGTCCAGGTCGCGGTGGAGGACTCGCCGGCGACGGCCGCGGCGGCTTCCTCCGGATCGACGCCGTCCTGGGGCGTGATCCGGAACGCGGCGAGGATGTCGGTATCCTTGACCTCGTAGTCGGGGTCCCAGTAACCCATCTGCTTGTACTTGAGGACACCCGGCTTGTAGCGGGCCTTCTTGTCGGTGATGACGCGATCCGCGACCACTTCCATTGTTCTTTTCCTCCCGCGTTCGACCTGGAGGTTTCCAGGCGTGCTGCGATTGACTTGGCCTTGACGGTAACAGCGGAAGACGTTAAGTAAAATTCAAATGTTTTGACCGTTTACCCTAGGGATCCCTTGTCAATGATGCGATATCGATGACCCTCCGGCATTCCACGATCCGCCAGCTCCAGGTCTTCGTGGAGGCGGCGCACTCGCTGTCCTTCGCCCGCGTGGCCGAGCGGCTCGGGCTGACCCCGGCGGCGGTGTCCTTCCAGATCAAGCAGATCGAGGGGCTTTGCGGCTTCGCCCTGTTCGAGCGGGTCGGCCGCCGGGTGGTGCTGACGGAGGCCGGCGCGGCCCTGCTGGAATACGCCTCGGTCGTGCTGAAGGCCTTGTCCGACGCCGACGAGCGGATGCGGGAGCTGAAGGGGTTGAGCGGCGGCCATGCCCGTATCGGACTGGTCAGCACCGCCAAGTACATCATGCCCCGGATGCTGTCGCGCTTTCAGGCCGAGTACCCGCGGATCGCCATCCATCTGCACGAGGGCAACCGCCGCGACATCATCGCGGCCCTGCTGTCGGGGGAGGTGGACATCGCGGTCATGGGCAAGCCGCCCGACGACGCCGACGTGGCGGCCGATCCTTTCGCGCCGCACCCGTCCGTCCTGATCGCCCCGCCGGGGCACAGGCTGGCGGGGCGGACGGACATCCCGCTGGACGGGCTGGCGGAGGAGCGCTTCATCGTCCGCGAGGAAGGGTCGGGCACCCGCGCGCTGATGGAGAATTTCTTCCGCGGCGCCGGCTTCACGCCCCATATCGCGCTGACGTCGAGCAGCAACGAGACGATCAAGCAGGCGGTCATGGCCGGGATGGGCGTGGCCCTGATCTCCCGCCATACCATCGTGCTGGAACTGCGCATGGGGCTGCTGACCGTCCTCCCGGTGCAGGGACTGCCGCTGATGAGGAACTGGTTCGTGGCCTGGCGGCGCCACATGCCCCTGCTGCCGGTCCATACCCAGCTCCGCCGCTTCCTGCTGGCCGAGGGAAAGTCCCTGATCGCCGGGATCGAGAGCGCCTACCAGGCCACGGAATGAGATGCTGGAAAGAACTTGCGGGACCGGGGCAATTTTCCGATCTTCTCAGAGTATTTACATAATACTATCTAAATAGGCAGCCTATCACTACAAAGAGGGGAAAAGTTGCGCTAGAATAGGTACCGGTTTCGAGTGTTCCTCACCTGGGGATCGCCGCCCCGGAGTTCGTTCATGTCGCTGCGCCTGAAGATTCTGTCGGTCATGGCCCTGATCGCCGCGCTGATGATCGCCGTCAGCTGGATCCTCCTGCAATCCCTCGTGATTCCCGGATTCGAGATGCTCGAGGCAGAGGAGGCCCGGCGCAACCTGCTTCGGGTCGAGCAGGCACTGGCGGCGGAGAACGAGGCGTTCGGCCGGAACACCAACGATTGGGCGAAGTGGGACGAGACCGCGGCCTTCGTGACCGGAGGGCTGCCCGAGTTTCCGGAGCGAAACGTCTCGGCGGCGGTGCTCCGGGACATGGGGGCCGATGTCCTGCTGATGGTGGCGACCGACAACAGCCTGGTCTACGGCACATCGCTCGACGGCGACCGGCTGACCGACGGCGTGCCCGCCGGGCTGACCCGCGGGATCCTTTCCCTGGCGCCTTCCGGCGATGCTTCCGCCGGATTCGACGGGATCGTCGTGAGCGACCGCGGGCCGATCATGATGGCGGCCCGCGCGATCCAGCCGACCGACCGGAGCGGCCCCGTCCTGGGCATGCTGGTGTTCGGGCGCATCATCGACGGGGAGACGGAGGCCGCCGTCCGCCGGCGGGTGCAGCTCGACGTGGAGTTCCTGCGCAGCGATCCGACGACCGGTGCCGCCTTCCCGGAGCGTGGCGGGCACGATCACCCGCCGCTGCTGGATCGCCGGGGCGACGTGCTGGTCGCCACCGGGATCATCGACGACATGCATGGCCATCACGCGATGCTGGCCCGGATGACCATGCCGCGCGACGCCGCCCTGGCCGCGGGGCGCACGGTCCAGCTCGCCATGGCCCTGCTGGTGGTCGCCTGCGGAGCCGCCCTGGTGATCCTCTGGCTGATGCTCAACCGCCTGATCATGGCGCCGGTGCTGTCCCTGACCGGCCATATCCTGTCGATCCGCACCACGGGCGATCTCGCCCGGCCCGGTCTGGTGGACCGCGGCGACGAGATCGGCGCGCTGGCCCGGGAGTTCGACGCCCTGCTGCGCCAGGTGGAAAGCCTGATCCAGGAGAGCGAGACGGCGCGCCGGTCGGCCGAGCAGGCGAGCCGGACCAAGACCCAGTTCCTGGCGTCCATGAGCCACGAGCTGCGCACCCCGCTGAACGCGATCATCGGCTTCTCCGAGATCATCCGGGACGCGATGTTCGGCGCCAACAGCGCCCGGTACCAGGACTACGCCGAGGACATCCACCGCAGCGGCCAGCACCTGCTGGCGCTGATCAACGACATCCTGGACTTCTCCAAGGCCGAGGCGGAGCGGGTCGAGCTGCACGAGGAGGCGGTAGACCTGCCCCGGGTCGTGGCGACCTGCCGGCACCTGGTCGAACCCATGGCCCGCGACGGCAACATCGACATCGCCACCCATTTCGCCGACAGGTCGGTCCGGCTGCTCTGGGCCGACGAGCTCCGGCTGCGCCAGATCATCCTCAACCTGCTGACCAACGCGATCAAGTTCACCGCGCCCGGCGGCGAGGTCCGCGTCCGGGTCGGCCGTCAGGCCGACGGCGGCGTCGAGATCCGGGTGGAGGACAACGGCATCGGCATGTCTCCGGAAGGCGTCGCCAAGGCGCTGGAGCCTTTCGGCCAGATCGAGAGCGCCCTGAGCCGGCGCCACAGCGGCACCGGACTGGGGCTGCCGCTGGCCGCCCACCTGGTGAAGGCCCATGGCGGCCGGCTGGTCATCGAAAGCTCGCTCGGCTGGGGCACGACGGTCAGGGTCGGGCTGCCGCCCGCGCGCCTGATGGACGACCGGCTGACCGCCTGATCCCGGCCGCTGCCGTCCCCGCGATCGTCACTGTCCTCGTCGTCCCCCCCGACCGGAAAGCCCCGGAACAGCAGCCAGGCCCGGCTGAGCCGGTCGAGCCGGAGCGGATCGCCGGCGAGCCGCTCGACCGCCACCCATCGGTTCCATTCCGGCGCGAGGCTCCAGCCCGGCACGCCGACATGGGCCTGCGGCACGCGGTAATGGAAGACGGGACGCGCGCCGATCTTCTCCCGCGGCAGCCGCTGCCGGACGCGGCCGGCATCGATGTGCAGCAGCAGCGGCAGCAGGTCCAGCCCGCGGTCGCGGGTCGGGTTGGCCGCGAGGTAGTCGTCCATGAAGCCGGCGAGGTCCGGCGCGTAGTCCGGATGCAGGACGCGCAGGACATACTCCTCGGGATAGGGCGGCGGCGTCGCGGCCCGCGTTCCCGGGAGGGTCCCGTGGGGTCCCGCCTGCGGCGAGCGCAGCCAGCGGTCGAGCAGCATGAAGGCGCGCAGATGGGCCACCAGGCAGCCGGCCTCCAGCCCGGGCACGTCGATGTTGAAGTGCAGGCCCAGCGATCCGAACTGGGGCGACCCAAATCCCGGCGACCCGAACCGGATGGCGCCGTTCCCGGTAGCGCCGGCGTCCCGCAGCACCGCGACGGCCTTGTCCACCTCGGGCAGGCGGTCCGGCGGCAAAGGTGCCGTGATCAGCTCGCGCGGGACGATGCCGCCGGCGATCCTGCCCAGCCAAGCGGCGCCGGCGGGACTCGGCCGGAGCCGCAGGGCGCCGGCATGGCGCTGGGGATGGGTGTGCCGGAGGTCCAGTTCGACCGCGAGATCGCCGATCCCGGTGCCGCGGATGGTGAAGGCGTGGGGGTCCTCCTCCAGCGGCAGTCCGCCCAGGCCGACGGCCAGGGTACGCGCCGCCTCGGCGACGCCGACGCCCATGAACTCGATCTCGACACCCACCTGCCGTACCGCGCCGCCCGCGGTGCGGGCGGCCGGCAAGGGTTCGAAGCGGGGCCGGAAAGCCGGATCCGGCATCAGTCCGTCGCGGCGCACTGGCGGCTCGCCTCCGCATGGCAGGCGACCAGCCGGCTGGTCAACTCGGCTTCCGGCACCGGGCAACCGGCCTGCTTCAGGTCGGCGCGCACCTTGCGCAGCACGTCCTCGTGCCCCGGCTCGTCGCGGTCGGCCTTGACGACGGAACGCGCATAGGTCTCCAGGTCGGTGCCGGTGAGGGACAGCCTGCGGCCCGCCCACAGGCCGAGCAGCAGGTTGCGCCGGGCGGTCACATAGCCGTCGGTCGCGTCGAACGGGCAGGGAGCGTCGAGCTCGGGGACGGTATGCTTGTGGTGGGAAGCGGGCATCGGCGGTCTCCTCGCGAGAAAGGGCTGACGGTGACCTGCAGCCTGCGGTTTCTGAGAAGGAACCATGGTCCGAACCCTCCAGATGCACGGCGTGCAGGTGGAGAGGTCCGACATCGCGGAGCTCGCTGGAGCCGCCGCCAGAGGGGCCCGGACCCCCAATGCCAGATTACGTGGGGGTGCCGGGGCGGCACTTCAATCCTCGGGCGGGCCGCTATCGCGGGGACATCCGTGCGACGACGATATCACCGCCTTGGCACAGGGCGACTGCATATCGAGGGATGTACTTCGCTCCCTGGAGCGGAACTATTGGCCGGCGCCCGGGTGTTCACCGGATGACCGCGCTCCACTCCGGTTCGCGGGCGGGCTGGAAAACCGGCCGACCGGCCGACCGGCCGTTCTTGGAAATTACAGAGAGTGATCGGGGAATGCCTGTCGTGACCGTCGTTCAGTGGCTCTTGTACCTCCTTCTTTCCCTCTCCCTCGTCATGCTGTTCGCCCTCAGCTGCAATCTGCTCAGCCTCTCCGTCGCCTTCCTGCGCTCCCGCCGGAGGGACCCGCGCAAAGGGGCCGGGAGCCCGCCCGCCATGTCCTTCGCGGACTATCCGAGGGTCCTGGTGCAGTTGCCCGCCTTCAACGAGGGCATGCTGATCGAACGGGCGATCCGCGCCGCTGATCTGGACTGGCCGCGCGACCGGCTCGCCATCCAGGTGCTGGACGACAGCACCGACGGTTCCGAGGAGATATCGAGGCGGTTCGCCGACGAACTGCGCCTCACCGGAGTGGACATCACGGTGATCCACCGGCGCGACCGCGCCGGGTTCAAGGCGGGCGCGCTGGCCAACGGGCTCGACCGCGACGACAGCCCCTTCGTCGCGATCTTCGACGCCGACTTCGTCCCGCCGGCCGATTTCCTGAAGCGCACCGTTCCCATCCTGGCGGCGGACCGCAACCTTGCTTTCGTGCAGGCCCGGTGGGAGCACCTGAACGCCGGCCAGAACCTGCTGACCCGCGCCCAGTCCGTGATGCTGGACGCCCATTTCGGGGTGGAGCAGTCGGTCCGCTCGGCGACCGGGCTGGTGCTGCCTTTCAACGGGACTTGCGGCGTCTGGCGGCGCGAGGCGATCGACGACGCCGGCGGCTGGACCGCCGACACGCTGACCGAGGACCTGGACCTCTCGGTGCGCGCCCATCTCGCCGGCTGGCGCGCCGCCTATGCGCCCGACGTGGCGGCCCCCGGCGAGCTGCCGACGACGCTGGCCGCCTGGCGGACCCAGCAGCACCGCTGGAACAAGGGCTTCGCCCAGGTCGCCCGCAAGCTGCTGCCGGCGGTCTGGCGCTCCCGCCTGCCCACCTTGTCCAAGCTGGCGCTGACGCTGGAGGTCGGGCAGTCGCTGTTCTGCCCGCTGGCGGCCCTGTGCCTGACCACCTCGCTGTCGCTGCTCTGGATGGAGGCCGGCCGGCAGCCGCTGGCGCTGTCGGTCCTGGGGCTGGTCGCGACCGCCATGGGCGTGTTCTCGGCGACCACCTTCGTCACCCTGGGCCAGGTGGCGCTGGGCCGGCGGCCCCTGAGCGCCGTCCCGCTGAGCGTGCTGGCGGCGATGACGCTGACCTCTGGCCTGATCCTGTCCAACTCGCGCGCGGTCTACGAGGCCGCCATGGGCCGGCAGTCGCCCTTCGTGCGCACGCCCAAGATCGGCGGCGGGCAGGGAATACTGGGAGTCCGCCCGGTGCCGGTGCCGGTGCCGGTGCGCCGGGCCGGCCCGACCGGCATTCCGGAGATCGTGCTGGGGAGCTGCCTGTTCTTCACGATGGTGCTGCACGAGGGCTGGTACTCGCCCCTGCTCGGCACGACCATCCTGGGGCTGGCCGTGGTCGGCGGCGCGCTGTTCAGGGAGCGCTGGCAGGTGCTTCGCGCGGTGATGCCGTAACCCGGCCCGAGCGTTCCGCCGGGATCGCCATGCAGGTCAGCACCAGCGAGAGCGGCCGGCCGGTCCGCAGGTCGGCCGGCTCCCGCAGGTCGGCCACCCGCCAGCCGCCGTCCCGCAGGTCCCCGATCCAGGTTTCGAGCGTCCGGAAATACCAGGGCATCGGGCTCCAGGCCTCGCCGCCGGGGCCGCCGGAGCCGCCGAACCCGGCGAAGCTCTCCTCGCGCCAGCCGTCGGCATAGGGACCTCCGCCGCAGGCGGTCCAGGGATGCACCGTCTGGATCACCAGCCCGCCGGCCGGCGCGCAGACCGCCAGGGCCCGGAGCAAGCCCGACAGATCCTCGTCCAGGAGCGAGAAATTGGCCGCGACGGCATCGAACGGTCCGCCGAGGCAACCGGGGTCGGCGACGATCGCGGCGTAATCGGCATGAAGATAGCGGCCGTCCGGATCGGCCTCGCGGGCCAGGCGGATCAGTTCGGCGCTGCCGTCGGCGCCGGTGACCCGGCAACCCGCCGCATCGCGCAGGCGGCGGGCGAGCCAGCCCTCGCCGCAGCCGAGGTCCAGGACATGCTCCAGGACGGCGGCGGGACGCAGGCGGGCGACGGCCTCGACGATGGCCGAGTCGGTTCCCGCCCGGCGGCTGGCGATCGCTCCCGACCGCACCGCCAAGGTCCACCGCCCGGCATTGTCGTGCCATGAATCCTGGATGTTCCGGTCCGTCGGCGAAGCCGCCATGCTCCCCTCCCGATTTCACGCGGTGATCCCGCCGAGCCTATCGTCATATACCCCCACGGTACAGGCCGCTCCGACACGGCTGGACAGGGTCAGTTTGTTCACGTATTGTTCTTTTTGTCGGGTGTCTTTTCAAAACTTATGGGGAGGCGAGGGCCATGACTGTGATGACGCTGTACTGGACGCCGCGGACGCGGTCGATGCGGGCGCTGTGGTTGCTGGAGGAGGCGGGCTGCGCCTATGAGCGGGTTCTGGTCGATCTTTCCACCGGGGCGCAGTTCGGTCCGGAATACCGCCGCGTCAATCCCATGGCCAAGGTCCCGGCGCTGATGGACGGGGACGCCGTCGTGGCCGAGTCGGCGGCGATCTGCGCCTATGTGGCCGACCGCTGCCCCGAAGCGGGCTTGGCGCCGCCGGTCGGCGACCCGGCGCGCGGCCGCTATCTCCAGTGGCTGTTCTTCTCCGCCGGTTGCGTGGACCCCGCCTTTTCCGAGCGGATGAACGGCTGGACGACCGACAGCGCCGCCACGGGATGGGGCAGTTTCGACCGCGTCTTCGCGGTCCTGGAGGAGGCCCTGGCCGATGCCGGGAATCGGGGCGGCTGGATCCTGGGCGACCGCTTCTCCGCCGCCGACGTTCTGCTCGGCATCGACCTGCATTACGGCATGGACATCATCGACATCGTGCCGCGCCGCCCCGCGTTCGAGACCTACGTCGCGCGCTGCCTGGATCGCCCGGCCTTCAAGCGGGCGCTCGCGATCGACGCGGCGGGGGCCTGACTGCCGGCCGTCCCCGGCGAACTTCCGAAGGGCTTGCGCAGCGGGTTCCTCAGAACTCCGCGTCAAGCTCCGGCAGTTCGTCGGGTTCCAGCCTGGCGGCCTCGAACCATTCGGCCATGTCGGGCAGTGACAGGATCGTCGAGCAATAATCCGCGCAGACCTTGTCCAGCTTGACGTCGTAGGTCTGGAAGCGGGTGGTCACCGGCGCGTACATCGCGTCGGCCATGGTCGGCGTGGCGCCGAACAGGTACGGGCCGCCGTATTTTCCCAGGCAGTCGCGCCAGATATCGGCGATCCGCTCGATATCCGCGAGCGCTCCCGCCCATACCTTGAAGCCGGGATAATGCCGCTTCAGGTTCATCGGCAGCGCCGAGCGCAGCCCGGCGAAGCCGGAATGCATTTCCCCGCAGATCGAGCGGCAGTGGGCGCGCGCGCCCGGCGCCTCGGGCAGCAGGCCCTTGCCGGCCGGCCTGATCTCGTTGAGGTACTCGCCGATCGCCAGCGTGTCCCAGACCGAGTTGCCGCCATGGATCAGGCAGGGCACCAGGATCGACGGGGAGAGCAGCAGGATCTCCGCCTTGGCCGAGGAGTCGTCGAGGGAAATGATCCGCTCCTCGAATTTCAGCCCCGCCATCCGAGCCAGGAGCCAGCCCCGAAGCGACCATGAGGAATAGTTCTTGCTGCTGATGACGAGGGTGGCTTCGGCCATGGCTGGAATCCCTTCTGGGCGGGGTGCCGTTCGATGCCCCAAGGATCGCGTGCGCGGCACTTCCAAGTCCAGAGGAAACGCTGTCGCTGAACCGGGGTTTTGCCTATCATTTCGGAAGGGCCGGGAAGTGTGGATCGTGACGATTATTTCTTCGGCGGACTGCCGAATTCTTGTGCAATCAAGTTTTCGGCAGGTGCTTCGTTTGTTTTGAAATCAAGCATTCCACTCAGCGGATCGGGTGAGCGCGTATGATTTACCAGATGTACCAGCACCATTCCGACATCCTTGATCCGCTGCGCTGGATGGCGAGGAGTTCAAGCGCCGTCTTCGGCCAGCCCTGGCCGGGGATCGGTACCGGCGGGATGGGGCGCCGGCTGTCGGCGGCGCTGGAGGTGATGGCCTGCATGGGCACCACCCACACCCGCCCCGATTTCGGCATCCGCTCGGTCGAGGTGGGCCACCGGGAGGTGGGCGTGACCGAGGAGGTGGTCCACCGCACCCCGTTCTGCTCGCTGGTCCGCTTCAGGAAGGACATCCAGGCGCAGGAGCCGCGGGTGCTGGTGGTGGCCCCCATGTCCGGGCACTTCGCGACCCTGCTGCGCGGCACCTGCCAGACCATGCTGGCCGAGCACGACGTCTACATCACCGACTGGCACAATGCCCGCGACGTGCCGCTGTCGGAAGGCCTGTTCGACTTCGACTCCTATGTCGACCACCTGATCGGCTTCTTCGAATTCCTGGGGCGCGACTGTCACGTGGTGGCGGTCTGCCAGCCCTCGGTCGCGGTGCTGGCGGCGGTCGCGGTGATGGCCCAGTCCGACAACCACTCCCAGCCGCGCAGCATGACGCTGATGGCCGGCCCGATCGACACCCGGGTCAGCCCGACCAAGGTCAACGAGCTCGCCATGAGCAAGCCGATCAAGTGGTTCGAGGAGAAGATGATCTCGACCGTGCCGCTGCGCCATGCCGGCGCCATGCGGCGGGTCTATCCCGGGTTCGTGCAACTCGCCGCCTTCATGCAGATGAACCTGGAGCGGCACGTCAAGGCGTTCCGCGACATGTACGAGCATCTGGTCGCCGGGGAGGAGGAGAAGGCGCGCGCAATCCGCACCTTCTACGACGAGTACCTGGCCGTGATGGACCTGCCGGCCGAGTTCTTCCTGCAGACGGTCCGGCTGATCTTCCAGGAGCACGCGCTGCCGCTGGGCCGGCTTGAATGGCACGGCCAACGGGTCGATCCCGCCGCGATCCGCCGCACCGCCCTGTTCACCGTCGAGGGCGAGAACGACGACATCTGCTCGGTCGGCCAGACGCTGGCGGCCCAGGACCTGTGCACCGGCCTGCGCCCGCACCTGAAGCACCACCACCTCCAGGCCGGGGCCGGCCATTACGGCGTGTTCAACGGCCGGCGCTGGTCGGGGCAGGTCTATCCCATGCTGCGCATGATCATCCAGGCCAACGACTGAGGGTCCCCGGCCAGGGGTCCCCGGCCAAGGGTGCCCGACCGGGCGCCGGGGCCGCCGGTCTTCCCCGGCGGCGAGTCAAACCTCGCCAATCCACCCTCCTTGCGCTACATAAGGCGCAACATCGACGGGAGGCCGTTGCGGTGGCGTCCCGTCGCACCCTGATCCACGTGAATATGGTCGGAGAGACGCATGGCGTCCTATCAATACGTCTTTGTCATGAAGGGGCTGACCAAGATCTACCCCGGCGGCAAGAAGGTGCTGGATAACGTCTGGCTGTCTTTCTACCCCGGGGCCAAGATCGGCGTGCTGGGCGCGAACGGCGCCGGCAAGTCCACGCTGATGAAGATCATGGCCGGCATGGACAAGGACTTCAACGGCGAGGCCTGGACCGCGGAAGGGGCCACCGTCGGCTACCTGTCGCAGGAGCCGCAGCTGAACGAGTCCAAGACCGTGCAGGAGAACGTCATGGAGGCCCTGGCGGGCACCAAGGCGCTGCTCGACCGGTTCGAGGAAGTCAGCATGAAGCTCGGCGAGGTCGAGGACCCCGACGAGATGACCGCGCTGATCGACGAGCAGGCCGAACTGCAGGAGAAGATCGAGGCGGCGGACGCCTGGGACCTGCAGCGCACGGTCGAGATCGCGATGGACGCGCTGCGCTGCCCGCCGCCCGACAGCGAGGTCACCAAGCTTTCCGGCGGCGAGCGCCGGCGCGTGGCGCTGTGCAAGCTGCTTCTCCAGAAGCCCGACCTGCTGCTGCTCGACGAGCCGACCAACCATCTCGACGCCGAGTCCGTCGCCTGGCTGGAGAAGTTCCTGGAGGACTACAAGGGCACGGTCGTCCTGGTCACCCACGACCGCTACTTCCTCGACAACGTGACCGGCTGGATCCTGGAGCTGGACCGCGGCCAGGGCATCCCCTACGAGGGCAACTACTCCGCCTGGCTGGAGCAGAAGCAGAAACGGCTGGAGCAGGAGTCCAAGACCGAGGTCAACCGCCAGAAGACCCTGGCGCGCGAGCTGGAGTGGATCCGGCAGTCGCCCAAGGCCCGCCAGACCAAGAGCAAGGCGCGTATCTCCGCCTACGAGACGATGCTGGCGGAGAGCGGCAAGGCCCAGGGCACCGACGCCCAGATCATCATCCCGACCCCGCCCCGGCTGGGCGGCGTGGTGATCGACGCCGAGAACATCGCCAAGGGCTTCGGCGACCGGCTGCTGTTCGAGAACCTGAGCTTCCGCCTGCCGCCGGGCGGCATCGTCGGCGTGATCGGCCCCAACGGCGCCGGCAAGACCACGCTGTTCCGCCTGATCACCGGGCAGGACCAGCCCGACGACGGCACCTTCAAGGTCGGCGACACCGTCAAGCTGGGCTATGTGGACCAGAGCCGCGACACGCTGGCCCCGAACAAGACGGTGTGGGAGGAGGTCTCCGACGGCCTGGACGTGATCGAGCTGGGCAAGCGCTCGATGCCGAGCCGCGCCTATGTCGCCGCCTTCAACTTCAAGGGCAGCGACCAGCAGAAGAAGGTCGGCCAGCTTTCCGGCGGCGAGCGCAACCGCGTCCACCTGGCGAAGATGCTGAAGTCCGGCGCCAATGTCCTGCTGCTCGACGAACCGACCAACGACCTGGACGTCGATACCTTGCGGGCGCTGGAAGACGCGCTGGAAGGCTTCCCCGGCTGCGCCGTGGTGATCAGCCACGATCGCTGGTTCCTGGACCGCATCGCGACCCACATCCTGGCCTTCGAGGGCGAGAGCCACGTCGAATGGTTCGAGGGCAACTACCAGGACTACGAGGCGGACCGCAAGCGCCGCCTGGGCCACGAGGCCGACCAGCCGCACCGCATCAAGTACAAGCCGCTGGTGCGGGCGTAACCGGGACGCATCGGCGGGGCGCCGTTCCGGACGACGGAGCGGCGCCCCGCCGATGATCCATAAGGCATTGACCGGCGGAGATCTCCGCCTTCGCATGAACCTTGGACCCGATCCGGAGTTGTAAGGAGACCGCCAGCCAGATCGGGTTCTCGACATGACTTCGCGCAGACCGCTTTTGCCTCCCGACGCAGCGGACTGGTCGGACGAGGAGTTTCCCCGTTTCAGGCAGCCCGTGGGTGCCGCCGCCCGGACGCCGCCATCGCCACCCGTGCGCAAGGCTCCGACGCCGCGCCGGAGCGGGCGCTTCCTGCTGGGCTTCCTGGCGGGTTTCCTGCTGGCGGGCGTCGGCCTGGGGTTCGCGACCTATGTGCTGATCGTCGACGTCCTCCGTCCCGCCCGCCCGGCCTCGCCCACGGCGGTCGTGATCGAACCGGAGGTCCTGGGCGCGCCGCTGCCCCTGGGCGAGGAGGATGCCGTCACGCCGCCACCGCCGGCATCCCCGCCGGCCCCGGCCGAGGAAGCTCAGCCGCCCGGACCGGCGGCACCGACGCCGCTGAGCGGCGCGCGCCTGTTCGTGCACCATTACGCGACCCCGCCGCTCGCGACGGTCGCGACCGACGTGGTCGGGGCCTTGCGGTCCGACGGGCTGACTGTCGTCGATACGCGGACGGTCCGGGGCAGCATCTCCGCCGGCAACGTGCGCTACTTCTTTCCGCAGGACCGGGACGCGGCGGCGAGCCTCGCCGAGCGGCTGAGCGGCCTCTATGGCGAGCGGTTCGGAAGCCGGGAGTTCCGGGTCATCGACTTCACCCACTACGATCCCAAGCCGCGGGAGCGCACGATCGAGATCTGGCTGCCCGGCTGACCGCGTCCGGGGTTACCGCTGCGGGACATCGGTGATCGCCACGTGGCCGGGATGGGCCGCCACGCGGTTCAGCCACGCCAGCACCGCGGGATACCGGTCCAGGTCGAAGCTGCCTTCATGGGCGACATGGGTATAGGCGTAGAGCGCGATGTCGGCGATGGTATAGGTGCCGGCGGCGAAGAACCGGTTCAGCGCCAGATGGGCTTCCATCACGTCGAGCGACGCGTAGCCGGCGATCCGCTTCTGGACCACGGATTCCTCGCGCCAGGGCGTCATCTCGACGCCGTGGGTCAGCCAGAAGCGGACGGTCGCGATGTTCGGCTCGTGGCTGTACTGCTCGAAGAACATCCACTGCAGCACCTGGGCATGGGCGAACCGGCCGGCCGGCAGGTACTCCGTGCCGTCCGCCAGATAGTGCAGGATCGCATTCGATTCCGGCAGCAGCCGGCCGTCGTCCAACTCCAGCAGGGGAATGCGGCCGTTCGGGTTCTTCGCCAGGAACTCCGGCGTGCGGGTCTCGGCCTTGTCGATGTCGAGCCGGACGTACTCGTAATCCTGCCCGAGCAGGGCAAGCATCAGCCTCGCCTTGTACCCGTTGCCCGAACAGGGGTCGTCATAGAGCCGCATGGTGCCTCAGGATGCTGCGGGCGATTGAACGTGCCCGCCGATGATAACCGATGGCCGCGAATTCCCAGTATGCCGCGAGCGCATGCTGTCGGGAGCGGGGTGCGGCGCGTTACCCTGGAGACTGGTGGTCTGACCCCGATATCCAGGCTCCGGCCGACAGCGACCCATTGGAACCACTATGCAAGACCACCGGACCCTCCGGACACCGCGAACAGGTACCCAGCCCATGACGATGCCGCCAAACCTTCACGAAGACGAGCCGTTCACCGACCCGCTGCTCGCGCCGGAGCAGCCTTCCGCCTTCCAGCGGGCGATCCGGTACCGCCTGGCGGAATGGAAGCCCGACGAGGCGGTCCTGGTGCTGGACCTGCTGCCGCTCCACCTGAACCGCGGCGGCGTCGTCCATGGCGGCGTGCTCGCCACCCTGATCGACACCGTCGGCGGCTTCGCCGGCACCTTCTGCACCGTTCCGGGCAACAAGCGCGGCACGGTCACGCTGTCGCTGACCACCAGCTTCATGGGGCAGGCCAGCAGCGGCACGCTGCGCGCGGTCGGCCGCCGGCGCGGCGGCGGCCGCAAGATCTTCATGGCGAGCTGCGAAGTCTTCGACGCGGAGGGCAACCTGATCGCCATGGGCGAGGGCACCTACCGCTACCGCAGCGGCAGCGAGGACCCGGAGGGCGTGCCGATCGAGTGACCGGCACGCACGACCCGCTCCCTACCCCCGCATCTCGCGCAGCAGCTTCGCCGCCTCGATCGCCGAGTAGGTCAGGATCGCGTCGGCGCCGGCGCGCTTGAAGGCAAGCAGGGTTTCCATCACGACCTTGTCGTTGTCCAGCCAGCTGTTGGCCGTGGCGGCCTTCAGCATCGCGTATTCGCCGCTGACCTGGTAGACGAAGGTCGGAACGGAAAAGGTCTGCTTCACGCGGGACACGATGTCCAGGTAGGGCATGCCGGGCTTGACCATGACCATGTCGGCGCCTTCCTGGAGGTCGAGCGCCACCTCCCGAACGGCTTCGTCGCTGTTGGCCGGGTCCATCTGGTAGGTGCGCTTGTCGCCCTTGAGCAGCCCGCCGGAGTTCAGCGCGTCGCGGAACGGGCCGTAGAAGGCCGAGGCGTACTTGGCGGCGTACGAGCAGATGCGGACGAGCTGGTGGTTGCGCGCGTCAAGCGCGTCGCGGATGGCGCCGATCCTGCCGTCCATCATGTCCGACGGCGCCAGGATGTCGATGCCCGCGTCGGCCTGGGCCAGCGCCTGGGCGACCAGCACCTCCACCGTCTCGTCGTTCAGGATCAAGCCGTCGCGCACCAGCCCGTCATGGCCGTGGCTGGTATAGGGGTCGAGCGCCACGTCGCCAATCAGGCCCAGTTCCGGGAACTGCCTCTTGAGCGTGCGGATCGTGCGGCACATCAGGTTGTCGGGATTGGCGGCCTCGGCGCCGTCCGGCGTCTTCAGCTCGTTTGGCGTGACCGGGAACAGGGCCACCGCCGGGATTCCCAGTTCCACCGCCTGCGCCACGTGGCCGACCAGCAGGTCCAGCGACAGGCGCTCCACGCCGGGCATCGAGGCGACCGGCTCGCGCCGGTTCTCGCCGTCCACGGAGAACACGGGCAGGATCAGGTCGTCGGTGCTCAGCCGGTTCTCGGCGACCAGCCGACGGGTCCAGGCATCCGCGCGGTTGCGGCGCGGCCTCATGCGCAGGCTGAGCTGGCGGGCTGCGGCGGCTTCGGTCTGCGGCAGTTCGGCGGGCCGGGGCGGCTGCCGGTTGAACATCTTGGTGAACATCGGACCTGGAACTCGGGCTTGGAACGGGGACTCGGGGCAGGGGCCTGGAACGCCTGCGGGGCGACCGCCGGCTCCGGCGGAGACTGTACGCCGTTCAGGACACCGGGCTCAATCCCGGATCTTGCGCCTGAAGCTCCCAGCGGTGTCCCCGCTTCACATATTGGCTCTTCAGCCCCGGCGTGAAACGGGCACCTTCCCAGGATCGTACCAGGAAAGTCACCCTGGCGTTCTCGCCGTTGCCCTCGATGGTGATGAAGTTGTACGCGTTGGGTTCGTTCCGCAGCCGGGTCGACGTCGCGGTCGAGGCCTGGGCCACCAGGATCGAGCGCGCGATCTTGGTGTGGTGGCTCATGATGTCGCCGCTGTACGCCCGGTGAAGGTGCCCGGCCAGCATCAGGTCGACGCCGGCCTCCTCCAGTCGGCGCAGGGCCTCGCGGGCGCGGCCGACCAGCCTCGTTTCCGGCGCGTCGGGCGGCGGCAGGAACGGGTGGTGGGTGAAGAAGATCTTGAACCGCTCCGGGCCCGCGGCGTGGAGCACCTCCTGCATGCGCTTCATCTGGGTGCGGTTGATCCGGCCCTCGGCGAAATCCAGGATCCAGGACCGGACCGTGTTGATGCCGACCACCGCCAGCTCGTCGTCCTGGTGGATCGGGCACAGATCCTCGCTGATGTAGCGCTTGTAGTTGCGGTAAGGGTCGGTGAACCGTCCGAGGATGTTGAAGTTGGGTATGTCGTGGTTGCCCGGGATCACCATGTAGGGCATCGACAGCCGGTCCAGGAAGGCGCGCGCCTCGCGGAATTGGCTCCGCCGCGCCCGCTGGGTCAGGTCGCCGCTGATGATCGCCAGCGACGGCTTCTGCTCGGCCAGGTCCTCGGCCAGGGCCTCGACCACCCTGGGATCGATGCGGCCGAAATGCAGGTCGGAGATGTGGGCGACGGTGCGCATGGTGGAACTCCGGCCCTGTCTCAGGCGCTCTCCTTCCGAGCGATCTCGGCCCGCGTGATCTCGGCCCGCGTGATGTCGGCCTGTTCGGCAAAGCGCTCCGCGGGGGTCGCCGCATGGACATCCGCCTCTTCCGCCGGGACCAGCATCCTAAGCCCGCCGGCCAGCATTCGGTAGTGCAGGGGCGCCTCCATGCGGTGGACCTCGCCGTCGTTGGCGACCTTGAGGGTCCGTCGGCGACTCTTCACGGTGAATTCGGTCATGTGCATCACCTCCAGCTCGGCGTCGCGCTGCCACGTGCCGAGCACCAGCGCCACCATCATCCGCGCCATCCGCAGCGGCTGGCGGTGCTTGGCGACATAGAGCGCCAGTTCGCCGGTATCCAGCCGGGAGCGCTTGAGGAAGGAGCCGAAACCCTCGTCATAGGGGTTGTTGGCGACCGCGAGGATCGGCGTGGTGATCCGCCGGGTGCCCTTGTCGGTCTCCAGCCGGACGCGCAGCAGCGGATAGCGCTTCAGCGCCTTGCACATGGCGATCGCCATGGCCGGCCATTTGCTGAGTCCGCGCTCCTCGCGGACCTCCTCGCGCTCCTGCACCATCATCGGATAGAGGCCGAGGACGGAGTGGTTGAGGAAGACGGTGCCGTTGACGTCGCCGATATCCATCGGCTTGATCCGGCCGTGCGCCAGCAGCGGCACCGCCTCGGCGATGTCGAGGGGAATGCCCAGATCCTTGGCGTAGAGGTTGAGCGTGCCGAGCGGCAGGATGCCCAGCGCCTTGTCGGTACCCATCAGCTTGCCGGCCGCGGTGGCCACGGTGCCGTCGCCGCCGCCGACCACGACCACCTCGGCGTCCGACGCCACGGCCCGGTCGATCGCCGCGACGATCTCCGGCCCGGACGCCGCCGTGACCGTGGCGGTGTGCCCGGCCTCCTCGAACAGACGCTTCACCTCGCTGACCGAGTCTTCGATCGGCTGGCCCACCAGGGATCCGGCGGCGCCGTTGAGGACGACGGAGACTTTCATATGACGGGTTCCACTTCGGAACGGCTTGAAAAGGGAATTCATCCACGCACCTGGGGTCAACACGGGTGCCGCTCCGGTGTTCCAGGGGGCCCGGCGCGCCGCGCATTCCCGCCCCGCGCGCCGCCGGAGCGCGCCTCGATTGACAGCCACCCCGCCGGCTTTATCATCCGGACCGAACAAACGGGTTATCCGGATAAACGGGAGGGAGCAATACCGTCATGAATTTCGACCTGACCGAGGATCAGCGCGCGTTCCAGGAAACCGCCCGCGGCTTCGCCGCCGAGCACATGGCGCCCCATGCCGCCGAGTGGGACGAGCACCAGATCTTCCCGACGGAAACCCTGCGCCGTGCCGCCGAACTGGGCTTCGCCGGGATATATTGCCGCGAGGAGTTCGGCGGGTCGGGACTGTCGCGCCTGGATGCCGCCGTCATCTTCGAGGAGCTGGCGGCCGGCTGCGTATCGACCTCGGCCTATATCTCGATCCACAACATGGCCTCCTGGATGATCGACAGCTACGGCGACGAGTCCCAGCGCGCCCGCTGGCTTCCGAAGCTCGCCACCATGGAGCATTTCGCCAGCTACTGCCTGACCGAGCCCGGCGCCGGGTCCGACGCCGGGTCGCTCAAGACGCGGGCCGAGTGCCGCGGCGACCATTACGTGCTGAACGGGACGAAGGCCTTCATCTCCGGCGGCGGCGTGTCCGACGTCTATGTCGCCATGGTCCGTACCGGCGAGCCCGGCCCCAAGGGGATCTCCTGCGTCGTGGTCGAGAAGGGGACGCCGGGGCTCTCGTTCGGCAAGAAGGAGAAGAAGCTGGGCTGGAACAGCCAGCCGACCGCGGCGGTGATCTTCGAGGACTGCCGCGTTCCGGTCGCCAACCGGCTGGGGGCGGAGGGCGAAGGCTTCAGGATCGCCATGAAGGGGCTGGACGGCGGCCGGCTCAACATTTCCGCCTGCTCGCTGGGGGGCGCCCGCGCCTGCCTGGAGCTGGCGCGCGACCACATGAACGTCCGCACCCAGTTCGGCCGCAAGCTGGCCGATTTCCAGGCGCTCCAGTTCCGCCTGGCCGACATGGCGACCGACCTGGAGGCCGCCCGGCTGATGGTCCATCGCGGTGCCGCGAAGTTGGATGACGGGGACTCCGAAGCCCCGCTATATTGTGCGATGGCGAAACGCTTCGCCACCGATGCCGGCTTCAGGATTTGCAACGAAGCCTTGCAGCTTCACGGCGGCTACGGCTACATCAAGGAGTATCCGGTGGAGCGCTATATGCGCGACGTCCGCGTGCATCAGATCCTGGAAGGCACCAACGAAATCATGCGCCTGATCATCGCCCGCCGCCTGCTCTCGGCCTGAACTCCTTCCCTGATCGGCTCCCGGCCTTCCGCCGGTCCATCCGATCAGGCGCCTGCCAACGACCAAGAACGGACGCCATGACCGATACAGCGAATTCCCCATCCGGAGCCGGGAGCACTTCGGAGAACGGACCGGACTCCAGCCATGAGATCACCTTCGGGCGGCGGGGCGCCGTCGCCGTCGTGACGCTCGACAGGCCCAAGGCGCTGAACGCGCTGACCCTGGGCATGATCCGCGAATTCGACCCCAGTCTCGCCGCCTGGGCCGCGGACCCCGCCGTCAAGGCGGTCGTGGTCCGGGGGGCCGGCGACCGCGCCTTCTGCGCCGGCGGCGACGTACTCGCCGTGGCGGATGCCGGCCGGGCGCTCAAGGAAGGGCGCGAGGGCGGCGATCTCGCCCGCGATTTCTTCCGCGAGGAGTATGTCCTCAACCGCCGTATCCACACCCTGCCCAAGCCCTACGTGGCGCTGCTCGACGGCATCGCCATGGGCGGGGGCGTCGGGATTTCCGTGCCGGGATCGCACCGGGTGGTGACCGAGAGGACCCTGTTCGCCATGCCGGAGACCGGCATCGGCCTGTTCCCCGACGTCGGCGGAAGCTGGTACCTGCCGCGCTGCCCGGGCGAGATCGGGACCTATCTGGCGCTGACCGGCGCCCGGCTGCACGCCGCCGACACGCTCTATGCCGGCCTCGCCACCCATTACCTGCCGAGCGCCGCGCTGGGCGACCTGATCGACTCGCTGGCCGCCGCCGACTGGTCGGGCGACGGCCGGGCGGTGGTGGACGATGCCCTGGCCTCCGTCGCCGCCGGATCGGCCGGGGAGCCGCCGCTGGCTGCCCATCGCGAGGCCATAGACCGCTGCTTCAGCTTTGATTCGGTTGAAGAGATTTGGGCCGCCTTGGAAAAGGACGGAACAGATTGGGCGGTGTCCACGTTGAAAAATTTGAGCCAGATGTCTCCGACAAGCCTCAAGGTCACCTTGCGGCAGGTCAGGCTTGGGAAGAACCTGTCATTCGATGATGCGATGATCATGGAGTACAGGATGAGTCAGGCATTCATCCGGGGGGATGATTTCTACGAAGGCATCCGCGCCCTGCTGGTCGACAAGGACCGTTCGCCCAAGTGGCGCCCGGCCAGCCTGGGCGAGGTCGGCACCGCCGACGTGGAACGTCACTTCGCGCCGCTCGGCGACCGCGACCTCAGCTTCGCTGAATGACATGAAGCGCCTGGATCATATGACAAGACGGTCATGACAAGACGGGGAGGCATCTGAAATGGCGACGGTAGCGTTCATCGGCCTGGGCAACATGGGATTGCCGATGGCCCTCAATCTCGTGAAGGCGGGGCACGAGGTGGTCGGGTTCGATGTGTCCGCGTCCAACCTGGAGGGCCTGACGGGGGCCGGCGGCACGGGCGCCGCCAGTGCCGGCGAGGCCGCGGCCAAGGCCGACGTCGTCGTCACCATGCTGCCCGCGGGCCAGCATGTCCGGCAGGTCTACACCGGCGAGGGCGGGGTGATCGCCTCGGCCAAGCCGGGGGCGCTGCTGATCGACTGCTCGACGATCGACGTGGACAGCGCGCGGGCGGTCGCGGATGCGGCGACCGGGGCGGGGTTCGCCATGCTCGACGCGCCGGTGTCGGGCGGCGTGGGCGGGGCCGCGGCCGGCACCCTGACCTTCATGGTCGGCGGGCCGGACGACGCCTTCGCCAGGGCCGAGCCGCTCCTGTCGCGGATGGGCAAGGCGGTGATCCATGCGGGCGGCCCCGGAACGGGCCAAGCCGCCAAGATCTGCAACAACATGGTCCTGGGAATCTCGATGATCGCCGTGGGCGAAGCTTTCGTCCTCGCCGAAAAGCTTGGCTTGGACCACCAAAAATTGTTTGATATCAGTTCCAAATCATCCGGACAGTGCTGGTCACTGACCACGTACTGCCCGGTGCCCGGACCAGTACCCACCTCGCCTGCCAATCGGGACTATCAACCCGGTTTCACGGCGGAAATGATGCTGAAGGATCTCAAGCTTGCGCAGCAGGCTGCCAATAATTCCGGAGCGGCGACGCCTTTGGGAGCCGAAGCGGCGGCGCTCTATACGGTGTTCGCCAATAACGGCAACGGCAAACTGGATTTTTCCGCGATTATCAAGATGCTTCGCGGAGCTTGTTGAGCTAACGTATTACTTGAAAGGCTACGGAGTCCTTGGCCTCAAGGAACTTCGGAACCGGGAGAATGGAGAACGCCGTGCGACAGCCCTACTATGACAGCATCCTCTTGATCGAGCGTCTGCATCGACACTTTCTGGAAGTGCTGAAGACCGAACTGGATCGTTTGGGAATCCAGGACATCAACAACGTCCAGAGCCTGATTCTCTACAACATCGGTGATGACGAGCTGACCGTCGGCGAACTGACCGCGAGGGGCTATTACCTGGGCTCCAACGTGTCATACAACGTGAAGAAGATGGTCGAGAACGGCTATCTGGGCCAGGAGCGCTCGCCTCACGACCGCCGGTCGGTCCGGGTCCGCCTGTCCGACAAGGGCCTCGATCTTCGCGACAAGATCAGCAACATGTTCGAGCGCCAGATCAAGGCGCTGGACAAGGCCGGCCTCAACGACGAGGAGCTGATCAAGGCGAACGAGACCATGCGCAAGCTGGAGCGTTTCTGGTCCTCGTCGCTGGATTACAGCGGCTATCCGGTCACGTCGGCTGCCTGACGCGGGCTGCCCGGTTCGCACGTCGTCCGGCCGGGCCGCCCGATGGGCGGCCCGGCACGTCGACGTGGCGTTTCTCCAGCAATGATCGGCTCGCCGCGGGTCGGCGCCGGCCTTTGGCCGGCGCCGACCCGCGGTCCCGTCACGCCTCTCAGCTGAAGGCCTGGATGCCGGTCTGGGCGCGGCCCAGGATGAGGGCGTGGATGTCGTGTGTGCCCTCGTAGGTGTTGACCGCCTCCAGGTTCATGACGTGGCGGATCACGTGGTACTCGTCCGAGATGCCGTTGCCGCCCAGCATGTCGCGGGCGACCCGGGCGATGTCGAGCGCCTTGCCGCAGTTGTTGCGCTTCATCAGGCTGATCGCCTCCGGCGGGGCGCGGTGCCCGTCCTTCAGCCGGCCCAGCCGCAGCGCGGCGTGCAGGCCGAGCGTGATCTCGGTCTGCATGTCGGCCAGCTTCTTCTGGATCAGCTGGTTGGCCGCCAGCGGCCGGCCGAACATCTTGCGCTCCAGCACGTAGTCGCGCGCCTGGTGCCAGCAGAACTCCGCCGCCCCCATGGCGCCCCAGGATATGCCGTAGCGCGCGTTGTTCAGGCAGCCGAACGGCCCCTTCAGCCCCTTGACGTTGGGCAGCAGGTTCTCCTCCGGCACGAACACCTCGTCCATCGCGATGCCGCCGGTGATCGAGGCGCGCAGGCTGAACTTGCCCTCGATCTTGGGCGCGCTCAGCCCCTTCATGCCCTTCTCCAGCACGAAGCCGCGGATCTCGCCGGCATCGTCCTTGGCCCACACCACGAACACGTCGGCGATCGGCGAGTTGGTGATCCACTGCTTGGAGCCACTGACCGAGTAGCCGCCCTCGACCTTGCGCGCCCGCGTCTTCATGGAGCCCGGATCCGACCCGGCGTCCGGCTCGGTCAGGCCGAAGCAGCCCACCCATTCGCCGCTGGCCAGCTTGGGCAGGTACTTCAGGCGCTGCTCCTCGGTGCCGTAGGCGTGGATCGGGTGCATGACCAGCGAGGACTGGACCGACATGGCGGAGCGGTAGCCCGAGTCCACCCGCTCGACCTCGCGGGCGATCAGGCCGTAGCTGACATAGCCGACCCCGGCGCAGCCGTAGCCGTCGATGGTCGGCCCGAGCAGGCCCAGCTCGCCCATCTCGGTCATGATCTCGCGGTGGAAATGCTCGTGCCGGTTCGCCTCAAGCACGCGCGTCATCAGCTTGTCCTGGCAATAGCCCCGCGCGCTGTCGCGGATCATCCGCTCCTCTTCCGAAAGCTCGTCCTCCAGCAGCAAGGGGTCTTCCCACTGGAAGCGGGCGGCCTGCGCCGGCTTTGCGGTTTCCTCGCCTTTTGCCGCATCGGTTGCTGCGACGATCGGGTTTGCGGTCATTCTTGAGTCTCCGAGTCGAACTCCGGGCGCCCGGGAAAGGGGGCCCGGCATTGGGGGAATTTACCGAATCGAAACGCTTGCGGCACTATCCACCTCGACTGACGCAGTCGATTAGCCGATATGGACAAGGGGAGATGGTGATGGCCAAGGCGCCCGAGCGCGAGGTCCTGTTGGAGTTCAAGCGCGTCGGCATGTACATGAAGGCGATCGCCATGGATCCGGAAACGCTGACCGAGGTCACCGTAGTCGGCCCCCTGAACCACAGCCGCGAAATGCTCCGGCGCACCGCCGTGGCCAAGCTGGAATACGTGCTGGCGAAGAAGCCGGGGAGTCCGGCGCGATGACACCCTTCCGGCCTGCGTCACGACGACACGGATCGGTACACCAAGAGGTGGCGAAATAAAAACGGACAGGCAGCCGGACGTATCGTCCGCTCCACCTGTCCGGCAGTCAATGCATACCTGTCGACTTGTCGGAACGCCGGGCAGGCTCCCGATTCCGTCCGATTCCCCGGCGCCGCTCTCCCTCCCGTCGGGACGGGCGGCGGCGGCTCCGGGAAGGGGCGGAGATCAGGAAGCCTTGCGCCTCGTCTGGCGACCGGAGGAACGGCCGAGACCGATCTTCTTCGCGAATTCGGACCGCTGGGCAGCGTAGTTCGGCGCCACCATCGGATAGTCCGGCGGCAGGTTCCACTTCGCGCGGTACTCGTCCGGAGTCATGCCGTATGTGGACCGGAGATGCCGCTTCAACATCTTCAACTTCTTGCCATCTTCCAGGCAAACGATGTATTCGGGCGTCACCGACTTGCGGATCGGCACGGCGGGCTTCTGCGGTTCGGCCTGAACCTCCCGCGGCTGACCGTTCAGGCCGGTCAGCGAGGAGAAAACCGTATTGATGACTTCCGGGATTTGGGTCGCCGGAAGCACATTCTTGCTGACATAGGCGGATACTATGTCCGCCGTCATCCTCAGAATGGCACCGTCCGGCGCGTCGTGTTCAAGCTGGTCACTCATGCCCAGTATCCTGATTATTCATTGTGTTCGATGCTCTTCAAGTCGCACATGGGGATTTGGGTGTCAATAAAATTTCCGCAAGTGGTTCAAAGGTTATTTTGACTCGGCTGAGGTTTTCATCCACACGGCAAGATTGGAAACCGCTAGTTCGCCGGCCGAATTGAGCAGCGAACAGCATTAAAGATATTTTAGTGGTGCCAGAATGCCATTTGAGCTCCGTTGTCGCCCCGGCACTTGCCCACGAATTCGAGGCCGGAAGCGAGAACAGCGCTTTTGCTTCAGAAGCATAGTTTGCCGGAATGCATGGCCGCCGCGCGCGCCGCGCATGGCTCAACTCCGGCGTGCGCCCTGCGCAGATCTGCCCGGCAGCGGCGCCCGGTGCGATTCTGGCGTACCGCGCCGATATCTGGTAGTGTCGCGCACACGATGCCCCTATGGCCAGCTTTCGGGGGGATGGCGGGGAGTTCAGGCCGCCCGCCGGGCCAGGAGGGTTCCGCAGGGTCTCCGGAAATGGGTTTGGTTTGATGTCTAAACAGAAACTCGCCATTGCGTCCGATCACGCCGGCTTCGACTTCAAGGCTTCATTGAAGGACTCGCTCGCCGGCCAAGGCTACGAGATGGTCGACCTCGGAGCCCACAGCACCGATTCAGTGGACTATCCCGACATCGCCGCGGCCCTCGCGGCCGCCATCAGGGACGGGACCGCCGAGCGCGGAATCCTGATCTGCGGGACCGGCATCGGCATCAGCATCGCCGCCAACCGGCACGCCGGCATCCGCGCGGCGCTGTGCCACGATACCACGGGCGCCAGGCTTTCCCGGCAGCACAACGATGCCAATGTCCTTGTGATGGGCGCCCGGGTGACCGGGATCGAGGTCGCGAAGGACTGCGTCGCGACTTTCCTCGCCACTCCGTTCGAAGGCGGCCGCCACAGCCGCCGCGTTGACAAGATGGGCTGAACCGCCTTTTTTACCGCAATTCCGGTGCCTCGAAGCGAATTCCGGTGCCTCGAAGCGGCAGATCCTAAGGAATCCCTCCATGTCCTCCCTTCCCCAATCCTTCGCACCCTCGTCCGGCTTCTTCGGCGCCACCCTGGCCGAGAGCGACCCCGAGCTGGCATCGGCGATCGGGCGCGAATTGTCGCGCCAGCAGGACCAGATCGAGCTGATCGCGTCGGAGAACATCGTCTCCTCAGCCGTGCTCGAAGCGCAAGGCTCCGTCCTGACGAACAAGTACGCGGAGGGTTATCCCGGCCGCCGCTACTATGGCGGCTGCGAGTTCGTCGACGTCGCGGAGCAACTCGCCATCGACCGGGCCAAGGCCCTGTTCGACTGCGCCTTCGTCAACGTTCAGCCCCACTCGGGCGCGCAGGCGAACCAGGCGGTCTTCATGGCCCTGCTCCAGCCGGGCGACACCATCCTCGGCATGTCCCTGGATGCCGGCGGGCACCTGACCCACGGCGCCGCGGCCAACCAGTCGGGCAAGTGGTTCAACGCCATCCAGTACGGCGTGCGCCGCGACGACGCCCGGATCGACTTCGACCAGGTCGAGGCGCTGGCGCGCGAGCACAAGCCGAAGCTGATCATCGCGGGCGGCTCGGCCTATCCCCGCCAGATCGACTTCGCGCGCTTCCGCGGGATCGCGGACGAGGTCGGCGCTTACTTCATGGTGGACATGGCCCATTTCGCGGGCCTGGTCGCCGGAGGCGCCTATCCGACGCCGCTGCCCCATGCCCATGTCGTCACCACGACCACCCACAAGACGCTGCGCGGCCCGCGCGGCGGCATGATCCTGTCCAACGACCCGGACCTGGGCAAGAAGATCAACTCGGCCGTCTTCCCAGGATTGCAGGGCGGCCCGCTGATGCATGTCATCGCCGGCAAGGCGGCGGCCTTCGGCGAGGCGCTGCGGCCGGAGTTCAAGGACTATGCCCGGTCGGTGGTGGAGAACGCCCGCGCGCTGGCGGCCCGCCTGATCGAGGGCGGCGTCGACATCGTGTCGGGCGGCACCGACAGCCATGTGGTCCTGGTCGACCTGCGGCCGAAGAGCCTGACCGGCAAGGCGGCGGAGGCGACGCTGGAGCATGCCGGCATGACCTGCAACAAGAACGGCGTGCCGTTCGACCCGCAGAAGCCGATGGTCACCTCGGGCGTCCGGCTCGGCACCCCGGCGGCGACCACCCGCGGCTTCGGCGTCGCGGAGTTCACCCAGGTCGGCGAGATGATCTCGGAAGTGCTCGACGGCCTGGCGGCGAGCAACTCGGGCGACAACACGGCGGTGGAGGCCCAGGTGCGCGAGCGCGTCCGCGTGCTGTGCCAGCGGTTCCCGATCTACCAGGGCTCACCGGCCAACCCTGGGAGGCGATGACCTAAATGCGCTGCCCGTTCTGCGGACACGACGACACCCAGGTCAAGGACAGCCGGCCGACCGAGGACAACTCGGCGATCCGCCGGCGCCGCTTCTGTCCCGGCTGCGGGGCCCGCTTCACCACCTTCGAGCGGGTCCAGCTGCGGGAGCTGACGGTGATCAAGAGCATGGGGCAGCGCGAACCCTTCGACCGCGACAAGCTGCTGCGCTCCATGCGCATCGCCTTGCGCAAGAGGCCGGTCGATGCCGACCGCATCGACCGGCTGGTCAACAGCCTGGTCCGCCAGCTCGAATCGTCGGGCGAGAGCGAGATCCCGTCCAAGCAGATCGGCGAGATGGTGATGAACGCCCTGTTCAACCTGGACCAGGTCGCCTATGTCCGCTATGCCTCGGTCTACAAGGATTTCCGCGAGGCGTCCGATTTCAACGAATTCGTCGGAACCCTGAAGCCGGAAGTCTCCTGACGATCCGGCAATCCGGGTTTCAGACCAGGATCAGCGACCGATGCCAGTTCCGCCCCCGCCAGCACCGTACCCGCCAGCCGATGCCGGCTTCATGCGGTCGGCCATAGCCTTGGCGCGGCGCGGCCTGGGCACGGTGGCTCCCAACCCATCGGTCGGCTGCGTCATCGTGCGCGACGGCGTGGTGGTCGGCCGCGGCTGGACCCAGCCGGGCGGGCGGCCCCATGGCGAGACCGAGGCGCTGAGGCGCGCTGGCGCGGCCGCGCGGGGGCGACCGTCTATGTCTCGCTGGAGCCCTGCAACCACTGGGGCAAGACCCCGCCCTGCACCGAGGCGCTGCTGGAAGCCGGCATCGGCCGCGTCGTGGTGGCCTGCGAGGACCCCGATCCCCGCGTCTCCGGCTCCGGCATCCGCCGGCTTCGGGAAGGCGGCGTCCATGTGGATGTCGGCCTCTGCGCCGACGAGGCGGCGGAGCTGAACGAGGGCTTCTTCCGCCGCATCCGGGACGGCCGCCCGCTGGTGACCCTGAAGCTCGCGACGTCGCTGGACGGCCGCATCGCGCTCCGCACCGGGGAGAGCCAGTGGATCACCGGCCCGACCGCGCGGGCCTGGGGACACGGCCTGCGCGCCCGCTACGACGCGATCATGATCGGGCTGAACACGGCGCTGGCCGACGACCCGGAGCTGACCTGCCGGCTGCCCGGACTGGGGCACCGCTCGCCCCTGCGGGTGGTGGTGGACAGCCGGCTGCGCCTGCCGCTGACCTCCAAGCTGGTGCGCGGCGCCCGCACCACGCCGACCCTGGTGTTCACCCTTCAGGGCGTCGACCCCAAGCGCGCCCGCGCCTTCACCGACTGCGGCGTGGAGGTGGTGTCCCTGGTGCCCGACGCGTCGGGCGTGCTCGACGTGGCCGGGACCCTGAAGTCTTTGGCGGCGCGGGGCATCACCCGCCTGCTGGTCGAGGGCGGCGCCCGGCTCAGCGCCTCGCTGATGCAGCAGCGTCTGGTCGATCGGCTGGAGTGGTTCCGGGCGCCGCGCATGATCGGCGGCGACGGGCTGCCCGCCGTCGTCGGCTTCGGCGTGGACCTGCTGGAGGACACGGCCGACTTCATCCGCGTCGGCGTCCGCCGGGCCGGCGACGACGTCATGGAAAGCTATCGGCGCTGAGGCCGGTGCCAGGGCCGGCGCCGGGGCGTTCAGGCCGATCCCAGCAGCGCGGTCCGGGTCCAGGGGTTCACCGACGCCAGGCGCTGCAGGACCATCGGCCCGACGCAGCCGCCCGCCGTCGCCAGCAGGAAGATCTGCCAGTCGTCGGCGCCAAGCCGCATCAGCGGGATGCGCAACGCGGCCTGGAAGAACATGTGGTGCAGGAAGATCGCGTAGGAGTGCTGGCCGAGGGTGCGCAGCAGCGGCACCGCCGGCATCGCCCGGACCAGGACCAGCGCCGCCGCCGATCCGGTGACCAGGGCCAGCAGGCTGGTCCGGCCGAATTCCACCGGGATCAGATGCCACAGGGACGCCTGGTGGATCAGCGCGCCGGCCGCCAGCACCGCCACGGCGCCGACCCTTGCGGGCGGGGTGGACAGGGCGTCGTGGAACCGCGTGAAGGCGACGCCGAGCAGGAAATAGGGCAGCAGGTACGCCGCCTGGCTGACCGAGAACAGGTCTACCGTCTTGTACAGGGTGCCGCCGAAGGTCAGGTTCAGCACCGCCGCCGCCGCCGACAGCGCCAGGAACGGCCGGGGCCGGAACAGCGCGCCGCGCGCATCCAGGAATCCGACCAGCAGGAAGATCAGCAGCAGCGCCTGCAGGTACCAGAAATGCTGGTAGGGCAGCACCGGGATGGTCAGGAACTCGTACCAGTCCGGCGCCGCCGTTGTCCCCGGCGTGACCGCCTGGAGCACGAAGAAGGCCGGTGCGACGATCAGAAGCGGGATACCGAGCCGGCGCAGCTTCTTGCCGTAGAAATCCGCCAGATGGTCCCGCCGCACGGGGCGGAACGCGTATACCAGGCCGGAAAGGAAGGTGAACAGCGGCATCCGCACGAACAGCCAGCTGTCCACGGCGTACCGGTACCAGCTGTCGTCCGGGACCCGCATCGCCACGGTAGGATCATGTCCGATCACATGTAGCGATACCAGCAAAAGACAGGCAAATCCCCGAAGTTCATCAATATTGAATTTATCGCGCATGGCGAACGTCTTCCAGTATGCAATCCACAGGAAATGGAAGGGCGCGCCCGGGGGCAAGGTTCCCCAAAAGACTTACAGAAGATGCTACTTTTCCGGATGATGCTGGGGGTGCCGAAGCCATGGCGCCACGATCTATTCGGAAGAATTCTCAAAATTTATTCGAAAGGCTGCGTTTGGATTTTGTGCTCCCATATGCCTTCCGAATCCGGCGCCGCCGGACCGCGCTCGGCCGGCCCCATCCGCGGTTGACTGGCGCGGTGGCGGATGCCATGTCATCACCCCTGCGGCTTACCGTTACGTGGCCGGCATCCGTCGAAGCTGCTAGGCTTGTGCCCATGTTCACCGGAATCATAACAGACGTGGGTCGCGTCGCCGCCGTGGAGCGGCGGGGCGATACCTTTTTCACCATCGAGACAGCCTTCGACATGGGCACCGTCGACATGGGCGCCTCGATCGCGTGCAGCGGCTGCTGCCTGACCGTGATCGACAAGGCGCCCGGCCGGTTCACCATCTCGGCCTCCGGCGAGACCCTGTCCAAGACGACCCTCGGCACCTGGGGGCAGGGGACGGAGATCAACCTGGAGCGCGCGCTGCGGCTGGGCGACGAGCTGGGCGGGCACATCGTCTCCGGCCATGTGGACGGCGTCGCCGACGTGGTCTCCTCGACGCGGGAGGGCGACAGCTGGCGCTACCTGTTCGAGGTGCCGGCCGAACTGGCCCGCTTCGTGGCGCCCAAGGGCTCGGTAGCGCTGGACGGCGTGTCGCTGACCGTCAACGAGGTCGAGGGGCGCCGCTTCGGCGTCAACATCATCCCGCATACCCGGACCCACACCACCTTCCGGACGCTGGGTCCCGGCAGCAGGGTGAACATGGAAGTGGACATGCTGGCCCGCTACGTCGCGCGCCTGGCGGAGAGCCTTTAGATCATGCGGACCGTCAACAAGACCGACCTCGTCGCGGGCCTCCGCACCCCCCACGACACCGAGTATCTCTCGACCACCGAGGAAATCCTCGAGGAGGCCCGGCAGGGCCGGATGTTCATCCTGGTCGACGACGAGGACCGGGAGAACGAGGGCGACCTCGTCATCCCCGCCCAGATGGCGACGCCCGAGGCGATCAACTTCATGGCGAAGTTCGGCCGCGGCCTGATCTGCCTCGCCATGACCGGCGAGCGGATCGAGAAGCTGCGCCTGCCCCTGATGGCCAAGCAGAACGCCTCGCGCCACCAGACCGCCTTCACCGTCTCGATCGAGGCGCGGGAGGGCGTCACCACCGGCATCTCGGCGGCCGACCGGGCACGCACCATCCAGGTCGCGATCGACCCGGAGATGGGCGCCGACGACATCGCGACCCCCGGCCACGTGTTCCCGCTGATGGCGCGCGACGGCGGCGTCCTGGTCCGCGCCGGCCATACGGAGGCCGCGGTCGACGTCGCCCGCATGGTCGGACTGAACCCGGCCGGCGTGATCTGCGAGATCATGAACGACGACGGCACCATGGCCCGCCTGCCGGACCTGGTGAAGTTCGCCCAGTTCCACGGGCTGAAGATCGGCACCATCGCCGACCTGATCGCGCACCGCCGCCGGACCGAGACGATCATCGACCGCACGCTGGAGACCGTGCTGGACAGCCGCTACGGCGGCCGGTTCCGCATGATGGTCTATGTCAACAAGGTGCAGTACGCCGAGCACATCGCGCTGGTGAAGGGCGACATCACGGCGCCCGGGCCGGTGCTGGTCCGCATGCACGCGCTTAACGTGCTGGACGACGTGCTGCACGACCGGTCCTGCGGCCGGGGCGGGGAACTCCAGGCGGCGATGCGGGCGATCGCCGAGGCCGGCCGCGGCATCGTCGTGCTGCTGCGCGAGCCGCAGCCGACCAGCCTGTCCAGCCGCGTCAAGGCCCAGCTCGAAGGCATGCCCAACCCGGCGGGCGAGCTGCGCGACTACGGCATCGGCGCCCAGATCCTGTTCGACCTGGGCGTGCGGGAGATGGTGCTCCTGTCCAACCACAAGAAGACGATCATCGGGCTCGACGGCTACGGCCTCACCGTGGTCGGCCATCAGCCCATCCCGCTGACCAGTTCAGACGCAACCACTTCCGGAGCCGACTGAGGCATGTCCGCCGTTCCCGATTCCGTAGCCCAGATCATGGGTCCCCACGTCCTGATCGTCGAAGCCCGCTTCTACGAGGACATCGCCGACGAGCTGGTGCGCGGCGCCATCCTGGCGCTGGAGGCGGCCGGGGCGACCTATGACCGGATCGCGGTGCCCGGCGCCTTCGAGATCCCGGCCGCGATCAATTTCGCGATCCTGGCCGGCGGCGACGCCACCCATGCCCCAGCCCATGCGAACGACGAGGCCGGGGCGCCGCCGCGCTACGACGGCTACGTGGCGCTCGGCTGCGTGATCCGGGGCGAGACGACCCACTACGACTATGTCTGCGTCGAGAGCGCCAGAGGGTTGCAGGATCTGGCCTTGCGCCACAACGCCGCGATCGGCTACGGCATCCTCACGGTCGAGAACGACGACCAGGCCTGGGCGCGCGCCAAGGTGGATCAGAAGAACAAGGGCGGGGCGGTCGCCAACGCGTGCCTTGACATGATCCGGTTGAAGCGCCACTTCGGCCTCACGTCCTGACCGGGCCGTTCCGTTCAGGCAAAGACTCCGATCAGACATAGACACCGATCAGACACAGACTCCGACCCGACATAGACGCGATTGAAAAGCTCCACCATGGCACAGTCCGACGATGCGCGCGAAGGCGCCCCGCCCAAGCGCGGCACTTCCGGTTCGGGGTCACGCCGCAGCGGCGGCGGCTCCGCGAAGGCGCGCCGCAAGGCGGCCCGGCTGGCGGCCGTGCAGGCGCTTTATCAGATCGACCTGACCGGCACCAACGCGGAGTCGGTCCTGGGTGAATTCATAAAGCACCGGCTGGGCCACGAGGTGGACGGCGACACCTATGTCGCGGCCGACCCCCAGCTGTTCTCCGACATCCTGCGCGGCGCCAGCGCCCGCCGGGCCGAGCTGGACGAGATGCTGGGCTCCTGCCTGGACGCCCAGTGGCCGGTGGGCCGGCTGGAACTGCTGATGCGTGCGATCCTGCGGGCCGGCGCCTTCGAGCTGCTGGTGCATGTGGACACCCATCCGCGCATCGTGATCAGCGAGTATGTGGACGTGTCGCACGCCTTCTTCGCCGGGCGCGAGCCGGCCATGGTCAACGGCGTGCTGGACAAGCTGGCCCGCGCGATCCGGGCCGAGGACCTGGCGACGCCGGACCCTTCCCGTGCCGCTCGGTGAATTCGGCCGGATCGAACGATACCTGAAGCCCCTGGCGGCGGGATTCCCCGGCGCGCTCGGCCTGACCGACGACGCGGCGGTCTTCGGCATTCCGGCGGGCCGGGAGCTGGTGGTGACCACCGACGCGCTGGTCGCCGGCGTGCATTTCCTGGCCGACGACCCGCCGGCGGACATCGCCGCCAAGATGCTGCGGGTTAACCTGTCCGACCTTGCCGCCATGGCCGCCGAGCCCTTGGCCTATTCGCTGGTCACCAGCCTGCCCGCGGGCCTCGGCGATGGTTGGCTCGGTGAGTTCGCCGCCCAGCTGGCCCGCGACCAGCGGGAGTATGGCATCCACCTGATGGGCGGCGACAGCGTGTCCACGCCGGGACCCGTCACCCTGTCGGTGACCGCCTTCGGCCTGGTGCCCGCCGGCAAGGCGCTGCGCCGGGGCGGAGCGGGGGCCGGCGACCTCGTCTTCGTCAGCGGCACCATCGGCGACGCCGTGCTCGGCCTGAGAGTGCTACAGGGAAACCTGACCGCCGCCGACCCCCAGCCGCTGATCGACCGCTACCGCCGCCCGCAACCCCGCCTGTCCCTGGTGCCGGTGCTGCGGCGCTTCGCCACGGCCGGCCTCGACGTGTCCGACGGCTTGGTCGCCGACCTGGCGCATCTGTGCGAGGTCTCGGGCCTCGCCGCCGTCATCCATGCGGACCGCGTCCCCCTGTCCGCCGCCACCCGCGCCGTCGTGACCGCCGACGCCGGCCTGCTGGCGGCGGCGCTGACCGGCGGCGACGACTACGAGATCGTCTTCACGATGAAGCCGCAGGACCGCGACGCGCTGCTCGCCACGGGCGCCGACGTGACCGAGATCGGCCGGCTGGCCCCCGGCGGCGAGCCCGGAAGCGTCACCGTCCTGGACGCCGCGGGTCAGCCCCTGCCGCTTCCGTCCCGGGGCTGGACCCACTTCTGACAAGCCTTCGGCGGAGGGTGCGCGTCCCGCGCACCATGGGCGGCGGGACACCGCCCCTCCGCGGCAGACTCACGGGAACAGGGGCGCCTGCTCCAGGCCCATGGTCTCGATCAGGCCGGTCATCACGTTCATGTTCTGGATCGCCTGGCCCGAGGCGCCCTTGACCAGGTTGTCGATCACCGACAGCACGATCGCGCGGCCCTTGATCCGGTCCGGGAACACCGAAATATGGATCTGGTTCGACCCGCGCACATTCTTGGTGTGCGGCACCGCGCCAGCCGGCAGCACCTGGACGAAGGGCTCGGCCTCGAAGCGTGCCGCCAGCGCCGCGCGCAGGTCGTCCGGCGTGTTGCCCCCGGCCAGCCTGACATAGGTCGTGACGAACTCGCCCCGGTTCATGGGGATCAGGTGCGGGGTGAAGGCCATGGTCACCGGCTTGCCGGCGGCGAGGCCCAGCTCCTGCTCCATCTCCGGCATGTGGCGGTGGCGGCCGACGCCGTAGGCGTGCATGCCCTCGCTGACCTCGCAGAACAGATTCTGCTGCTTGGCGTCGCGGCCGGCGCCGCTGACCCCGGACTTGGCGTCGACGATGATGTCGTCGGTCTCGATCAGCCCGTCCAGCACCAGCGGCAGCAGCGGGATCAGGGTCGCGGTCGGGTAGCAGCCGGGGTTGGCGACCAGCCGGGCGTTGCGCACGCCCTGGCGGTTGAACTCGGTCAGCCCGTAGACCGCCCTGGACTGGAGCTCCACCGCCTGGTGCTCGTGGCCGTACCACTCGGCGTAGGTCGCGGCGTCCGACAGGCGGAAATCGGCCGACAGGTCGACGACCCTCAGCGTGCCCGGCAACGCCCGGATGATCTCCTGGGTGGTGCCGTGGGGCAGGCCGCAGAAGACGAAGTCGATCTCCGACCAGTCGACCTGCTCGATCTTCACCAGATCCGGCAACTTCAGGTAGGCCAGATGGGGGAAGACGTCCGACAGCGGCTTGCCGGCCTGGCGCTCCGCCGTCAGGGCGCGGATGTCGGCGGCGGGGTGGCGGGCCAGCATGCGGACCAGTTCGGCACCGGTATAGCCGCTGGCTCCCAGGATGGCGATCCGGATCCGATCGACCGTTTCGGGCATGGAACGAACTCCCAAAGGCGAAGAGCGGGACAGTAGGGCGGGGGTGGTGGCAGCGAGTACGAAAACGAACAGGGCGCCCCGATCGGGACGCCCTGCCGCAGTATAACAGAAATGCGGGGCTTGGTGCCCTGGGTACCCGTTAGCGCTTCGAGAACTGGAAGCTGCGGCGGGCCTTGGCACGGCCGTACTTCTTACGCTCGACGACGCGGGCGTCGCGGGTCAGGAAGCCGGCGGCCTTCAGCGGCGAGCGCAGGCCCGGCTCGTAGTAGGTCAGCGCCTTGGAGATGCCGTGGCGCACGGCGCCGGCCTGGCCCGACAGGCCGCCGCCGGCGACCGTGCAGGTCACGTCGTACTGGTCGATGCGGGCGACGATCTCGAACGGCTGGTTCAGCAGCATGCGCAGCACCGGGCGGGCGAAGTACACGCCGATGTCGCGGCCGTTGACGGTGACCTTGCCGGAGCCCGGCTTGATCCAGACGCGGGCGACCGCGTTCTTCCGCTTGCCGGTGGCATAGGCGCGGCCCTGGGCGTCGATCTTCGGCTCGGGCGCCGCGGCGACGGCGTCCACTGCGGTGACTGTGGAGGAGGCGCCGCCGGTCAGGTTCTTCAGATCGGCAAGGGTGGTGGTGACCTGCGCCATGATTATGCGATCCTCTTGTTCTTCGGGTTCCGGGCGCCGATGTCCAGCACCTCCGGCTGCTGGGCTTCGTGCGGATGGGCGGTGCCGCCGTAAACCTTCAGGTTGCCCATCTGCTTGCGGCCCAGCGGACCGCGCGGAACCATGCGCTCCACCGCCTTGATGACCACGCGCTCGGGATACTTGCCGTCCAGGATCTGCCCCTTGGAACGGCCCTTGATGCCGCCGGGGTAGCCGGTGTGCCAGTAGAAGATGTCGTCGTTGCGCTTGTTGCCGGTCAGGCGGACCTTCTCGGCATTGATGACGATGATGTTGTCGCCGCAGTCGACGTGCGGGGTATAGAACGGCTTGTGCTTGCCGCGCAGGATGTTGGCGATGATGCTCGCCATACGTCCGAGGACGAGGCCTTCCGCGTCGATTACGAACCACTTCTTTTCGACTTCGGACGGCTTCAGGGACAGGGTCTTCATTGCCACTCTCTCAAGAAATACCGGTAACGGCACGAGAGCGGGACTCCCCTGCCGAAGTTGGGCGCTGTTCTAGGGCTTCGGCATGGCATGAGTCAACCGGAAAAACACCGCGACTGCAGGGATTTAGATGTGCGGTACCATGATACCGCGCCTCTTATCCCGTTGCCGGAAAAGGATTTTTTCGATTGGTTTCATCATGCGGTATCACCATACCGCACGCGTCTCACGCCAGCATGGTGACGGGAGGGCGGTCGGGCGGGATGCTGTAGGTGCCGGTGACGTGGGCGACCGGGTCGTCCTCGCCCTCGGAATAGAGCAGGATGTCGCCATAGGCCAGCCGCTTGCCCAGCTTCAGCACCCGCGCCTCGGCGATCACCGCCCGCTGGCCGGGCCTGCGCAGGAAATTGATGGTCATGCTGGTGGTGACCGCCAGCTCGACCCGGCCGATCAGGCTGAGAACGGCGCCGTAGAGCGCCACGTCGGCCAGCCCGAACAGGGCGGGGCCCGTGACCGTGCCGCCGGGCCGCACGAAATCCTGGCGGTAGGGCATGCGCAGCCGGATCGTCCCGGCGCCCACGCTCTCGACCACGACGCCGTAGCTGCCGACCAGCGGCACGCCCTCCCGGATCAGCGTTTCCAGTTCCGCCGCCGCGATCGCCGACTCATCCATTCCCCGGGTCCCCTTCATCTCGTCCCTTGAATCCGGTCGCCGCATGGTTTCCCATGCGCGACACCACACATAGCCGCTATCACCCCCTATCACATAGCGAACGAGAACGGGAGAACGCCACCATGACAGCCACAGGCTCAGCCCCGGCCGCCGCCCGCCCTGCGGAACCGATCCTGCTGCGCGAGGTCCGCGACGGCGTGGCGACGCTGACGCTGAACCGGCCCGCCGCCCGCAACGCGCTCTCCATGGAGCTGATGACCCTGCTGACCGAGGAGCTGGAGGACATCCGCGACGATGCCGGGATCAAGGTGGTGGTGCTGGCCGGGGCCGGCCCGGCCTTCTGCGCCGGCCATGACCTGAAGGAGATCCGCGCCAACCCGGGGCGGGAGACCTACGAGGCGCTGTTCCGGCAGTGCTCCCGCCTGATGACGACGATCACCCGCCTGCGCCAGCCGGTGATCGCCCGCGTCCACGGCATCGCCACGGCGGCCGGCTGCCAGCTGGTCGCCACCTGCGACCTCGCCATCGCGGCGGACACGACCCGCTTCGCGACGCCGGGCGTCAATATCGGCCTGTTCTGCTCCACCCCCATGGTGGCGCTGTCCCGCGCGGTCGGCCGCAAGCACGCGATGGAGATGCTGCTGACCGGCGACATGATCGGCGCCGGCGACGCCGTGATGTTCGGCCTGATCAACCAGGCGGTGCCCGAAGCCGAGCTGGACGCGACCGTCCAGGATCTCGCCGCCCGGATCGCGTCCAAGTCGCCGCTTACCCTGGCGATCGGCAAGGAGGCCTTCTACCGCCAGCTCGAAATGGGCTTGGACGACGCCTACGCCTATGCCAGCGACGTCATGACGAAGAACATGCTGGCCCGCGACGCGGAGGAGGGGATAGACGCCTTCCTCGCCAAGCGCCCGCCGGTGTGGGAAGGCCGGTAGGAGGACGACCGCCGCTGAAGACCCTGGCTTCCTGGCCTGCCGTGGACGACGACGGCCAGGAAGATAGGGGAGTTGCCCACAAATGCGCGCAGGTGGACACGGATATTGTCAGTTCTTATCCGTGTTTATCTGCGTGCATCTGTGGATAATATTATGGGCAGCACCCCTGGATCGAGACAGGGAAAATGATGACGCTTGATGACATTCCGCGCCTTCCGCCGGGGGGCGGCGGGACCGCCGCGCGCGGGCAGGGCCGCACCCCGCCGCACCCCCCGAAAGCGCCGAATATCGCCACCGGGCTTTGATGTATCGCAATGCCGGGACCGACCTGTCCGGTTCACACTGCGTTCCGTGATCCGCCGCGTGCTTGCCGGCGGAGATGGTGACGTAGACCCGAGGCGGACGGAATGACGACGACGACCCAGACCCACGGCGCGGCGGAGGAACAGGCTCCCCAGTCGCTTTTCAAGAACCGGGAGAAAGTCTACCCGCGATCGGTCGCGGGCAAGTTCCGAAACCTCAAATGGGCCGCCGTCGTCGTCCTGCTCGGCATCTACTATCTCGTCCCCTGGATCCGCTGGGACCGCGGGCCGACCGCGCCGGATCAGGCGGTGCTGGTCGACATGACGGGGCCGCGCCTGTACTTCTTCTTCATCGAGATCTGGCCGCAGGAGATCTATTACCTCACCGGCCTGCTGATCATGGCCGCGGTCGGGCTGTTCCTCGCCACGTCCCTGGCCGGGCGCATCTGGTGCGGCTACGCCTGCCCGCAGACCGTGTGGACCGACCTCTACATGTGGGTCGAGCGCAAGATCGAGGGCGACCGGTCGGAACGCATCCGGCTGGACAAGGGGCCGTGGACCGGCTCCAAGATGCTGAAGAAGATCGCCAAGCATTCGTCCTGGCTGATCATCGCCTTCCTGACCGGCGGCGCCTGGGCGATGTACTTCACCGACGCGCCGACGCTGGTCTACAACCTGTTCCACTTCCAGCTCGACAGCCAGTCGATCTTCTTCATCTCCCTGCTGACCTTCACGACCTACCTGCTGGGCGGCTGGGCGCGCGAGCAGGTCTGCACCTACATGTGCCCCTGGCCGCGCTTCCAGAGCGCCATGATCGACGAGGACAGCCTGATCGTCACCTACGAAGGCTGGCGCGGCGAGCCGCGCGGGGCCAAGCGCAAGGACCAGTCGTGGGAAGGGCGGGGCGACTGCATCGACTGCAAGGCCTGCGTCCATGTCTGCCCGACCGGCATCGACATCCGCGACGGGCTGCAGATGGAATGCATCGGCTGCGGCCTGTGCGTCGACGCCTGCAACGACATCATGACGAAGATCGGCCGGCCGCTGAACCTGGTCACCTTCGACACCCACAACAACCAGGTCGCCCGCTCCTGCGGCGAGAAGACGACCGTCAAGCTGCTGCGGCCGCGCACCATCATCTACGGGCTGATCCTGGTCGTGCTGGTCGGCCTGATGGCCGCCGGCCTGATGTTCCGCCCGCAGCTCGACATCAGCGTCCTGCGCGACCGCGCGCCGCTGTTCGTCGCCCTGTCCGACGGCGACATCCGCAACGGCTACACCTTCAAGATCTCCAACATGACGCGGTACCAGAAGGAATACAGCCTCCAGCTCGCCGGCGTGCCCGGCGCCACCCTGTCGGTGCTCGGCCAGGACGAGAAGCTGGACCGGATCGAACTCTCCGCCAAGCCGGATACCGTCGCGACGTACCGGATCTATGTGCGGACCCCGCCCGCCGCCCTGAAGGCGACCTCGACCCCCGTAACCTTCACCCTGACCGACAAGCAGACCTCCGACACGGCGGACTACGACTCGGTCTTCATTGGCCCCGACAAGTGACGTCCGGATGAAACCCATGAGCAGCGCCATGAACACCGACCAGCAGCAGTCCCAATCCGGCGGAAGATCGCCGGGATGGTGGTATCCCTGGATCTTCGTCGCGTTCTTCTTCGTCACCGTCGCGGTCAACGCGACGATGGTGTACTTCGCGATGAACACCTGGACCGGGCTGGAGACCCAGCATTACTGGCAGCGCGGTACCACCTACAACGCCGCCATCGAGGGCGCCCGCCGCCAGCAGGAACGCGGCTGGCAGGTCGGGATCGACTTCCAGGCCCCGGCGGCGCGGCAGGCCCGGCTGACGGTGGACCTGAAGGACCGCGACGGCAACGCCCTGGGCGGCGCCGCCGTGACCGCCCGGATCGTCCGCCCGACCAGCGAGGGCCACGACTTCACGGTCGACCTGACCTACCAAGGCCAGGGCCGCTACGGTGCCGACTTCGCGGTGCCGATGCCCGGCCAGTGGGACATCCGGGTCGTCGCAGACCACCCCCAGGGAGACTACCAGGAAGTCCGCCGGGTCGTGGTCAAGGGGTGAAGACTCCGGCATGAGCACCTCCACCGCCTCCTTTTCCTCCGCCGAGCTTCCCGGCGCCTGCCTCCACTGCGGCCAGGAGATCTCCGGCCGGAACGCCGGCTTCTGCTGTTCCGGCTGCGAGGCCGCCTACGCGCTGATCCGCGACCTGGGGCTGGACGCCTATTACGCCCGCCGCTGCATCGATCCCGACGCGCGGCCGATCCGTCCCGACGAGGACGCGGCCCCCGCCGACTTCTCGGCCCATGTCTCGACCGGCGCCGACGGGCGGGCCGGCCTGCATCTCATGGTGGACGGGCTGCAATGCGCCGCCTGCGTCTGGCTGATCGAGACCGTGCTGCGGCGGCAGCCCGGCGTCACCCACGCCCGGCTCAACATGACGACCCGCCGGCTGACCGTGACCTGGGATCCGGCGGTGACGGACGCCGCCGAAGTCGCCGGCGCCGTGGTGCGGCTGGGTTACCGGCTGGTGCCGTTCGATCCGGCGAAGCTGGAGGCGGCCGAAGCCTCGAAGGAGCGCGAGCTGCTGCGGGCGCTGGGCGTTTCAGGCTTCGCCGCCGCCAACGTGATGCTGCTGTCCGTGGCGATCTGGGCCGGCCACGCGCAGGGGATGGGACCGGCGACCCGCGACCTGATGCACTGGGTCTCCGCCCTGATCGCGATGCCGGCGATCCTCTACGCCGCCCGTCCGTTCGTCCGCTCCGCCTGGGCGGCGCTGTCGGCCCGGCGCACCAACATGGACGTGCCGATCTCGATCGGCGTGACGCTCGCGACCGGGATGAGCCTGGCCGAGACGATCCGCGGCGCGGAGCACGCCTATTTCGACAGCGCGGTGACGCTGCTGTTCTTCCTGCTGATCGGCCGCTACCTGGACATGCGGGCACGCGGCCGGGCCCGGTCCGCGGCCGAGCACCTGCTGGCGCTGGGGTCCTCCGCCGTCACCGTGCTCGACGGCGACGGGCGCGGGCGCGTCGTCCGGCCGGGGGAGGTCGCCGTCGGGATGACCGTGCTGGTCGCGGCCGGCGAGCGCATCCCCGTGGACGGCCGCGTCTGCGACGGCGTCTCCGACATCGACACCGGCCTGATCACCGGGGAGAGCGTGCCGGGCGCCGCCAGGGTCGGGAACCAGGTGTTCGCCGGGACCCTCAACCTGACCGCGCCGCTCCGGCTGACCGTCACCGCCGTGGGCGAGGGCACCCTGCTGGCCGAGATCGTCCGGATGATGGAGGTCGCGGAGCAGGGCCGGGCGCGCTACGTGGCCCTGGCCGACCGGGTGTCCCGGGCCTATGCCCCGGTGGTCCACCTGACCGCCCTGGCGACCTTCCTCGGCTGGGTGCTCCTGGCCGGCAGCCCGTGGCAGCCGGCCCTGCTCAACGCCATCGCGGTGCTGATCATCACCTGCCCCTGCGCGCTGGCGCTGGCGGTGCCGGTGGTCCAGGTGATCGCCAGCGGCCGGCTGATGCGCCAGGGCATCCTGCTGAAATCGGCCACCGCGCTGGAACGGCTGACCGGAGTCGACACCGTCGTGTTCGACAAGACCGGCACCCTGACCGAGGGGCGGCCCGAACTCCAGGGCACGGACGGGGCGGAGGAGGACGACCTGCGGCTCGCCGCCGCGATCGCCGGAGCCAGCCGCCACCCCTTGGCGCGGGCGCTGTGCCGCGCCGTGCCGGGGGTTCCGGTCGCGGCCGGCGTGCGCGAGGTGCCCGGCGCCGGGCTCGGCTTCGACGGGCCGGACGGTGAGACCCGCCTGGGCAGCCGACGCTTCACCGGCGCCTTGGAAAACGGCGGGTCGGAGGGCGGCGGGGCGGAAGCTGGCGGCGCACCCGGCGAGTCGGCCGGTCCCGAGCTGTGGCTGGCCCGGCCGGGCCGCCGCCCCGTCCGCTTCGCCTTCAGCGACGCCCTGAGGCCCGACGCCGCCGCCGTGGTGGCCGCGCTGAGGGCGGACGGCAAGCGGGTGCTGCTGCTGTCGGGCGACCGCCGGCCGGCCGTCGCGGCCTGCGCCGCCCGCCTGGGGATCGAGGAATGGCGGGCCGCCCAGGCGCCGGCCGATAAAGCCGCCTGCCTGGAGGAGCTGGCCCGTTCCGGGGCCACCGTGCTGATGGTCGGCGACGGCCTCAACGACGCGCCGGCGCTGGCCGCCGCCCATGTCTCCATGTCGCCGGCCACCGCGGCGGATGTCAGCCAGACGGCGGCGGACGTGGTGTTCCAGGGAATCAGGCTGACGCCGATCCTGGAGTCGCTCGACGTGGCCCGCCGATCGGACCGCCTGGTCCGCCAGAACTTCGCCCTGACCTTCCTCTATAACTTATTGACTATACCGGTGGCGGTCGCCGGGCTGGTGACTCCCCTCATCGCGGCACTCGCCATGTCCTCGTCGTCGCTGATCGTCATCCTCAACGCCCTGCGCCTGGCCCGGCGCCGGGCCAACCCGGGACAGTCCCATGGACGTGCTCATATATCTCATTCCCCTGGCGGTGGGCCTGGGACTTCTGGGCCTTCTGGGCTTCCTGTGGTGCCTGAAGTCCGGCCAGTTTGACGACCTCGACGGAGCCGCCAACCGCATCCTGTTCGACGATGACGAGCGTGTAACACCGCAGCCGCGAAACGACCAAAAATAACCACTATGAGAATGGTTATATTCAGGCGTGTTGCAATCTTGCGAAAAATCCAATTTATAACCAGAATGGAATAGGGAAGCAGAAGGGCGGGGGGGAACTGCGATGCCTCCATTCGACATGGGCAGGGTGCGCGACAAGGGTGCCGCGGCGGAGGCGACGCCCTGCGGCGCGTGTCCGGTTCGGACGCTGACGGTCTGTGCGGCGTTGGAGGCGGACGAGGTGCGCCGGCTCGCCGATATCGTCCAGATGCAGCGCCTGGAAGGAAACCAGACGATCTTCGCCGAGGGCGACCAGGCCGACGCCCTGTTCAACGTCACCTCAGGCACGGTCAAGCTCTACAAGCTGCTGCCCGACGGGCGTCGGCAGATCACCGGGTTCCTGGTCACGGGCGATTTCCTCGGCCTCGCCATGAACGAGAGCTACGCCTATTCGGCGGAGACGGTGACGCCCACCTCGCTCTGTCGATTCCCCCGCCGCAAGATGGAAGCGCTGCTCGACGAGTTCCCGAAGATGCAGCGGCGCCTGTTCTCCATGGCGTCCAACGAGTTGGCGGCGGCGCAGGACCAGATGCTGCTGCTCGGACGCAAGACCGCGCGGGAGAAGATCTGTTCGTTCCTGCTGATGCTGTCGCAGCGCCAGTCGCGCCGCGGCCACAAGGAGAACCCGGTCTATGTGCCGATGAGCCGGGCCGACATCGCCGACTACCTGGGCCTCACGACCGAGACCGTCAGCCGGACCTTCACCCAGCTCAAGACCTCCCAGGCGATCTCGCTCCAGGAAGGCAACCGCATCCAGATCGCCGACATGGACGGCATCTACGACATGGCCGAAGGCGTCTGAGCTCCCCGGGCGTCAGGGTTCCGCCTTGTCGCCCGCCGGCCGCTCCTCCGTCTTCAAGGCGTCGGCCAGCCTCGCCTGGGCGCTGCCCGGGCGCATCGGCTTCTGCTGGTTCTCATGCGGCGACCAGCCGGCCAGGTAGAGCACCTGGAAAGTCGCCGTCACCCGCCCGTCGGGTTCGGAGAACAGTTCGGCATAACGCCGCGCCGCGTCGATCAGCAAGGCCCGCGGAGTCGGCTGCCGGCGGCGGTTGAGCCCGGCGTTGGTCTCGCCCATGCCGCGCAGGTCGGCCATCAGCTTGAAGGCGCTCTCGTAGGTCACGGTCAGCGTGTCGCTGTCCACCACCGGCAGGCTGAATCCGGCGCGCTGGAGCAGGCCGCCGGCGTCCCGCACTTCCGCGAAGGGGGAGATGCGGGCGCTGACCCCGCCGGTCAAGTCCAGTTCGGCCTCCATCAGGCAGCGCCGCAGCTCGAACAGGGTGTCGCCGCCCAGCATGGCGCCGATGAACAGGCCGTCCGGCTTCAGCGCGCGGCGGAGCTGGAGCAGCGCTCCCGGCAGGTCGTTCACCCAGTGGAGACTGAGATTGCTGATTGCCAGGTCGAAGCTGGCGTCGGCGAACGGCAGCAGCTCCTCGTCGCCGGCGACGGACAGGCCCCCGGCGGCGCCGGCCATGGCGGGCGAAAGGTCGCACTGGACCAGCCGTTCGATTCCCTTCCGCCCGCGCAGCGCGCGGCCGACCTCGCCGGTGTGGCAGCCCAGGTCGAGCGCCATGGGGAAGTCGCGGACGACGTCCTCCAGCCGGTCGGCCAGCCGTTCCGCGATCTCCTCGAACAGGAAGCTGTACCCGGCGAAGCCGGCGGCCGCGCGGTCGCGGTGGCGGCGGACCATCGCGCGGTCGAACACGTTCATGATGTCGCTGTCGTCCATTCCCCTTATATGGAGTCTCCGCCGCGCCGCACAACACGCGCCGGGTGCGGCATCCGATCCGTTGCCGGCCGGCAGGAGCGGTGCGATCCTGCGCCATGGACTGGCTGCCGACCGCCTCCCTGACGACCTTGGCGCGCGCGGCGCTGGACGTGGTGCTGCCGCCGCGCTGCCTGTCCTGCGCCGAGTCGGTCGACCGGCAGGGGACGCTGTGCATGCGCTGCTGGGGCGCCCTGACATTCCTGGCGCCGCCCTGGTGCTACTGCTGCGGCGAGCCCTTCGAGGGCGTGGTCGATCCCGGCCCGGCCGAGACGCGACAGGCCGAGACGCTGTTGTGCGCCCGCTGCGTCGGGAGCCCGCCGCCGTTCGGCCGCGCCCGGTCGGCGCTCCGCTACGACGACGGCAGCCGGGGCATGATCCTGGGCTTCAAGCATGCCGACCAGACCTATGCCGCCGTCGCCTTCGGCGGCTGGCTCGCCCGGTCCGGGGCCGAGCTGCTGACGCCGGACGCCGTCTTGGCGCCCGTGCCGCTGCACCGCTGGAAACTGTTCGCCCGGCGCTACAACCAGGCGGCGCTGCTCGCCGGGGACGTGGGCCGCCGCTCCGGCGTCGCCGTGCTGCCCGGGCTGCTGGTCCGCCAGCGCCGGACCACGCCGCAGGGCGGCCATTCCCGGACCGGCCGTCAGCGGAACGTCCGCGGCGCCTTCCGGGTCCGGCCAAGCTTGGCGGAACGCATCCGCGGGCGGCCGGTGGTGCTGGTCGACGATGTCCTGACGACGGGGGCCACCGTCACCGAATGCGCCCGGGTCCTGCTGCGCGCAGGCGCGGCCAGGGTGGACGTGCTCACGCTCGCGCGCGTCATACGGTCCGACGTCTAGCGGAATCGGCGGTACCGATCATATAACGGGATAGTCAATCCACAGTGGAGCCGGAGTCCATGGCCGAAGTCGTCATTTATACCAGTCCCTGGTGCCCGTATTGCACGCGGGCCAAGAAGCTGCTGGCCGAGAAGGGCGTTCAGTTCGAGGAGATCGACGTGATGATGCAGCCGCGCAAGCGGGTGGAGATGACGCAACTGGCCGAAGGACGGACATCGGTGCCGCAGATCTTCATCGACGCCAAGCCGATCGGGGGCTGCGACGACCTCTACGCGCTCGATCGGGCCGGCAAGCTCGACCCCATGCTGGGCCGCGCGTGATGACCGGCTCCCCTCCCGCCGCCTCGCTCACCGTCGCCTGCGTCCAGGTCAACGCCGGGCCGGATATCGAACCCAACCTGAACGCGGTCGGGGACCTGATCCTGCGCGCGCGGGAGGCCGGGGCCGATTTCATCACGACGCCCGAGAATGTCAGCATGATGGTGCTGGGCCGCAGCCGTGTCCTGCGCCGGGCCCAGCCGGAAACCGACCATCCGGCGGTGCCGTTCTTCCGCGACATGGCCAGGCGGACCGGGGCCTGGCTGCTGGCCGGCTCCCTCGCGGTCAAGCTCGACGAGGAGCGTGTCGCCAACCGCAGCCTGCTGTTCTCGCCCGAGGGCGAGATCGCGGGGCGCTACGACAAGATCCACATGTTCGACGTCGACTTGGCGCGGGGGGAGAGCTACCGCGAGTCGGCCACGTTCCGGCCCGGCGACCGCGCGGTTCTGGCCGCGACGCCATGGGGCGGCGTCGGCATGACGGTGTGCTACGACCTGCGCTTCGCCTACCTGTACCGCATGCTGGCCCATGCCGGCGCGTCGATCCTGACCGTCCCGTCCGCCTTCACGGTGCCGACCGGCCGGGCGCACTGGCACGTGCTGCTGCGCGCCCGGGCGATCGAGACCGGCTGCTTCGTGGTGGCTCCGGCCCAGTGCGGCACCCATGACGGCGGCCGCACGACCTACGGCCACTCGCTGATCGTCAGCCCGTGGGGCGAGATCCTGGCCGACGGCGGTGAGGAGCCGGGCGTCGTCACCGCCCGGCTGGACCTGGGGGAGGTCGCCAAGGCCCGCGCCCAGGTGCCGTCGCTGAAGCACGACCGCGAGATCGAACCTCCCGACGCGGTGCCCTGAACCTCAGCCCGTGAAGCTCCGGATGATCTGCAGGAGTCGTTCGACCTCGATCGGCTTCTGCATCACCACCAGCCTGTCGCCAACGGGAATGGCCTCCTCCTCGTTCGGCGACATGTAGCCGGTCATCACGACGATCGGAAGATCGCCGTCGGTGGAGCGCAGGCTGCCGATCAGCTCGTGCCCGCCGCCGCGCGGCATCCGCATGTCGGTCACCACGATGTCGGCCGGATCCTGCCGGTGGATCGCCAGGGCCTCCCTGCCGTCGCAGGCGGTGGTGACGCGATAGCCCTTGCGGGTCAGGAACCGTTCGAGCGCCATGGCAGCGATCGCTTCGTCGTCGGCGACCAGGATGTGGCTCCTGGGCTGGCTTTGCGTCATGGCATCGGTGTCAGGCATTCGGGATCTCATGTGGTGGTCTGCTGCGGACCGGCAGCAATATCGTGAAGCGGGCTCCCTGGTCCAGGTTCTCGGCGGATATCCGCCCGCCCATCGCGCCGATCAGGCTGGCGCAGATCGACAGGCCGAGACCGACACCCTTGGTCGCCTCCTTGGTGGTGACGAACGGGTCGAAAATCCGGTCGGCCATTCCCGGCGGCAGACCGGTTCCGTCGTCGCTGATCGTGATGCGGATCTGGTGCGGACCCTGCTCCTCGAACAGGCCGACCTCGATGCGTCCCCCCTCGAAGCCCGGGTCGATGCCCCGGCGGGCGGCGATGGCATCGTGGGCGTTGCTCAGCAGGTTGATCACCACCTGTTCCAGGCGGCCGGGCCGTCCGGCCACGGCGGGCGCGGTGGGCGGCACCGCCAGGGCCAGGACCGTACCCTCGGTCGCGAAATGGCGCTCGAGCAGGGCGACGGCGCGCCGGACCGGCTGGACGGGATCGAACGGCACGACTTCCGGGCCGTCGCGGCGGCTGAAGGAGCGCATCTGGTCGACGATCTCGCCCATGCGGGCCGCCTGGGTCGAGATCAGCTCCATTCCCTGGCGGAGATAGGCCGCGTCGGCTTCCAACCCGTCCTCCTCCATCAGAAGGCGATTGTCGTCGGCGGTGATCCTGATGATGTTCAGCGGCTGGCTCATCTCGTGGGCGATGCCGGCTGCCAGGGTGCCCAGGGTGGCCAGCTTGGAGGTCTGGGCCAGTTCCTCCTGGAGCGTGCGGTACTCGGTCATGTCGCGCGACGTGCCCAGCAGCTTGGTCGGACGGCCCTCGGCGTCGAACACGGGAGCCAGGTTGGTCTGCCAGATGCGCGTGCCGTCCGGAAGGTCGAGCGTCTCCTCGTACTGGATCGGCTGCCGGGCCTCGCAGCAGGCGCGATAGCGTTCGACCAGATGATCGGCGAGGGCGGGTGGGAAAAGGTCGTGCGGCGCCCGGCCGGCCACCTCCGCCGAGACCAGGCCGGTCTGGCGCTCGTGGCTGGGGTTGAGCGCCTCGTACCGGTATTCGCCGGGTCCCTCCACCCGGACGACGAAGAGGCCCTCGGCCAGGTGGTGGAAGATGCTCGAATAATGAAGTTCGCTGGCGCGCAGCCGGCGGTTGGCTTCGGACAGCTCCGCGGTGCGCTCGGCGACCCGGACCTCCAGCGTCTCGTTGGCGCGCTGCAGCGCCGCGTTGGCCGCCTCCAGCTCGACCGTGCGCTCGGCGACCCGGTGCTCCAGCGCCGCGTTCACATGGCGGACTTCCGCTTCCGCGCGCTGCCGCTCCCGGATCTGCTGTTCGAGCCGGAAATTGGCGTCGCGGAGCTGGGCCGGGCTGGGCAGGGCGAGCGCGTGGGGGATCAGGGGCCACAGCATGACCGCGGTCACGACCGAGATCGCGGCGGTGAACGCCTTGACCGCGCCCTGCGCGACATAGTCCGGGTTCCACAAGGTCCAGGCGCCGAAGAAATGGCTTACCCCGCAAGCCAGGATGAAGCCGCAGAACATCAGGAAAATCCACTTGTAGGCGAGGTCCTGGCGCCGCCAGACGAAGTAGAGCAATCCTACCGGAATGGAGAAGTATGCGAGACCGATCAGCAGGTCGGACAGCAGATGGGTCCAGATCAGCTCCGGCCGCCAAGTCAAGCAAAGGCCGTGGGGCAGAAAGTCGCCGGGCTCGGCGAGGGCGCGAAAGAAGGGTTCCATCCAGTTTCCGGTTTGATATCGCAGTACATGGAACGCCGCGGTCACCGGAAGCCGGCCTCCCGCCCGGTCGAGAAACGCAAACACGGTTAATAGCAAGCAAGGTTAATAATAGTAAGCCAAAGACCAGGGCCTTGTCTCGTTCTATCGAAAGGAAGATTCCGTCTGTTCGCGTGCTGCGGTCACCCCTCCGCTTGGTTCGGCGGGAGCGGCCGGGGAGCCGGATCGGCGATGGCGCAGAGGCGCTGGACGACCGCCCTCCTCGGGAAATCGATCACACCCTGTTCGAAGGCCACTACCTGGAGCTGACGTCCGATACGTTCCAGAAGTTCGCCGGGGGCCAGCAGGAAGGCTGGCGAGGAAGGTTTGCCGAACCGCTCGTTGCCCTGCATGAAGGTCTCGTAGATCAGCAGCCCGCCGGGTTCCAGCAAGCCCGGCAGCCTGGGAAAGAGCGGGCGGTGGAGATAGTTGGTGACGACCACCGCGGCGAAGCGACGGTTCGCCGGCAGGGGCCAGGGGCTGCCGTCCTCCAGGTCGGCCTCGATCAGTTCCGGGGCGGAGCGGCCGGGCAGTTGGTCGGCCAGGTCGGCGACGCCCGCCAGGGTCCGGTCGATCGCGGTGACCGGGTGTCCCCGCCCGGCGAACAGCCGCGTATGCCGGCCGGACCCGCAGGCCAGGTCGAGCACCGGGCCGCCCTGCCGCACCAGCGGCGCGAAGCGGGTCACCCATCGCGACGGGAGCGGAGGGGAAGAGGCCGGGGGAAGGGAGGCTGGAGGCGGTGAGTGGTCCATGGTCCGGTAACCGCTTGTGCTTTCATCTTGGCCTAACCAATTCGTACATATATGACAGATCAGGCTGATCAGTGAACATGCGACGGCGCCGCCGCCGCCAGGAGCGGAACGAGTAACGGTCGATGATCCTCTTCGATCTCAAGTGCCAGGCCGGCCACGTCTTCGAAGCCTGGTTCAGGAACAGCAGCGCTTACGAGGCGCAGGCGTCAGCGCAGGAGATCTCCTGCCCGATCTGCGGTAACGTCCGGATCGGCAAGGCGCCGATGGCGCCGCGCATCGCCAAGTCGCGCGACATGTCCGCCAAGGACACCGACGAGGCGGTCCGGCGGAAGGCGGAGATCCTGCGCGAGCTGAAGGATCTGCGCCGCAAGGTCGAGGAGAACTGCGACTATGTCGGCGACCGTTTCGCCGAGGAGGCCCGGCGCATCCATTATGGCGAAGTGGAAAGCCGCGGCATCTACGGAGAGGCGACGGAAGCCGAATCGTCGGAGCTGAAAGAGGAAGGCATCACCGTCGAGCGCATCCCCTGGGTTCCGACGACCAACTCCTGAAGGGGGGCGGGGGCCGGCGGCGGGACCGGTCAGGCGTCCGGGCGCTCGCGGCGGCGCAGCGGGACCAGGTTGATGGCGGCCGGGTTCTGGCGCCAGCCTTGGAGGATCGGCAGCGCCGATTCCGGCGTCAGGCGGTCGTACAGCGCCAGCACCCGCGATAGCTCGCGCGGATCGACGATCTGCTCGCCCGGCCGGGCCGCGCGGCTCAGCAGAAAGATCGAGGCGAAGAAACCTTTGTCGATCCTCAGCGCCCGGCAGGCCAGGGTCATGGCTTCGCCGCCAGTCTCGGCGATCAGCTGGTGCATGGCTTCCGGGCCCAGGCCGGCGATCCGGCCGAACAGCGCCTTGAACAGGTCGATCTGGCCGAGGCGCAGCGTCTGGATCAGGACCTGCGGCGTGATGGCGCCGGCTTCGGCCATCCGCTCGACCGTTTCCAGCTGGTCGGCGGTCAGGCTGGTCCGGCCGCGGGTCCCGTCGATCAGGTCCTGGAGCGTCGCCTGGAGCGCCGCGTCGAGTTGCGCCCTCGGGATCGAGAAGCGGTCGAGGATGGTCCGCCGCAGCTCCTGGGAGACGAGCCAGTAGATCTTCGTCGCCAGTTCGGGCGTCAGCTCGGGCCTTCCCAGCAGCGGCGGCCGCAAGGGCGGTACCCGGCGGGCGACATTGGTCAGGCGGATCATCGCCTGTCCGGACAGGCTGGCGCCCCGGTTGCCCAGCAGCGTCTCGGCGACACGCGTGTTGCCGGTTTCGATCAGGACGTCACTGACCGCCGTGCTGATCCCCGGCCGGCCGGCGACGGCGAGCTGGTGGGCCTCCGCGTGGGCGCGGACGACCGCGATCAGATCCTCGTCCTCGAGCACCTCGCTGCGCATCAGGATCGGCCGGGCTATCTCGATCTGGTCGTTCGCCAGGGCCACGATCAGGTCCCGCGGCGCCTCGGCGTGGGGGGCCAGCCGTTCGGCGAGCGACCGGCGGACGTCCATCTCCGCGTCTCGCAGCACTTGGCGGAGAATATCGACCACCAGATCGCGCTCGCGGTCCGACAGGCTGTGTCCCGCGAAATAGAAATCGCCGACCTTGTCGGCCAGAGCCCGCCGTCCGGTCTGGCTCCTGTCCCGCGCCATCTCGAACAGATCGGCCAGATGCGCCATTGTTCCGCCGCCTGTTCTCGTTTCCGATCCCGGTTCCGCCATGCCGCCGTTCATCGGCGTCCTCCGGCGGGACCGCCCCGGGAGGTCCCCCGGCCGTCCTCGCGATGCGGCGCGGGACGGACCCTCCGCTCGGCCGGCATTCTCCGGAAAACCAAAACCAAACACTTCATTCTCGCGACCCTTCTGGTCGGCCGGTCATTGGATCGGAACCGTGTTCCCGCTGACTTCGCAGCGTGACGAGCATGCGGAATCTTCCTTAGTAAAATGTTAATCCGATCGTCCGAGATCACCTCGCCCGTGACTCGATCACAGAATTAACAGTATTTTAAACTATTTGTTTTCAACCTGCCGGACGCTGGAGAATAGGGCACCGAACGTCCTTCATGGCGCTGAAAGGCGATACCGCCGCAGCCTGATGGGTATGGCTTTGCCCCTCCCGTCGGGGCTATACTCCAGATGATGTAACCCTTCTTCGGAATTGCCCGCGTCCGCGTGACGCCCGGCTTCCGCAGCGCATCCAGGAGATCGCCATGCAAGTGCAAGCTTCGGGAGTCGGTCCCGCACCGGGCTACTCCAGCCCGCTTCAATCAGCCGCGACCCGTCCCCAGGACGAGCAGCAGGGCGGCCCGGGCGGCAACCAGGTTGCCGGCGGACCCCAAGGCGGCACCCCGGAGAACCAGCCCGTCACGGACCCTTTCGCCACCCGCGGCCGGAACGTGAACATCACGGTCTGAAGTCCACGTCCGAGGGCGCCGGCGCGTTCCGCTTGCCCACCCCCACGGGCTGCGCCACATTACCGGCATGACTTCCGATCCAAAGCCGAGCGGGCCGACAGTCCGCATCATCCCCGAGGGCGACGACCGTCACCGCCTCGTATGCCCCGATTGCGGCTTCATCAATTACGAGAACCCGAAGATCGTGGTGGGTTCCGTGGCCGCGTGGGAGGACCGCATCCTGCTGTGCCGCCGGGCGATCGAGCCGAGCAGGGGGCTTTGGACCTTGCCGGCCGGCTACATGGAGCTGAACGAGACCACTGCCGAGGGCGCGACCCGGGAAGCCTGGGAGGAGGCGAGGGCCAGGATCGAGATCGATTGCCTGCTCGCCGTGTACGAGATTCCGCGCATAAGCCAGGTCCAACTCATCTACCGCGCGAGGCTCCGGTCGCCGGACGTGGCGGCTGGGCCGGAAAGCCTGGAGGTCGGGCTTTTCAGGTGGGACGAGATCCCCTGGGACTCGATCGCCTTTCCGACCGTCCGTTGGGCCCTGGACGAGTTCAACAGCCGGCGCCGCGAGCACGAGTTCAGTCCGGCGACCAATCCGGAACCCGAACCGCCGCCGCCGACCGGGCTGTGAGGACCGCCCCCTGCCGCCAATCCCTGAATTCATCTTCCGGAAACCCCGGTCGCCGATAAAGGACCGAGAGCAGCGCGGCGGGCAGGTGCCGCGCCCGGCAGCCCAGGACAGATCGTGCCCATCAGAGAGCAGAAATCGCCGCCCGACGGCCCGCTCGATTACGAGACCTCGAAGCTCATGGCCCAGAGCGAGGACACCGCCGTCCGCGCGCGGGTGGCCGGGCGCGAGGACGTCAGGCCGGAACTGCTCTATTACCTCGCGATCGATCCCGCGGTCGAGGTGCGCCGCGAGGTGGCGGCCAACCGGTCGGCGCCGGCGCAGGCCAGCGCCGTGCTGGCGCGCGACAGCGACGAGAGCGTGCGGCGCCTGCTGGCGGACAAGCTGGCACGACTGCTGCCCGACCTCTCGCGCGAGGCTCAGGGCCAGCTTTTCCAGCTGACGGTGCGCACGCTGGAGCAACTGGCGCGCGACCAGGCGGTCGGCGTCCGGCAGGCGCTGGCGTCCAGCCTCAAGGACGTCGCCTGCGCTCCGCCAGACCTTTGCGTGCATCTGGCCCGCGACGTCGAGCGGGAAGTCGCCGAGCCGATCCTGCATTACTGCGCCACGCTGACCGACAACGACTTGCTGAGCATCATCGCCAACCAGCCGAAATCCTGGGTACTCAGCGCGATCGCCCAGCGCGACGGCGTCTCCGGTCCGGTCGCGGCGGCCCTGTACGAGACCGGCGACATCCCCGCCTCGACCGCGCTGCTCGACAACCACGGCGCCTTGATCCCCGAGCGCACCCTGTCCGGCATGGTCGAGCAGTCGGCCGCCCGCCCGTCCTGGCAGGAGCCGCTGGCCAAGCGGCCCAGGCTGCCCGGCCGGCTCGCGGTGCGGCTCGCCGAGTTCGTCGACCAGCACGTGCTGACCATCCTGCGGCAGCGTCGCGACCTGGACGGCGAGACCGCGGCCGAGGTGGTCAGCGTCGCCCGCCGCCGGATCGACTATCTTGACCAGCGGTCAGACGGGGAGCCCCCGGAGCATCGCGTCCGCCGGCTCTTCGCGGTCGGCCAGCTCGACGAGAGCGCCATCAGCGACGCGCTGTCGTGGAACGACATGGTGTTCGTCAAGCTGGGCCTGGCGCTGATGGCCGGCATCGCGCCGTGCCTGGTCGAGGAGATCATCGGGGCGCAGAGCCCCAAAGGCGTCACCGCGCTGGCCTGGCGGGCGGGCCTGAGCATGCGTTGCGCCATGCAGCTCCAATCGCGCGCCGCCAACATCCCGCCGCGCATGCTGCTGAACGCCCGCAACGGCGTGGACTATCCGCTGACCCCGGTCGAGATGACCTGGCAGCTGGAGTTCTACGGGGTCAAGCTTTAGAAGCGGGGGAGGCTTTCTCGGTCTGCGAAGCCGTCGCTGCCGGAAGTGGCGCCGGCGGATGGCTGATTGGTGTTCTGCCGGGCGCCCGGGTGGTGGCGATGCGAAGATTGCCGGGATGGCCAGCCTTGCGGCGGGAAGTTGCTTCCGGAGGGCGAAAGGCTATACAAATCTGTCCAAACAGCCCCCGATCCGGCCGACTTTCGGGCACTGCGTCAATCTGCCGCCACAACCGGAAACTGCCCCCGAAGCACCCCGAAGCGGCCTTCCGGGCGCCCGGCGGGACTCCTCGGACCAGGGCCGGCGACGCTCACATTCCGGGACGCGGAACCCGGTCCACCGGCCGCTCGACCGGGACGTTTTCCTCGAAGCTGACGACCGGAGCGGCCATGATGTCGAAGCAGCGCTGGCGCGCGGCGAGCTGTTCCAGGGTCGGCTCGTCCCGGACGAACGGCTCCTCGAACCAAGCGATCGCGCGCTCCCAGGAGGGGATGTCGACCCGCAGCAAAGTCAGCAGGGACCTGCATTCGAAGGTTTCCGCGGCATCCGAGCCGGGGGTCACGGACGTGAAGGCGGGCGGTGTCGGCTGGGCCCGCCGGGAGGCCGGGTCGGGGGCCGTTCCGGGGGATGGTGATACCACTTGGGCTTGTACCGGCAGCGAGGCCGCGAGCAGTGCCGCCGCACCGCACAAGCGGGAAGTCCAGGTCAACATGAGCGCTCTCCTCAGCCAAATTTGGTATTACCATCCAAACCTTAAGCGCGCATCGAGGGTTCCCGAAGCGCGATTCCGGGGAGGGTCGGCGCGATGGTCGTGAGCGGGTGCTACTCAACCGGCGCTCGGTTACGCCCGGCCCGTCCCCCTTGCCCTCGGGACGGAATCGGAGTACGTAGCCGCGCGGATTTGAGGGCCGATCTCAGGACCGGCCGGCCCGGACCAAAGCGACCCTCGCTCCCTCGTAAACAAAGCTCGGCAACACTTGGGGAACGCTTCATGGCACGCAATAAGATCGCGCTCGTCGGCGCCGGCCAGATCGGTGGCACGCTCGCCCTGCTGGCAGGCTTGAAGGAGCTCGGCGACATCGCCGTGTTCGACATCGCGGAAGGCATGCCGGACGGCAAGGCGCTGGACATCGCGCAGTCCGCCCCGGTCGAGGGGTTCGATGCCAAGATGGTCGGCGGCAGCGACTACTCGATTATCGAGGGCGCCGACGTCGTGATCGTGACCGCCGGCGTTCCCCGCAAGCCCGGCATGAGCCGTGACGACCTGATCGGCATCAACACCGGCGTGATGAAGACGGTCGGCGAGAACATCGGCAAGTACGCCCCGAACGCCTTCGTCATCGTCATCACCAACCCGCTCGACGTCATGGTGTGGGTGCTTCAGCAGGCGTCGGGCCTGCCCACCAGCAAGGTCGTCGGCATGGCCGGCGTGCTCGACAGCGCGCGGTTCCGGACCTTCCTGGCGGAAGAGTTCAAAGTCTCGGTCGAGGACGTGACGGCCTTCGTGCTGGGCGGCCACGGCGACACCATGGTGCCGCTGGTGCGCTACTCCACCGTCGCCGGCATCCCCCTGCCCGATCTGATCAAGATGGGTTGGACCACCCAGGAGAAGCTCGACGCGATCGTCCAGCGCACCCGCGACGGCGGCGCCGAGATCGTCAAGCTGCTGAAGACCGGCTCGGCCTTCTACGCCCCGGCCGCCTCGGCCATCGCGATGGCCGACAGCTACCTGAAGGACAAGAAGCGCGTCCTGCCGGTCGCGGCCCACCTGACCGGCCAGTACGGCGTCGACGACATGTATGTCGGCGTGCCGGCGGTGATCGGCGCGGGCGGCGTCGAGAAGATCGTCGAGATCGAACTGAACGCCGACGAGAAGGCCATGTTCGACCACTCGGTCGGGGCCGTGAAGACCCTGGTAGAGGTCGTCAAGAAAATGGAAAGCGAGAAGTCCGCCTGACAGCGGCCTTCGGGAGGCCGCCGCTCCGGGCGGCCTTTTTCGTATCCCGACTGGCCGCCCGGCATAGCCGGTACGGCCGGGCCCGGTTCAATCGGGGCGCGGAGGGTGCTAGACTGAGCGGCCGGCACCCCCGCGATCCCGACGGTACGGGCCAGGTATTCTTAAGCCGGGGTGCTTCGTTTGCCACCCGTCACCAGATAGCCGCCATCAGATAGACGGACGTCCATGAACATTCATGAATATCAGGCCAAAAACCTGCTGAAAAAATACGGTGTGTCGGTGCCGCGCGGCGGCGTCGCCTATACCATTCCCGAGGCCGAACAGGTTGCCAAGGAACTGGGCGGGCCGGTCTGGGTGGTGAAGTCCCAGATCCACGCCGGCGGCCGCGGCGCCGGGCGTTTCGCCGACAATCCCGATGGCAAGGGCGGCGTCCGCGTCGTCAAGTCGGTCGAGGACGTCGCGTCCAACGCCAAGGAGATGCTCGGCCATGTCCTGGTGACCAAGCAGACCGGCCCGGCCGGCAAGGAAGTCAAGCGCCTCTATATCGAGGAAGGCTGCGACATCAAGCGCGAGCTGTATCTGGGCCTGCTGCTTGACCGCGCCACCTCCCGCGTCACCGTGATGGCCTCGACCGAGGGCGGCATGGAGATCGAGGAGGTCGCCCACGACACGCCGGAGAAGATCATCAAGGTCGCGATCGACCCCGCGACCGGCATCTCCGGCTTCCACGCCCGCAAGATCGCCTTCGGGCTCGGCCTGGAGGGCAAGCAGGTCAACGCCGCCGTCAAGCTGATCCTGGCGACCTACAAGGCCTTCGTGGACCTGGACGCCTCGATCGTCGAGATCAACCCGCTGGTGGTGACCGGCGCCGGCGACATCATCGCGCTCGACGCCAAGATGAACTTCGACGACAACGCCCTGTTCCGCCACAAGGACGTGGAGGAGCTGCGCGACGCCGACGAGGAGGAAGCCTCCGAGCTGGAAGCCGCCAAGCACGGCCTCAACTACATCAAGCTCGACGGCTCGATCGGCTGCATGGTCAACGGCGCCGGCCTGGCGATGGCGACCATGGACATCATCAAGCTGTACGGCGGCGAGCCGGCCAACTTCCTGGACGTCGGCGGCGGCGCCACCCGCGAGCGGGTGACCACCGCGTTCAAGCTGATCCTGTCGGACAAGAACGTCGAAGGCATCCTGGTCAACATCTTCGGCGGCATCATGCGCTGCGACGTGATCGCCGAGGGCGTCGTCGCCGCGGCCCGCGAAGTCTCCCTCCATGTCCCGCTCGTCGTCCGCCTCGAAGGCACCAACGTCGACCTGGGCAAGAAGATCCTCAGTGAATCGGGCCTCCCCATCCTGTCCGCCGACAATCTGGCGGATGCGGCGGAAAAGGTCGTCAAAGCGGTGAAGGAAGCGGCGTAAATGGCTGTCCTCGTCAATTCCCAAACGAAAGTCATCTGCCAGGGCTTCACCGGCGCGCAGGGGACCTTCCACTCCGAGCAGGCGATCGCCTACGGCACGCAGATGGTCGGCGGAGTCACCCCCGGCAAGGGCGGCACCAAGCACCTGGACCTGCCGGTGTTCGACACCGTCGCCGAGGCGGTCCACACGACCGGCGCCAATGCCAGCGTGATCTACGTCCCGCCGCCCTTCGCGGCCGACGCCATCCTGGAGGCGATCGACGCCGAGATCGCGCTGGTGGTCTGCATCACCGAGGGCATCCCCGTCCTCGACATGGTGACCGTCAAGCGCGCCCTGGCCGGTTCCAAGACCCGGCTGATCGGACCGAACTGCCCGGGTGTCATCACCCCGGACGAATGCAAGATCGGCATCATGCCCGGCCATATCCACCGCCGCGGCAAGATCGGTGTTGTCTCCCGCTCCGGCACCCTCACATATGAGGCGGTGGCGCAGACCACGGCGGCGGGCCTGGGGCAGTCGACCTGCATCGGCATCGGCGGCGATCCGGTCAACGGCACCAACTTCGTGGACAGCCTGGAGCTGTTCCTGGACGACCCGGAGACCGAAGGCATCATCATGATCGGCGAGATCGGCGGCGACGCCGAGGTCAAGGGAGCCGAATTCCTGAGGGACAGCAAGACGAAGAAGCCGGTCGTAGGCTTCATCGCCGGCCGCACCGCTCCTCCGGGACGCCGGATGGGACATGCCGGCGCCGTGATCTCCGGCGGCAACGACACCGCCGACTTCAAGGTCGAGGCGCTGAAGGCCGCCGGCATCCACGTTGCCGACAGCCCGGCCAGCCTGGGCAGCACCATGCTGAAAGCTCTGAAGGGTTGATCCCGATCAGCCCGGGCCGGTCCCCGACCGGCCCGTCGGAGCCGTAAACCCTTGCCAGAAAGAGGGCGCGGGCGCCAACGCCCGCGTCATTAACAAAATGTCAGCGACCGCAGCGACCCCTGATCAGTCATCGTTCCTTTTCGGCTCGAACGCCACTTTCATCGCCGAGCTGTACGCCCGCTATCTCAAGGACCCGCAGTCCGTCGACCAGAGCTGGAGCAGCTTCTTCGGCGAATTGAACGACGACGCGCGGGAGGTGCTGGACGAACTGCGCGGGGCGAGCTGGGCCCCCAACACCACGGCGGTGATCGGCGAGGAGCCCGCCCCCGCCGCCAAGCCGAACGGTTCGGCCAAGGCCAACGGCCACGCCGCCCCGAACGGCGCCGCCGCAGCGGCTACCGTCCCGGCCGCCGCGCTGGACCAGGACCAGCTCCGCGCCGCCACGCTGGACAGCCTGCGGGCGCTGATGCTGATCCGCGTCTACCGCGTCCGCGGCCATCTCCAGGCCACCCTGGACCCGCTGGGGCTGGAGAAGCGCGAGCAGCATCCGGAACTGGACCCCAAGACCTACGGCTTCACCGACGCCGACTGGGACCGCCCGATCTTCATCAACAACGTCCTCGGCATGGAGACGGCGACGCTGCGCCAGATCCTGGAGGTGCTGAAGAAGACCTATTGCGGCACCATCGGCGTCGAGTTCATGCATATCCAGGACCCCGACCAGAAGGCCTGGATCCAGGAGCGCATCGAGGGCGGGCGCAACCACACCGACTTCACGGTCAACGGCAAGAAGGCGATCCTGGAGCGCCTGACCGCGGCCGAGAACTTCGAGCGGTTCCTCGACAAGAAATACACCGGCACCAAGCGCTTCGGCCTGGACGGCGGCGAGGCCCTGATGCCCGCCATGGAGCAGGTGCTGAAGCGCGGCGGGCAGCTCGGCCTGCGCGAGGTCGTGCTCGGCATGGCCCACCGCGGCCGTCTGAACGTGCTGGCCAACTTCATGGGCAAGCCGTTCAAGGCGATCTTCTCGGAGTTCCAGGGCAATTCGGCCCATCCGGAGGACGTCCAGGGCTCGGGCGACGTCAAGTACCACCTGGGCACCTCGTCGGACCGCGACTTCGACGGGATCCCGGTCCATCTGTCGCTGAGCCCGAACCCGTCGCACCTGGAAGCGGTCGACCCGGTCGTGATCGGCCGCGTGCGCGCCAAGCAGATCCAGCGCTGCGGCACCGTCCCGCCGACCGACCAGAGCCGCGACGAGGTGCTGGGCATCCTGCTGCACGGCGACGCGGCCTTCGCCGGCCAGGGTCTGGTGGCCGAGACGCTGATGATGAGCGAGCTCAAGGGCTATCGCGTCGGCGGCACGATCCACTTCATCATCAACAACCAGATCGGCTTCACCACGATGCCGAGCTATTCGCGCTCGGGGCCGTACTGCACCGACGTCGCGAAGATGATCCAGGCGCCGATCTTCCACGTCAACGGCGACGACCCTGAAGCGGTCGTCCACGTCGCCCGGATCGCGATCGAGTTCCGCCAGAAGTTCAAGAAGGACGTGGTCGTCGACCTGTTCTGCTACCGCCGCCACGGCCACAACGAGGGTGACGAGCCCGCGTTCACCCAGCCGCTGATGTACAAGGCAATCCGTAGCCACGCGACGACGCGCGAGATCTACGCCAAGAAGCTGGTCGACGAGAACGTCATCACGGCCGAGGAGTCCGAGAAGATCGTCGCCGACTTCTACAAGAAGCTGGAGGACGAGTTCGAGGTCGCCAGCCACTACAAGCCCAACCGCGCCGACTGGCTGGAAGGCAAGTGGTCGGGCCTGGAGGCGGCGTCGGGCGACGACCGCCGCGGCAATACCGCGGTCGAGCTGGACGTGTTGCGCGAGGTCGGAAAGGCGATCTCGACCGATCCGAAGCACATCAAGATCAACTCCAAGATCGCCCGCCAGCTCAAGGCCAAGGCCCAGGCGATCGAGAGCGGCGAGGGCATCGACTGGGCGACCGCCGAGGCGCTGGCGTTCGGTACCCTGTGCGTCGAGGGCACGCCGGTCCGCCTGTCCGGCCAGGACGTCGGCCGCGGCACCTTCTCCCAGCGCCATTCGGTGCTGGTCGACCAGGAGACCGAGGAGCGGTTCGTCCCGCTCAACAACATCCGCGACGGCCAGGCGATCTACGAGGTCCATGACAGCCCGCTGTCCGAAGCCGCCGTCCTGGGCTTCGAGTACGGCGTCTCGCTGGCCGAGCCGCACGAGCTGGTGATCTGGGAGGCGCAGTTCGGCGACTTCGCCAACGGCGCCCAGGTGATCATCGACCAGTTCATCAGCTCGGGCGAGTCCAAGTGGCTGCGCATGTCCGGCTTGGTGCTGCTGCTGCCCCACGGCTACGAGGGGCAGGGGCCGGAGCACAGCTCCGCCCGCCTGGAGCGGTACCTGCAGATGTGCGGCGAGGACAACTGGCAGATCCTGAACTGCACGACGCCGGCCAACTATTTTCACGCGCTGCGCCGGCAGGTCCGCCGCGACTTCCGCAAGCCCCTGGTCGTGTTCGAGCCGAAGTCGCTGCTGCGCCACAAGCTGGCGGTGTCGAAGCTGGAGGATTTCGGTCCGGGCACCTCGTTCCACCGCATCCTGAGCGAGCCGTACGAGCTGGTCGCCGACGACCAGGTCAAGCGGGTCGTGCTGTGCACCGGCAAGGTCTATTACGACCTGCTGCAGGAGCGCGAGACGCGGGGCATCAAGGACGTGGCGATCGTCCGGCTGGAGCAGCTCTATCCGTTCCCGCGCACCTCGCTGACCCGCGAGCTGTCCCGCTACGGCAACGCCGACGTGGTCTGGTGCCAGGAAGAGCCGCGCAACATGGGGGCCTGGACCTTCATCGACCGCCGGCTCGAGGACTGCATGGTGGCGGCCCAGCTGAAGGCGAGCCGTCCGCTTTATGCCGGCCGCATCGAGGCGGCCTCCCCGGCGACCGGCCTGCTGAAGCGGCACAACCGTGAGCAGGCGCAGCTCGTCGACGAGGCGCTGACCGTCAAGTAACCGGACCTGCGGGGGCGCCGTCCTGCGGCCGCCCCCGCACCTCCCAACAAAACCGAGCGCACCGCTCACATAAAAAGGTTTGAAATCATGGCCCTGGAAATCACGGTCCCCGTCCTCGGTGAATCGGTCAGCGAAGCCACCGTCGCGAAGTGGCTGAAGAAGATCGGCGACCCGGTCGCCATGGACGAGCCCCTGCTGGAGCTGGAAACCGACAAGGTCACGCTGGAGGTCAACGCCACCTCCGCCGGCACGCTGGCCGAGATCGTCGCCGAGGAAGGCGCCACGGTCGAGGTCGGGGCCCTGCTGGGCACCCTGTCCGACGGTGCCGGCGCGCCGGCCGCCAAGCCGGCGGAGTCGAAGCCGGAAGCCAAGGCCGAACCCGCCCCCGCACCCGCGCCGGCGGCTCCCGCCGCCCCGGCCGCCGAGCAGCACGACACCCTGTCCCCGGCGGTGCGCAAGCTGATCGACGACAACAAGCTGAAGGCGTCGGACATCAAGGCGACCGGCAAGGACGGCCGCCTGACCAAGGAAGACGTGCTGCGCTTCCTGGAGAGCCGCCCGACCGAGATGCCGGCCGCCCCCGCTCCGGCTCCCGCGGCAAAGCCGGCGCCGAAGCCCGCCGTTCCGGCCGGACCGCGCGCCCGCGCCGCCCAGGAGGAGCGCGTCCGCATGACGCGCCTGCGCCAACGCATCGCCGAGCGCCTGAAGGAAGCCCAGGACACGGCGGCCATGCTGACCACCTTCAACGAGGTGGACATGACCAACCTGCTGGCGGTGCGCAATTCCTACAAGGACGTGTTCGAGAAGAAGCACGGCGTCAAGCTGGGCTTCATGTCCTTCTTCGTGAAGGCCTGCATCACGGCGCTCCAGGAACTCCCGGCGGTCAACGCCGAGATCGAGGGCACCGACATCATCTACAAGAACTACTATGACATCGGCGTCGCCGTCGGCACGCCGAGCGGCCTGGTGGTTCCGGTGGTGCGCGACGCCGACAAGCTGAACTTCGCCGGGGTCGAGAAGACCATCGGCGCGCTCGGCAAGAAGGCCCGCGACGGCAAGCTGTCCATGGAGGAGCTGTCCGGCGGCACCTTCACGATCTCCAACGGCGGCGTCTACGGCTCGCTGATGTCCACCCCGATCATCAACCCGCCCCAGTCGGCCATCCTGGGCATGCACAAGACCATGGAACGCCCGATGGTGGTCAACGGCAAGATCGAGGCCCGGCCGATGATGTACCTGGCGCTGAGCTACGACCACCGCATCATCGACGGCAAGGAAGCGGTGACCTTCCTGGTCCGGGTCAAGGAGTGCATCGAGGACCCGCAGCGTATCCTGCTGGACGTCTGATCGCCACCTCGCCGCGCAAGAGAAGTCCACGCCCCGGCCGCTCCCATGGCCGGGGCGGCGTTGTATCCCCATCGGGCAGGGGCGGAAGGCACCATGAACGCTCTGGAGCACGGCATCACCGAGGAGACGAGGCGGTCACCGCCTTCGTCGGCGAGGCGCCGGCGTCCGTTCGCGGTGCTGACCGCCGACGACAGCCGCACCGGCCGGGCGCTGAAGGCGATCAAGGCGCTGCGGCGCGACGCCTATGTGGTGATGGTGACGTCGGACGCGGCGATGGACACCGTGCGCGACGCGCGGTCGCTGGGGGCCGACGACTACCTGTTCAAGCCCGTCCAGCAGCCCAACCTCAAGAAGGTCTGGTCACGCTTCCGCGTCATGGCGCCGCAATATGTCGGTCACGGCCAGACCATCTTCCGACAAACCGCCTTCCGAGGAACTGCCGGCGGTCCGGGTACTGCTCCCCCGTTACGCCACGGCGCTGAGCAGCGGCAGGGTCAGGTTATCCTCCTCGGTGTCCAGGCACTCGATGCGGAAGGGGGCACGGACGCCGCCGTTCAGCAGTTCGGCGCATTCCAGCCCCTTGCGGACGCGTTGCTCGGCCGGCTGGCCGGCGGTGGAGGCCAGCGAGCCCAGGGCGTAGTCGGCGCCGCAGCCGATCGCGTGGAAGCCGCGGGTCGTCTCGCAGACCTGGTAATCGCTCTGGATCGAGAACAGGCGCCCCTCGTAGGCCACCAGGAAGCTGCCGCCCTGTTCGGCGTCGTTGTTGCGCTGGGCGTAGCCGCCCTCCTTCAGGCAGTTCCGGACCTCGTCCACGAAGTCGGTGACCATGAAGCGGAACACGTCCATCCCCTCGGGCCGCTTCGGCGGACGCAGCCGGAACGCCAGCAGCTGGCCCATGCGGAACGAGCTGGTGAACCCGATCAGGAAGTCGCCGTTGCGGAAGACCTTGGGGTCGGCGCGCACGGTGATGTCCAAACCGGAAACTCCGGCGCTGTCGCCGCCCATCCATACGCGGCGGCCTTCGATCAATCCAACGATGCAGGTCATGGGTTCCCCGAACTGGCAAATCAACCAGACGGAGAATGGCGGCTGTATGGTTAATAAAATCCTACCGAGATTGAGCCAGAATTACCGACGGCGCGCCGACAGCATTCCCTTGGTCCGGCCTTCCCGTGCGGTCAGATCCTTCTTGAACTGCTCGAAGGCGAAGAAGATGCTGGAGATTCCGTCCGCCGTGCCGTCGCCGTAATAGACGTCCATCTTGATCCGCCCCTCCGGTGTGCGGATCAGGGTATCGTAACGGCTGAACATGACTTCGAAGATGGTGCAGAAGTCCTGGTCGGTGAATTTATAGACAGTTGCCTCGATGCTGCCGACGATCGCCGCCGTGAAGGTCTGGCGCTGCTGGTTGAACTGCCTGAAGCGCAGCAGCATGCGGATGAAGATCTTGTCCGCCAGCATGCTCATGGTCTCGTCCGCCCGGATCAGCGGCCACATCTGAGTATCGTCGTCGGTCCCGATGGTGGCGAAGATCGCCTGGGCCTGGCTGTTCAGCATCTCGTACTCGGCGTTGCTGAACAGGGTCGTGACGTTGCGCTGGATGCCGCGGACGATGACCTGGGGGAAATACTTGCCGCTGATCGGGTCCATGCGGGACGGGATGTTGGTGATCAGAAGCGAGAAGACGAAGCGGGTCAGGAAATCCTTGCGCCGGGCGTCGGGGTTGTAGGCGCGGGCGCCGTGCTTGTCCAGGCACAGCCGGCAATTGGCCTTGAAGGCGGGCAGCGTCTTTGGCCAGAACCCCTCGATCAGGGTGAAGGCGCGGTCCAGCTCGTCGCGGGTGATGTGGTCCTTGCGCTCGAATTGCACCGCCAGCGCCTCGTAGAAGGTACGGATCAGCGTCTGCGCCAGATCATGCTGGGTCTGATGAAACGTCTCGTCGGCCATGTTCTTGCTTCAAATCCATGCCGGAAAGGGACGTCTGTTAAGCTCCGTCCAATTGCGCCCGCATCTTGAGCGCCGGCCCGGTTAAGGAAGATTTACGGCGGTGCCATGCCACCCGCCGCCGGTGTGCGACCCATCGCCGCGCAGCCGCCCGGCGTGCCGCCCGGCCCCGCGGATATCAGGGTTTTCGGGCATTTCCATGGACTTGTGACAGTCACGACGATTGCCACGGGCCGCATGAGAGGCCATAAATCGCATCCGCAAAGCACGGCCACGCTCGCGAGCTGCCCACGGAGGCGAAGAAGAAAAATGCCTGAGAAAACCTACGACGTTGTAGTCATCGGCGGCGGTCCCGGCGGATATGTCGCCGCGATCCGCGCAGCTCAGCTCGGCCTGAAGGCGGCCTGCGTGGAAATGCGCAAGACGCTGGGCGGCACCTGCCTCAATGTCGGCTGCATCCCGTCCAAGGCGTTGCTCACCAGTTCGGAAAAGTTCGAGGAAGCCAAGCACAGCTTCGCGTCGCACGGCATCAAGCTGGGATCGATCGAGCTGGACCTGCCCGCGATGATGGCCAACAAGAACAAGGTCGTCGACGACAACACCAAGGGCATCGAGTTCCTGTTCAAGAAGAACAAGGTCGACTGGCTGAAGGGCCGCGGACGCATCTCCGCCAGGAACGAAGTGACGATCGAGGGCGACGGCGTCAGCGAGACGGTCGGCGCCAAGAGCATCATCATCGCCACCGGCTCGGAATCCATGCCCGTTCCCGGCGTCGAGGTGGACGAGCAGCGCATCGTCACCTCCACCGGCGCGCTGGAGCTGGCCGAGGTGCCCAAGCGCTTCGCGGTGATCGGTGGCGGCGTGATCGGGCTGGAGATGGCCTCGGTCTGGGGCCGGCTGGGCGCGGAAGTCACCGTCATCGAGTTCCTGGACCGCATCCTGCCCGGCATGGACGGCGAGGTGTCCAAGCAGATGCAGCGCATCCTGGGCAAGCAGGGCATGACCTTCAAGCTGAACACCAAGGTCACGGCCGCCGCGGTGGGCAACGCGGGCGTCACCCTGACGGTCGAGCCGTCCAAGGGCGGCGAGGCGCAGCAGATCGAGGCCGACGTCGTCCTGGTCGCGATCGGCCGCCGGCCCTACACCGCCGGGCTGGGCCTGGAGGAGATCGGCGTCGAGATCAATCAGCGCGGCCGGATCGTCACCACCCACCACTGGGAGACCAACGTCCCCGGCGTCTACGCCATCGGCGACGTGATCGAAGGCCAGATGCTGGCCCACAAGGCCGAGGACGAGGGCGTCGCGGTGGCCGAGCTGATCGCGGGCCAGTCGGCCCACATCAACTACGACGCCATTCCCGGCGTGGTCTACACCTGGCCGGAAGCTTCCACCGTGGGCAAGACGGAGGAGCAGCTCAAGGCCGCCGGCGTCAAGTACAAGGTCGGCAAGTTCCCCTTCACCGCCAACGGCCGCGCCCGCGCGCTCGGCATGACCGATGGTTTCGTGAAGATGCTGGCAGACGCCGCGACCGACCGCGTGCTGGGCGTCCACATCGTCGGCGCCAGCGCCGGCGACCTGATCGCCGAGGTGGCCCTGGCGATGGAGTTCGGTGCGTCCGCCGAGGACATCGCGCGGACCTGCCACGCCCACCCGACCCTGAACGAGGCGGTCAAGGAAGCGGCCCTGGCGGTGGATGGCCGAGCCCTCCACATCTGATCCGGCGCCATCCGGACCGGCGGCCGGGAGGGCTTCTCCCGGCAGGCTGGCCGTGCTGCTGTGCCTTGCCGAGGTCCTCGGCATGGCCGGCACCATGAGCTTCCCGGCGCTGCTGCCGACCTTCTTCGCGGAGTGGCGCCTGGGCACGGTGGAGGCCGGCTGGATCAACGGCGTGTTCCATGGCGGCTACGTCGCCGCCGTGCCGGTCCTGGTCACCCTGACCGACCGGATCGACCCCCGGCGGATATACCTGTTCTCGACCGCGCTGGCCGCCCTGGCGCTGCTGGGCTTCGCCCTGTTCGCGGACGGGTTCTGGACCGCCATGCTGTTCCGTGCCCTGGGCGGCGTGGGGCTGGCCGGCACCTACATGCCTGGGCTGCGCATCCTGTCCGACCATACCGCCGGTCCGCGGCAGGGGCGCTACCTGTCCTTCTACACGGCCAGCTACGCCCTGGGCTCCAGCGCGTCCGTGCTGATCGCCGGGCTGGCGGGGGCCGAGTTCGGCTGGCGGGCCGCCTTCCTGGCCTCCTCGGCGGCGACCGCCGCGGCGCTTGCGCTCGCTTGGTGGGGGATTCCTCGGGCGCCGGCCGACCGTCCGCCGGCCGAGACGGCGCTGCTGGACTTCCGACCCGTGCTGCGCCACCGGGCGGCCATGGGCTACATCCTGGCCTATTCGGCGCACTGCTACGAGCTGTTCGGCCTGCGGGCCTGGCTGGTGGCCTTCCTCGCCTTCGCCTTGGCGACCAGCGCCGGGACCGTGCCCGACGGGAGCGTGCCGGCCGTGGTGACCACCATCGGCACCGTCATCCTGCTGCTGGGGCTTCCGGCCAGCATCCTCGGCAACGAGGCCGCGACCCGGTATGGCCGGCGCCGCGTCCTGGTCGCGATCATGGCGGGGTCGGCGGTGCTGGCCTGCGGCGTCGGGTTCGCGGCGAGCCTGCCGTTCTGGCTGGCGGTCTGCGTCGTGGCGCTCTACGGCGTCACGGTGACGGCCGACAGCGCGTCCCTTACTGTCGGCGCAGTCACCAACGCCCAGCCGGGCCGCCGGGGCGCCACCATGGCGGTCCACTCCTTCCTCGGCTTCACGGCGGCCTTCGCAGGCTCCGTGATGTTCGGCGTGGTCCTGGATGCGGCAGGCGGCGGGAGCAGCCAGATGGCCTGGGGGCTGGCCTTCGTCTCCCAGGGGGTGGTGGTGGCGCTGGGGCCGGTGGCCCTGCTCGTCCTGGGTGACATGGCAGGCGGCGGCAAGCGCTGATATTCGGCCGCTAATCCTCGGCGGTCTTCTTCCGGGCGCGGGGGTGGGCGTTCTCGTAGACGCCCAGCATCTGGTCCGCGTCGACCTCGGTGTAGCGCTGGGTGCTGGACAGCGAGGCATGGCCCAGCAGGTCCTGGATCGCCCGCAGGTCACTGCCGTCGGCCAGCAGGTGAGTCGCGAAGCTGTGGCGCAGGGCATGGGGAGTCGCGGTGTCGGGCAGTCCCATCAGGTGCCGGATCTCCCGCATCTGTTTCTGGGCGACGGCGGCCTGGAGCCGGGCGCCGCGCACGCCGACGAACAGCGGCCCGTCCGCGGGCAGGGCGAAGGGGCAGGCGGCGACGTAATCCGCCAGGGCGTCGCGCACCACCGGCAGCACCGGCACCATGCGCTGCTTGCTGCCCTTGCCCGTCACTATCAGGGTATCGTCGGCCGGCATGTCGCGTCGGTTCAGGCTCAACGCCTCGTCGATGCGCAGGCCGCAGCCATAGAGCAGTGTGAACAGCGCGCGGTCGCGCTTGCCGACCCAGGGCTCGTTGGCCCAGGCCTCGGCGTTGGGCAGCAATGCCGCGGCGTCCGCCACCGTGAGGGGCTTCGGCAGCCGGTCCGGCAGCTTGGGCGCCCGGATCAGCCCGACGGCGGCATTGTGCATGCGCCCGCTGCGGTCGAGCCAGCGGAAGAAGTTGCGGATGCCCGACAGCGCCCGCGCCCGGCTCGCCGTGCCCAGCCCGTCCGCCGCCTGCCGCGCCAGCCAGGCGCGGAAGTCCATCAGCCGGGCTTGGCTGAGGTCGTTCAGCGCGGGCGGCCGGCCATGATATCCGGTCAGGAACTCCAGGAACCCGGAGAGGTCGGCGGTGTATGCCGACAGCGTGTGGCGCGACACGCGCTTCTCCATCTCCAGCCATCGGCGCCACGCGGCGATGGCCGCCGTGACATCCTCGGCGCAGGAGAAGCCGATTACTCCGGCAGGTCGAGCCATGCCCGGATGCTGCGCTCGATCACCCGGCCCAGGAAGCAGACCAGTTCGGTCCCCTGGCCGGAATGGAACATGTCGGGATCGCGGCTGCCGAAGGCGAGCAGCCCCGGCGGCGTATCCTCGCTGACCTGGATGCGGATCAGCGCCTGGGAGCGCACCAGCCCGGCCGCGGCGCCGAAGATCGCCGGATCGCCGCGGGTGTCCGAATAGAGCATCACGTCGCGCCGGCCGAGCCAGCCGTCGACCGTACCCGCCTCGACCACCCGTACGCCCGAGGTGTGTACGTGCGGCCGGTCCTCGCCGTTCGCCTCCACCGCCAGGCCGGCCACGTCCAGGTCCAGCAGAACCGCCAGATCCGTCGTTATGGTCTGGATCAGCTGCTCGAACGACCGTGCGTCCAGCAGGAACAGCACGGCGGCATGGATCCGGTTCTGGTTGTTGATGTTGGCGCGGGTGGTGGTGATCAGCTCCCGCTGCTGCTCCTTCAGGCGCCCGACCTCGCCCCGAAGCCGCTCGACCATGAAGTACTGGAAATCCACCACCCCTTTGCCGTGCGCCATGGCCGGAGGCGTCAGGTGCTGGACAAGGTCGGCGTGCTGGGTCAGGAAATCGGGATGTTCGCGCAGATATGCCGCGACATCCTCCGCAGTCAGCGCGTCCATCGTCCTTTGGCTATGTCCGGTTTCCCGAGCCATCAGCGTCGGCCCTCTCCCATTGTCGAACCCCATGCCCGTTCCAAGCGGAACTTACTCCATCAGGCGTTAACGTTGTGAGCCTACTCGGCGGCCTTGTCCAGAATCGTCTGTCCGGTGCCCTCCCAATCGGCGACGAACTGGGCCAGGCCCTTCTCGGTCAGCGGATGCTTGAACAGCTGGCGCAGCACCGACGGCGGCATGGTCGCGACATGGGCGCCCATCTTGGCGCTCTCGGTGATGTGGATCGGGTGGCGGATCGAGGCGACCAGCACTTCGGTGGTGATGCCGGGATACTGGTCGTAGATCTGCACGATGTCGGAGATCAGCGACAGCCCGTCCTGCCCGATGTCGTCCAGCCGGCCGACGAAGGGGGAGATGAAGGTGGCGCCGGCCTTGGCCGCCAGCAGCGCCTGCGCGGCGGAGAAGCACAAGGTGACATTGACCATCGTGCCGCCGGACGACAGGATGTTGCAGACCTTCAGCCCGGCCGGGGTCAGCGGCACCTTGACCGCGATGTTCGGCGCCAGGGTCGCCAGGTACTTGCCCTCGGCCAGCATGGTGTCGAAATCGATCGCGGCGACTTCGGCGCTGACCGGGCCTGGAACGATCCCGCAGATTTCCTTGACCAGCTCGATGAAGTTGCGGCCGGACTTGGCAACCAGGGAAGGGTTGGTGGTAACACCGTCCAGGAGGCCGGTTTCGGCGAGGTCGCGGATTTCGGCGAGGTCGGCGGTATCGATGAAGAACTTCATCAGGAAACGATCCTTGATAAAACGAAGCGGCGATTGCGGCGGGCGCCTGCACGGCAGCCGGCCCGGAAACTCGGGAACACTCTAGCCCATGGTGGACCAGGGTTCCAGTTCCGCCCCCGGATTCGATTTCGGCGACGGCATGGAGGCGCGGCCTTCGGCCCCGAAGCGGGTCGCCGTGCTGCTGCCGCTGCCGCTGCCGGAAGCGTACGACTACAAGGTGCCGGCCGGGCTCGACGTCGCCCCCGGCGACTATGTCGAGGTGCCGCTCGGCCCCCGCCACCTGCTGGGCGTCGTCTGGGGGCCGGGAGCGGGGGAGGTGGCCGACGGCAAGCTGCGGCCGATCGCCCAGCGGTTCGACGTGCCGCCCATGCCGGAAATCCAGCGGCGCTTCATCGACTGGGTGGCGGCCTATACCATGGCGCCCCCCGGCGCCGTCCTGCGCATGGCGTTGAGCGCGATCGGCGGGATGGAGCCGCCCAAGCCGGTGACCGCCTATCGCCTGGGCGATCCCGGGCGGCTGGCCGAGTTGCGCATGACCCCGGCCCGACGGCGGGTGCTCGACCTGCTGGGGGACGGTCCGCCCCGTCCGCCGGCCGAACTGGCGCTGGATGCCGGATGCAGCGTCGGCGTCGTCCGCGGGCTGGCCGACGCCGGGGTGCTGGAGCCGGTACTGCTTCATCCCACCCGCGACCTGCCGCTGCCGGACTGGAGCCTTCCCGGCCCCGATCTGTCGGGCGAGCAGGCGGCCGGGGCGGCGGCCCTGCGCGCCCGAGTCGCGGGCAACGCCTTCAGCGCCACCCTGCTGGACGGCGTCACCGGGTCGGGCAAGACGGAGGTCTATTTCGAGGGGATCGCCGCGGCGCTGGAGGCCGGCAGGCAGGTGCTGGTGCTGCTGCCGGAGATCGCCCTTTCGGCACAGTGGCTGGAGCGGTTCGCCGTCCGCTTCGGGGCGCCGCCTCACCAGTGGCACAGCGACCTGTCCGGAGCCCAGCGGCGCGCGACTTGGCGCGACGTCGCGACCGGCGCCGCGCGCGTGGTGGTTGGAGCCAGGTCCGCCCTGTTCCTGCCCTATCCCGAACTGGGCCTGATCCTGATCGACGAGGAGCACGATCCCTCGTTCAAGCAGGAGGACGGGGTGATCTACAACGCCCGCGACATGGCGGTGGCGCGGGCGCATCTGGCCGGGATCCCGATCGTCCTGGTCTCGGCGACGCCATCGCTCGAATCGGCGATCAACGCCGAGGCCCACCGCTATGGCCGGATCGACCTGCCGGCCCGCCACGGCGGCGCCAGCATGCCGGAGATGAAGCTGATCGACCTGCGGCTCGACCGTCCTCCCCGCAACCGCTGGCTGGCGCCGTCGCTGGTCCAGGCATTGACCGAGACTTTCGCCGCAGGCGAACAGGGCATGCTGTTCCTCAACCGGCGGGGCTATGCGCCGCTGACCCTGTGCCGCAATTGCGGCCACCGGCTGCAATGCCCGAACTGCACCGCCTGGCTGGTCGAGCACCGGCTGGCCGGCAAGCTGCAATGCCACCACTGCGACTTCACGGTGAAATTGCTGGACGTCTGCCCGTCCTGCGGCGCTGAGGGCTCGCTGACCGCCTGCGGCCCCGGCGTGGAGCGCATCGCCGAGGAGGTGACCCAGCTGTTCCCCGACCAGCGCACCGCCCTGATGACCAGCGACAGCCTGGTCGGCCCGCACGCGATCCGCGAGATGGTCCGCCGCGTCCAGGACCACGAGATCGACCTGCTGATCGGCACGCAGGTGATGGCGAAGGGCCACCACTTTCCCATGCTGACGCTGGTCGGCGTGGTCGATGCCGACCTGGGCCTGGGCGGCGGCGACCTGCGGGCGGCCGAGCGGACCTACCAGCTGCTCCAGCAGGTCGCCGGCCGGGCGGGACGGGCGGAGCGTGCGGGGCGGGTCTTCCTCCAGACCTACATGCCGGAGCATCCGGTGTTGCAGGCTCTGGTGTCGGGGGACCGGGATTCGTTCTACGAGCGCGAGGCGGAGGAGCGCCATATCCACGCCATGCCGCCGTTCGGCCGGCTGGCCGCGCTGATCGTGTCCGGCGAGGAGGAGGGGGCGGTGGACGCCGTCGCCCGGGCCCTGGGGCGTGCGGCGCCGCGGTCCGAGACCGTCCAGGTCCTGGGACCCGCGCCGGCGCCCTATGCCCTGCTGCGCGGCCGGCACCGGCGGAGGCTGCTGCTGAAGGCGCCGCGCGCCGTGTCGGTCCAGCCGCTGATCGCCGATTGGCTGGCGCGGGTGGAGGTGCCGGGGACGGTCAGGGTGCAGGTGGATATCGATCCCTACAGCTTTCTATAGGGGGAATGCAATTGTGTTCGATTCATCGAAAGTGTTACAGACAAGGCTTGTGAAACGGCTCCATTTGTAACTACAATGCAACTACGCGCGAGGCGTCATGGACCTGGAGTTCGAGTGGTCCGAGGGTAAGCGGCAAGCGACGCTGGAAGCGAGGGATTGATTTTCTGCGTATGCGCGAGCTTTTCGACGGAAGGCCAGTGTTCGTCTATCTTTCGGCCCGTGGTGCGGAAGAGCGGTGGGTCAGTGTCGGCCGGATCGAGGACAAGTTTTTTGCCGTGGTCTGGACGATCCGCGAAGGGCGAATTCGGATCATTTCCGCAAGGAGGGCAAGGTATGGTGAAGAAAGACGATACCGTGCGGTACACGGCATCGGAAATTGATGCGATGATCGCAAGGGGCGAGGACAGAACCGATTGGTCGCGCGAAGATACCGACGAAGAGATAGAAGCCCAGATCGCTTCCGATCCCGATCTGGCGGTGCCGGACAACTGGGAGGAACTGTCCGTGCCCGGCTTTCCCTTTCCCCTGCCGTCGCGGGAGAACAAGCGCCAGGTCACGGTGCGCTACGACGCCGAGGTGGTGGATTTCTTCAAGGGCCAGGGGCGCGGCTGGCAGAGTCGCATGAACTCCGTGCTGCGCGCCTTCGTGGAAAGCCAGCGGAACGGCGGCCGATCCCGCTGAGCCGACCTCACGCCTCCCGCAGCGCCGGGGCCGGGACGCGGGCCGGGCGGGTGCGCCAGATCGACAGGCACTCGGTCGAGGTGGAGCCGCTGCCGATGCTGTGCCAGCCCTGGCGGTCGTGGAACCACAGGGTATAGGTCCCCCGCCGGTCGCGCTCGAACCGGAAGACGGGGCGGTCCAGGTGGGGGAAGGTGACCAGCAGCAGGTCGCCATCGGGGCTGGTCTGGCGGGACACGCCGGCCCACAGCCCGCGCTCCATGCGCGGCCGGGCGATCTCGTAGAACTCCGCAAGGTCGGCCGGGGTGAAGCGGGCCAGGCTGAAGGCGACGACGGTCATGGTCAGGTGATCCGGAGGCGTGATCAGAGGGAAAATCCGAAGGGGCGATACCGGCGGGACCGGTCGCCGCGCCGCCAGCCGGCGGCACCACCAATGATGCGCATCCAAAGTTAATTTGCGCTTAATCGGAAGGCGGATCTCTCCCATGCCCTGGCCTTAGTGTCGCAGGCCGGGCGGAGAGGCCCCCGGAACGGTAAAGCCGGGGGCGTTTCGGCCCCAACTGCCCGGTTTTGCTGGACTTGAGTCGGTTGCGCGCACCCGCTCCCTGTGTTATGTGACCGCTCGCCGTCAGGGGAGGGGGCCTGCCCGACGCATGTCTTCTCCTCCAAGGCCCTAAAAATCAACAAGGTCTATGGACCGAACCGAGGTACCGCGTGGCATCCGAAGGTACAGGAGTATCCGGGCTGGCAGGGCGATACGCGACTGCCCTGTTTGAGCTTGCGGACGAAAACAAGGCGCTGGACCAGGTCGCCCAGGATCTGGCCGCCATCAAGCAGATGCTCGTCGAAAGTCCCGAACTGGACCGCATGGTGCGCAGCCCCGTGCTGTCCCGCGGCGACCAGAGCCGGGCGATGGGCGCTCTCCTCAAACAGGCCGGCGTGTCCGAGCTGACCCAGCGGTTCGTCGGGCTGGTCGCCCAGAACCGCCGGCTGTTCGCGCTGCGCGGCATGATCGACGGCTACCTGGCCGAACTGGCTCGCCGCCGCGGTCAGATGACCGCCGACGTGACTTCGGCCTACCGCCTGTCCGATCCTCAGGTCCAGGCCCTCACCGATGTCCTCAGGGCCCAGATGGGGTCCAAGATCGAGGTCCGGGTCACCGTCGACCCCTCCTTGATCGGTGGCATGATCGTCAAAGTCGGTTCGCGCATGGTCGATAGCTCCGTGCGCACCAAGCTGAACAAGCTGCAAATCGCCATGAAAGGGGTTGGCTGATGGAAATCCGCGCCGCGGAGATTTCCGCGATCCTCAAGCAACAGATCGCGAATTTCGGGAATGAGGCGGATGTCGCCGAAGTCGGCCAAGTCCTCTCGGTCGGCGACGGCGTTGCCCGCGTTTATGGCCTCGACAACGTCAAGGCCGGCGAGATGGTCGAGTTCCCCAATGGTCTGAAGGGGATGGCGCTGAACCTCGAGACCGACAACGTCGGTGTCGTGATCTTCGGCGACGACCGTGACATCAAGGAAGGCGACGTCGTCAAGCGCACCGGCGCCATCGTCGAGGTTCCGATCGGCCGCGGCCTGCTGGGCCGCGTCGTGGACGGCCTGGGCAATCCGATCGACGGCAAGGGCCCGCTGATCGACGTGGTCATGAGCCGCGTCGAGGTGAAGGCACCCGGCATCATTCCGCGCAAGTCGGTGCACGAGCCGATGCAGACCGGCTTGAAGGCCATCGACGCCCTGGTTCCGATCGGGCGCGGTCAGCGCGAGCTGATCATCGGCGACCGTCAGACCGGCAAGAGCGCGGTCGCCATCGACGCCTTCCTGAACCAGAAGGGCATCAACCAGGGCGGCGACGAGAGCAAGAAGCTCTATTGCATCTATGTCGCCGTCGGCCAGAAGCGCTCGACCGTCGCCCAGATCGTCAAGACCCTGGAAGACGCCGGCGCGCTGGAATACTCGATCGTGGTCGCCGCGACCGCGTCGGAACCGGCACCGCTGCAGTTCCTGGCGCCCTACACCGGCTGCGCCATGGGCGAGTTCTTCCGCGACAACGGCATGCATGCGCTGATCGTCTATGACGATCTGTCCAAGCAGGCCGTCGCGTACCGCCAGATGTCGCTGCTGCTGCGCCGTCCGCCGGGACGCGAAGCCTACCCGGGCGACGTGTTCTACCTGCACTCCCGCCTGCTGGAGCGGGCGGCGAAGATGAACGACAGCAAGGGCGCCGGTTCGCTGACCGCGTTGCCGATCATCGAGACGCAGGCCGGCGACGTGTCGGCCTACATCCCGACGAACGTCATCTCGATCACCGACGGCCAGATCTTCCTGGAGACCGGCCTGTTCTACCGCGGCATCCGCCCGGCCATCAACGTCGGCCTGTCGGTCAGCCGCGTCGGTTCGGCAGCGCAGATCAAGGCGATGAAGCAGGTTGCCGGCACCATCAAGCTGGAACTGGCCCAGTACCGCGAGATGGCCGCCTTCGCGCAGTTCGCCTCGGACCTGGACGCATCGACCCAGCGGCTGCTGAACCGCGGCGCCCGGCTGACCGAACTGTTGAAGCAGGGCCAGTTCTCGCCGATGCCGGTGGAAGAGCAGGTGGTCTCGATCTTCGCCGGCGTGCGCGGCTACCTCGACCGGGTCAAGGTCGATGACGTCAACCGGTACGAAGCGAAGCTGCTGGATGAGGTCCGCTCCAAGGGGGCCAACATCCTCGACGCCATCCGCACCGAGAAGGCGCTGTCCAAGGAGACCGAGGAGAAGCTGAAGGGCTTCCTCGACAATTTCTCCAAGGTGTTCGTCTAAGCTCGAAGCGGTCCCTGGATGCGGTCTTCCGGAAGCATTTCCGGAGGACCGCGTCGGGGATCAGGAAGGCAGGGCTCCAACCCCCGGTGTGATGAAGGCCTCGAATGCCAAGCCTTAAGGACCTTAAAAACCGTATCGCCAGCGTCAAGTCGACGCAGAAGATCACGGCCGCCATGAAAATGGTCGCCGCCTCCAAGCTGCGCCGCGCGCAGGAGCAGGCGGAGGCCGGCCGTCCCTATGCCGAGCGCATGGGCCGTATGCTCGCGTCGCTCGCCGCCAACGTGTCGAGCAACGGCGAAGGTCCGAAGCTGATGACCGGTACCGGAAAGCAGGACGTGCACCTGCTGGTCGTCATCACGTCGGACCGTGGCCTGTGCGGCGGCTTCAACGGAACCATCGTGCGCGAGGCGCGGCGCCAGATCGCCCGGCTCGAAAGCGAGGGGAAGACCGTCAAGGTGCTGACCGTCGGCCGCAAGGGCCGCGACCAGATCCGCCGGACCAACCCCAAGACCATCGTCCAGTCCTATGAGGACATCGGACGCAAGCGGCTGTCGTTCGCCGAGGCCGACATGATCACCGCCAAGGTGCTCGAGCTGTTCGAGGCCGGCGAATACGACGTGGCGTCGGTGATCTACAACAAGTTCAAGTCGGCGATGACCCAGGTCGTCACCGTCCAGCAGGTGATCCCGTTCGCCATGCCGGAAGGGGAGCCCGCCGAGGCCGCCGACCAGGGCGAGGCGAAGGCGCTGTACGAGTTCGAGCCGGAGGAGGACCAGATCCTCGCCGACCTGCTGCCGAAGAACCTGTCGATCCAGGTCTATCGGGCGCTGCTCGAAAGCGCCGCCAGCGAGCAGGGTGCCCGGATGACCGCGATGGACAGCGCCACGCGCAACGCCGGCGACATGATCAACAAGCTGACGCTGACCTACAACCGGACCCGCCAGGCCGTCATCACCAAGGAGTTGATCGAGATCATCTCCGGTGCCGAGGCGATCTGAGGCCCGTCAGGTTCAATGAGCGTCCGATACTGATATCTGGTTCCGAGGGAGCGAACCCACATGACTGCTGTTATCCAGCCCAGCAATGCGCCCGCCAACGCCGCGCCCGGCAATGCCGTCGGCAAGATCACCCAGATCACCGGCGCGGTCGTCGACGTCCAGTTCGAAGCCGACCTGCCCGCCATCCTGAACGCCCTGCATACCCAGAACGAGGGCAAGACGCTGGTGCTCGAAGTGGCCCAGCACCTGGGTGAGAACACCGTGCGCGCGATCGCGATGGACACGACCGACGGCCTCGTCCGCGGCCAGCCCGTCAACGACACCGGCAGCCCGATCTCCGTGCCGGTCGGTCCGGCCACCCTGGGCCGCATCCTGAACGTGATCGGCGAGCCGATCGACGAGCGCGGCGACGTCGGCCATTCCTCGACCCTGCCGATCCACCGTTCCGCCCCGGACTTCGTCGACCAGTCGACCGAAGCCCAGGTGCTGGTCACGGGCATCAAGGTCATCGACCTGCTGGCGCCCTACGCCAAGGGCGGCAAGATCGGCCTGTTCGGCGGCGCCGGCGTCGGCAAGACCGTCACGATCATGGAGCTGATCAACAACGTCGCGAAGGCGCACGGCGGCGTGTCCGTCTTCGCCGGCGTGGGCGAGCGGACCCGCGAGGGCAACGACCTCTACCACGAGATGATCGAGGGCGGCGTCATCAAGACCGACGGTCCGGGCTCCAAGGTGGCCCTGGTCTACGGCCAGATGAACGAGCCGCCGGGTGCCCGCGCGCGTGTCGGCCTGACCGGCCTGACCCTGGCGGAGTACTTCCGCGACGAGGAAGGCCAGGACGTCCTGTTCTTCGTCGACAACATCTTCCGCTTCACCCAGGCGGGCTCGGAAGTGTCCGCGCTGCTCGGCCGCATCCCCTCCGCCGTGGGTTACCAGCCGACGCTGGCGACCGACATGGGTGCCCTGCAGGAGCGCATCACCTCCACCAAGAAGGGCTCGATCACCTCGGTGCAGGCCATCTACGTGCCGGCCGACGACTTGACCGACCCCGCGCCTGCCACCTCGTTCGCCCACCTGGACGCCACCACCGTGCTGTCGCGCTCGATCGCCGAAATGGCGATCTTCCCGGCCGTGGACCCGCTGGACAGCACCAGCCGGATCCTCGACCCGCGCGTCGTCGGCGACGAGCACTATCAGGTCGCCCGTTCGGTGCAGAAGGTCCTGCAGACCTACAAGTCGCTGCAGGACATCATCGCGATTCTGGGCATGGACGAGCTGTCGGAAGACGACAAGCTGGTCGTCGCCCGCGCCCGCAAGATCCAGCGCTTCCTGTCCCAGCCGTTCCACGTCGCCGAGGTGTTCACCGGCACCCCGGGCGTGCTGGTCAGCCTGGAAGACACGATCAAGGGCTTCAAGGGCATCGTCAACGGCGAGTACGACCACCTCCCCGAAGCCGCCTTCTACATGGTCGGCAAGATCGAGGATGCGGTCGAGAAGGCCCGCAAGATGGCCGCCGAGGCCGCGTAAGTACCGGAGGTCGAAGGGGCTTCATCGCCCCTTCGCCTTGTTTGACGCCTAACTCAGGAACGAGAGCTATCCATGGCCGACAAAGTCGAGTTCGAGCTGGTTTCGCCGGAAAAGCTGCTGGTCTCCCAGCCGGTCGACATGGTCGTGGTGCCGGGCGGCGAGGGTAACTTCGGTGTGCTGGCCGGTCACGCGCCGATGATCACCACGGTGCGCCCCGGCGTCATCGACATCTTCGAGGGTGACCGGGTCGTGGACCGGATCTTCGTCGCCGGCGGCTTCGCCGAGGTGACCGAGACCCGCTGCACGGTCCTGGCCGAGCAGGCGACCAACCTGAACGAACTGGACCGCGCCGCGGTCGAGCAGGAGGTCAGGGACGTGGGCGAGGATGTGGAGGATGCCAAGTCGGACAGCGAGCGCGCCGTCGCGGAGGGCCGTCTGGCAATCGCCCGCGCCAAGCTCGAGGCGATCACCGGCACCACCGCGCATTGATGCCCCACGATGCCGTTGTAAAACGGCCATAGAGGGATAATCTGCAGACCTGTTATCGATGGCCTGGCCGCCAAGGCCGGGCCATCGGTCTTTCAGGGTCAACAAACTTCGGCTTGGGGAAGAATGGGCTATCAACACTGGACGCTGGACGATCTTCCTTGGGACCGCATCGACAGATCGAAAGCAGACGCGGAAATCCTGAAGATCATCAAGGCTGCGGCCCTGGTTGAGTATAACGGCCGGGATTATGCGACCTACCTGTGCAACGTCTTCAACGACGATCCCGAGTTCCAGCAGGTGGCGCGGGACTGGGCGGAGGAAGAGGTCCAGCACGGTGCCGCGCTCGGCCGCTGGGCTGAGGTCGTTGATCCCTCCTTCTCCCTGGAAGATGCCTTCAAGCGGTTTACCGACGGCTACAAAATCAAGCTCGAAGCGACGGAATCGGTCCGCGGATCGCGGAGCGGCGAGTTGATCGCGCGCTGCATGGTCGAGACCGGCACCAGTTCCTACTACACGGCGCTGGGCGACGCGACCGACGAGCCCGTGCTGAAGGAGATCTGCCGGCGCATCGCGACCGACGAGCTCCGTCACTACAAGCTGTTCTACCAGCACCTCAAGCGCTACATGGAGCGCGAGGATCTAGGCCGGCTGTCCCGTTTGCGCATCGCGCTGGGCCGTATCAACGAGTCCGAGGACGACGAGCTGGCCTATGCCTATTACGCGGCCAACGGCACCGGCGCGCCTTACGATCGCGAGACCAACACCCGCGCCTATATGCGCCGGGCCTACGCCTATTACCGGCCGACCCACGTGGACCGGGGTGTAGCGATGATCTTCAAGGCGGTCGGTCTGAAGCCCCATACGACGCTGTACCGGGCGGCAACGCGGATGGCTTGGTGGTACCTGGACAGCAGGCTTAGGAAGCTGACCAAGGAAGCGGCGTAAGCCTCGGGCTCTCCTGGTGGGAATCCCGCGCCCTCCGGGGCGCAGGACCGCACTTCGATGGATCCTCACATCTCCAGCAGAAGATCGCTGGACAGTTCCACCCGGCGCATCATCGACTCCTTGAGCTTGAGCATCGCGCGATGCTCAAGCTGACGGACGCGCTCCTTGCTGACGCCCAGTTCCTTGCCCAGTTCCTCCAAGGTGGCGCCGTCGTCGCGCAGGCGGCGCTGGGAGATGATGGTCCGTTCGCGGGGGCTGAGCTCGCCCAGGGCTTCGGCGAGCCACTTGGAGCGGGTATTGCTGTCGCGCATCCCGATCACGACTTCTTCCGGGCTTGGCCGCTGGTCGGCCAGGAAGTCCTGCCAGTCGTCCTCGCTGCTGTCGCTGATCGGGGCGTTCAGCGACTGGTCGGCGCCGCTCAGGCGCATCTCCATCGCCTCGACCTCATGGACCTCGACCTTCAGTTCGGTCGCGATCTTCACCCGGCCGGCCTGCGTCAGGGCGCCGTTGTTGGAGGCGTCTTCGATCTTGGCGCGCAGCCGGCGCAGGTTGAAGAACAGGCTCTTCTGGGCCGCGGTGGTGCCGGTCCGCACGATCGACCAGTTGCGCAGGATATAGTCCTGCATAGCCGAGCGGATCCACCAGGCGGCGTAGGTCGAGAAACGCACCTCCCGGTCCGGCTCGAACCGGGCGGCGGCCTGCATCAGGCCGACATTGCCCTCCTGGACCAGATCGCCCATGGGCAAACCGTAGTTCCGGAAGCGCGAGGCGGTGGAGACGACCAGCCGGGTATAGGCGCGGACGAGATCGTGAAGCGCCGCCTCGTTGCCGTCCTCACGCCAATTGCGCGCCAATTCGAATTCGTGGTCGCGGGCAAGGAGAGGTTCCCGCATCGAGGCCTTGATGAAAGTCAGATTGGCCCGCTGTGTTTCCGGGTCATCGATATGCGCCATCGTCCTGTCCCTTCCCCCTGATGGACGCGCGACCTCGGCGATGGCCCTGTCCTTAGTAGGGTCAACACCGGTTGGTGCCGTCTGTTGCTTCAGATACGCAGCCCGGACAGGGCCGGATCACATCGGGAGGGAAGTTTTTTCGGTCGGTCCGATGCCTCTTCAGACCTCGATCAGTTCCAGGATTTCCCCTGAGGCCGCCAGGCAACCGCAAACCAGCGGGCCGCCGAAACCGCACCCGCCATCCAGGGTGACCGTGAAGTCACCAGCCTGGATACCTCCGCGTCCCGGGTCATACCCGCGGGCGATGCGGCGGAACTGGTCGTAGGGCTGGTCGATGCGCCCGAATCCGGTCCCGCCCCACCAGAAAGTGTCGCCCTGGGCAGCCAGCGGCCGGGAGATCTCGATGCCGGAGGAGACCAGCAGGACACCCACCGGGACGCGTTCGGCCGGCCCGTCGCCCGGCTGGCTGGTATAGGCGGCACGGCGCAGCGCGCTCATCACGTTTTCGTGACCGGGATGGGCACGCATGGCGCCCCGCAGGCTGTTGGTCCAGCGGGTGATCGCGACGGCGCCGTCACGTGCGGCGGCCAGTCCCTGGTCCGGATTGCCGCCATAGGCGTGCAGGGTCGCGTCGGCGCCCTGGCGGAGCATCCAGCGCAGGACGACGGCCGGATCGGGCGCGAACTGGAGTTGGAGGAGCTTCTGCCACATCTCCTCCTGGGCGCCGCGGAGATAGACCACGTCGTCCGCGAGCATGCCGGGCATCGCGATCAGGGCACGGCGGAACGACAGCAATTCGTCCATCGTCTCCCGCACCGCCACGCCGCGGCCGATCATATTGCCGGTATAGACGAGCCGATCGCCCGGCGTGAAGCGTCGGCCTATGTCGGCATGCAACGCCGCTAGCCGGTCGACTTCGCCATGGACGGCACCGACGGCCCAGATCCGCTTGGGATGGCCGATATCTGCGAATTTCTGATTGTCTGACATCTGGACGCGTAAACGCAACTCCGGTCCGGCTTGGACTGTGACCGGAGTTTAGGCGCCCGGCGTGCCCAGCAAAAGCCGATAAAAGGGAGTGGCCGGGGATTGTTGGCGTCCCCGGCCACAAGCCTCTGCGCAGCTCAGGCGGCGGTCTTGGTCAGGACGGCCTCTAGCCGCTCCGTGGCCTTCATCTCGTCGATCTTCTCGACCGCAGCCAGTTCCCGGGCGAGCCGCTCCAATGCCGCCTGATAGATCTGGCGCTCGCTGTAGGACTGGTCCGGCTGGTCGCTGCCGCGGTACAGGTCACGGACCACTTCGGCGATCGAGACAGGGTCGCCGGAATTGATCTTGGCTTCGTATTCCTGAGCGCGGCGGCTCCACATGGCGCGCCGGGCGCGCGAGCGGCCCTGGAGAGTCTCCAGCGCGACCTTGATCCGGTCCTTGGAGCTGAGGCGGCGGAGACCTGAGTCCTTGGCCTTACCCACCGGGACCTTCAGCGTCATGCGCTCCTTTTCGAAGGTGATGGCGTAAAGCGTTACGGTCTGGCCGGCAATATGATGCGTTTCGATTCCTTCGACACGACCGACCCCGTGGGCCGGGTAGACGACGAAATCACCGGCCGTGAACTCAAGCTTGTTCATCATTCCTGTTGGCTCTCACTTCACGCTCGCTGGCACCCGGCTGTCCCGGCCGGATGCCTCGGGACAACGAAAGGCTGAAGCGCCATCCACCAGCCCCCATGACGGGTAAGGGCCGACGAATTAGGCAATTCGAGCCTGGAGCATCGCAAGCCCGGAACGCGCGAGAAATCGACCGGGCCTAGGGCCGCCATTATATAGGAAGTGAGTAGGGCGTTACAAAGATATAACGTCTTGGTCATAAGCAAGCTCCCGCTGGCCGCACGATGGCGGACCTGCGGGAATTGCATAGCGGAATGGAAGAATAAACTTTCAGGGTGACGAAAGTAGCGTCAACCCAACGTTCAGTTGCCGGATCCCGGGTTGGAATTGAAAAACTTCTCGAATTTGTCCGGGGCTCCCTTGAACTCTTCCGCCTCGGGCGCAGCGTCCTTCTTGCGGGTCAGGTTCGGCCATTGCAGGGAGTACTCCCGGTTCAATTCAAGCCACTTCTCGGCATCGGGCTCGGTATCCGGGACGATCGCCTCGGCCGGGCACTCCGGTTCGCAAACGCCGCAGTCGATGCACTCGTCGGGGTGGATCACAAGCATGTTCTCCCCCTCGTAGAAGCAATCGACGGGGCACACCTCGACGCAGTCGGTATATTTGCACTTGATGCACTGTTCGGTGACGACGTAGGGCATGCTCGCTTTCCCTTTTCCTCTTCAGACACCCGGACTTCGTCCTCGTCCCGCGTGCCGGCAGCAGTTCAGTCAGATGGAGATCTCTGGATCGAGCTCTCTCCGGTCGGCGCCTCCAGCGTGGAGTCGGCGATGCCCAGTCGTTCAAGCACGCGCATCCGGGCCGCACCACGGTCGCGGTCGGAGACGTAGAGCAGTCCGCCCACCCTGCGCAAGAGGCTGGCTTCCAGATCGTGCAGTTCGCCATCGGCGTAGACCACTTCCCAGAGCATTTCAATCATCTGAATGCGCTCTTCGTCGGAAAAACGGTCCTTCAGGGTGGAGGTGAAGCGGTGCCACTGGGCAGGCCCCTCCGTCACTGTCTCGGCCGAGGCCAGCAGGTCGTTCGCTTCGACGCCCGACAGGGAGAAGCGTTGTTCGAGCAGGTCGCGGATGCGGGCGCGCTCGCGGTCGCCGATCTCGTCGTCCATGCGGGCAGCCTCGACCAGCAGCGTGGCGGCCGCCAGTTGCACTTCGTCGCGCGAGTGCCGCCCGGCCTGCCGGGTCGTGTCGTCGGCGTCCATCAACAGTGCTTTCAATCGAGCCAGCATTACCGAAATCCTATCCTTGCGGCCAGTCCATGCGGCCGGTATCGCGAAACCATGCGGTCTGTCAGATATGGGGGGCTGTCCTGACGATGACGACCCCTGCTGACCCTTGCCCTCGGGTGCGGGAGGCACTAGCCTGCTCGGCATGATGACCGCAGCCGGCCCAGACCACCGCCGCCACGCCCCGGCGACCCAGCGCAACAGGGAACCTATCCTGGGTGTGCTGCGGCGCGTGCTTCCCGCCGCCGGCACCGTGCTCGAGATCGCCAGCGGCAGCGGCGAGCACGCCGTCTTCCTGGCCGGGTCGCTGCCCGACCTGATCTGGCATCCGACCGATCCGGACCCGGACAACCGGGCCAGCATCCGGGACTGGATCGCCGAGACCGGCGTCACCAACGTCACGGTTCCGGCCAACCTGGACGCCTCGGCGCGTGCCTGGCCCGTCACCCACGCCGACGCCATCGTCTGCATCAACATGATCCATATCTCGCCCTGGCCGGCGACCCTGGGCCTGATGGCGGGGGCGGGGCGCACCCTGCCGACGGGAGCGCCGCTCTATCTCTACGGCCCGTACAAGCGGGACGGGCGGCACACGGCGCCGAGCAACGAGGATTTCGACCATTCCCTGAGGGCTCAGAATCCGGACTGGGGGTGCGCGATCTCGAAGAGGTCTGCGTCGCGGCGGCGGAGGCCGGCCTCACCCTGGACGAGGTCATCGAGATGCCGGCCAACAACCTGTCCGTGGTCTTCCGCCGGGGTTGAAGCGACGGCGGCGAATTCCGCAGGCCGACCCGCGTTCCCGCATGTCATTCCAAAGCCCGCCGGCTCGCCGCGGGCCTGCCGGGTCAGGGCCGCCGCCTCCGGTTGGCCAGCAGGTTCAGCGACTCGATGAGCATCGAAGATGAGCATCGAAAAGGCGCGCGCTGGGAACCGGGCAGCAGGAGGTAGGTTCCGCGCCCTTTTCGGGAATCAACTCAGGAGTTCGAACGCAGCCTTTCGGTCGCCCGTCGTTCCGCCTTGGTCGGCCGGCCGGCTCCGGAGGGCCGTTCCGCCGGGCGGGCCATCGCGGTCTCCGGCACCGGCGGCGACAGGTCCTCGTACAGTGCCTGGGCCTCCGGCGCCGGGCCGCGCCGGGTTCCCAGTGCCACCACCTTGATGATCCTGATATGGCGGCCCTGGGCGAAGGTCAGCACGTCGCCCGGCCTGACCGCATGATGCGCCTTGGTGACCGGCGCACCGCCGATGCGGACGGCACCGGCCGCGCACAGCTTCGCGGCGAGGCTGCGCGTCTTGAAGAAGCGGGCGTACCAGAGCCACTTGTCGAGCCGCAGGCGGCCGGATGCCAACTCCTGGGCGGTCGCGGCCCCGCCGTCGTCCTGATCCTCGTCCCGATGCCCGTCCGACGTCATCGCATGAACTCGATCTGCCTCAGCTTGGCGAAGGGAGAGTCTGTGGATGGATCGGCGCGCGGCTTGGCCGGGGCGTCGCGCCGCCGGCCCTTGCGTGCCTGCTCGCGGCGCGGCAATTTGCCGCGTGCCCAGGTGACGGCGCCGGCCTCGTCCTGCCTGCGGCGATATCCCATGGCCGCCAGCACCCCTTCCAGGTCCTGGGGCGTGCTGCCGATCATCTGGGCCAGATCGGGCGCTGCGGTCAACGGGCCTTCGCTGGACCGCTTGTACAGCTCGCGCTCGAACCTCTCCAGGATGTCGGCCCGGAGCGCCCGCGGCCCCATGGGCGGATAGCCCACCGCCTCCCAGAAGCCGGCCGGCACGGCGTCGGTCGCGACCGAGACCCGGCCGGCCGGCGGAGTGGGCGGGGGCAGGGGCATCGCGGCGTGGCCGCCGTGCAGGACGGCCCACAGCAGGCCGCGGGTCTCCACGGCCCTGGGCTTGATCAGGGCCGGCATGAACACCTGGCTGGTCGCCAGCCGCACGCCAAGCCGGTTGAGTGCCTGCCGGTCGGCCTTGCTGAATCCCGTGATCAGCGGTTCCAGGTCGGGCCGGGCGAGGCTGCCCAGCGACTCGGAAAGCTGGAAGGCCAGCCCGCGCGCCGGGCCGGACAGGTCGGCTTCGCGCAGCTTGAACAGGGGCGCCAGCCGGTCCTTGACGAACTGCTCGACCCAGCGGCCGAGCCGGGCCCGCACCCGGTCGCGCTGGCCCGACTCGAACAGGTCGTCGTGCAGCGGTATCACCGCCGGGGTCAGCACCGAGGTCCCCGGTCCCAGGCGCGCCACGGGATGCCCGTCCCAGGCCAGGATGCCGTCTGGACCCAGGCCGATCCTGTCGTCGCCCGCCTGCTCCAGCAGGCGGACCCGCCGGCCGATCTCGTCGCGGAGCGCCCGGCGCGCGGCGCTCATGAAGGCGCGCACGTCGTCCTCCCGCACCTCCGGGTCGAGGGTGAAGTGGAAACCCTCCAGCCGTCCGACATGATGGCCCTCGACCAGCACCTCGCCCGCGGCGGTGACGGCGGCCAGAAGCTCGCCGCCGCCGGCCAGCGTGCGGGCGAGCACGGCGGAGCGCCGGTCGACGAAGCGCTGGGTCAGCCTCTCGTGAAGGGCGTCGGACAGCTTGTCCTCGATCGCGCGGGTCTGGGCCTGCCAATGGCCGGGATCGGTCAGCCAGTCCGGCCGGTGCGAGATGTAGGTCCAGGTCCGGATATGGGCGATGCGCGAGACCAGGGTGTCGATGTCGCCCTCGGTCCTGTCCATCCGTGCCACCTGCTTGGCGACCCAGTCCTCCGGCAGGCGGGCTTCCGGCGTCATCAGGTGGCGGTAGATCTGGGACAGCAGCCGGGTGTGGGCGTCCGACAGCACCTTGCGGAAATCGGGGATCTGGCAGACCTCCCACAGCAGCCGCACGGCTCCGCGATCGGTCGCCAGGGATGCTATCTCCTGGTCGCGCGACAGCGCCACCAGCGACAGGTAGTCGTCGGCATCCCGCGCGCGCATCAGCTCCGGCCGGGGCGGGCGCTGCTCCAGGCTCTTGATCAGCGCGCCCGGGGTCTCGAACCGCAGCACGGTGTTCCGCCACATGATCGCCTTGAGCGACTCGAACTGGTGGTTCTCGACCGCGTTGACCGTCTCCGAGTCGAGGCCGTTCATGTCGCCGGTGGTGCCGAAGGTGCCGTCGGTCATGTGGCGGCCGGCGCGGCCTGCGATCTGGGCGATCTCGGTCGGGCGGAGCTTGCGCGGCGCATGCCCGTCGAACTTGGTCAGCCGGGCGAAGGCCACATGGTCCACGTCCATGTTCAGCCCCATGCCGATGGCGTCGGTGGCGACGAGGTAATCGACCTCGCCGGCCTGGTAGAGCGCCACCTGGGCGTTGCGGGTGCGCGGGCTGAGCGCCCCCAGGACGACGGCGGTACCTCCGCGCTGGCGGCGGATCAGCTCGGCGATGGTGTAGACGTCGGTCGCGGAGAAGGCGACCACGGCGGAGCGCGGCGGCAGCCGGGTCAGCTTCTTGTGCCCGGCATATGTGAGCGACGAGAACCGGGGCCGGCTGATGAACTCGGCCCGAGGCACCAGCTTCTGGATCAGCGGCCGGATCGTGTCGGCGCCCAGGAACATGGTCTCGTCCATGCCGCGGGCGTGGAGCAGCCGCTCGGTGAAGATGTGGCCGCGCTCGGGGTCGGCGCAGAGCTGGATCTCGTCCACCGCCATGAAGGCGACCGGCCGGTCCAGCGGCATCGATTCGACCGTGCAGACGAAATAGACGGCGCGCGGCGGGATGATCTTCTCTTCGCCGGTGACCAGCGCCACCGCGTGGCGGCCCTTCGCCTTGACGATCTTGTCGTAGTTCTCGCGCGCCAGGAGGCGCAGCGGGAATCCGATCATGCCGGACCGGTGCCCCAGCATCCGCTCGATGGCGAGAAAGGTCTTACCGGTGTTCGTCGGCCCAAGAACGGCGGTGACCCGCCCCTGGTGCTGACCCTGATGCTGGAAAGCCACGCCAGAAGATGCTGCGCTCATAGGGGAGAGCATTGGGGTTCATGTGCTGCATTGCAAGGGCCGTCATCACCCCTTCCCGCTCCGGAGCGGGAAGGGGTTGCAGCTTTTCGCGGCATTTCACATATCTGGCGCACCTTACGCATCAGCCTGGTCAAGGCACCAAACCTATATCCGAAGGTGATACTGCAATGTCCGAGGAACGGCTCAGTTTTCAGGCCGAGGTCAGCCGCCTGCTCGACATGGTCGCGCACTCCCTCTACAGCGAGAAGGAGGTGTTCCTGCGCGAGCTGATCTCGAACGCATCCGACGCGTGCGACCGCCTGCGCTACGCGGCCCTGACCCAGCCGGAGCTTTCGGCTGACGATCCCGACCTCAAGATCCGCCTGCTGGCCGACGCCGACGCCAAGACCCTGACGGTGGCGGACAACGGCATCGGCATGAACCGCGAGGACCTGATCGAGAACCTGGGGACCATCGCGCGGTCGGGCACCGCCGCCTTCATGAACAAGCTGACCGGCGACGCCAAGAAGGACATCGGCCTGATCGGCCAGTTCGGCGTCGGCTTCTATTCGGCCTTCATGGTTTCGGAGAAGGTCGAGGTGCTGACCCGCAAGGCGGGCGAAAGCCAGGGATGGCGCTGGGTCTCCGACGGGCGCGGCGAGTTCACGGTGAGCGAAGCGGAGGATGCGCCGCGCGGCACCCGCGTCGTCCTGCACCTGAAGGCCGACGAGGGCGAGTTCCTGGAGGAGCATCGGCTGCGGCGAATCGTCCAGAAATACAGCGACCATATCGCGCTGCCGATCCTGTTCGGCGACGCCGCCGACGCCCAAGCGCTGAACAAGGCCTCGGCGCTGTGGACCCGCTCGAAGAACGAGATCACGGCCGACGAGTACAAGGAATTCTACCACCATGTCGGCCACGCCTTCGACGACCCCTGGCTGACCCTGCACTGGCGGGCCGAAGGCAAGATCGAGTACACCAGCCTGCTGTTCGTCCCCTCGGCCAAGCCGTTCGACCTGTTCAACCCCGACCGCCGGCACCGGGTGAAGCTGTACGTCAAGCGCGTCTTCATCACCGACGAGGCGGAGGGGCTGCTGCCGCCGTACCTGCGCTTCCTGCGCGGCGTGGTGGACAGCGAGGACCTGCCGCTGAACATCAGCCGCGAGATGCTCCAGCACAACCCGATGCTGGCCAAGATCCGCGCCGGCATCGTGCGCCGTGTGCTCGGCGACCTCGCCAGGAAGGCGGACGACGCCGAGCAGGCCGAGTCGTACGCGTCGTTCTGGGAGAACTTCGGCGCGGTCCTGAAGGAGGGACTGTACGAGGACTACGAGCACCGCGAGCAGCTGACCCGGCTGATGCGCTTCCGCACCACGGGTTCCGACGGGCTGGTCTCGCTGGACGACTATGTCGGCCGCATGAAGGAAGGGCAGGACGCGATCTTCTACATCACCGGCGACGACATCGAGGCGCTTCGCCGCAGCCCGCAGCTCGAAGGCTTCAAGGCGCGCGGCGTCGAGGTGCTGCTCCTGACCGATCCGGTCGACGAGTTCTGGATCCCGTCGGTCTCCGAGTACAAGGAGAAGAAGTTCAAGTCGGTCACCCGCGGCGGCGCCGACCTGTCGAAGATCAAGGCGGAGAGCGAGCCGGAGAAGAAGGACGAGGAGAAGCCCGCCGAGAACGACCTGGGCAGCCTGGTCGCGGCGCTGAAGCTGACCCTGGCGGATTCGGTCAAGGACGTCCGGATCTCCGAGCGGCTGACCGACAGCCCGGTCTGCCTGGTGGCCGACGAGGGTGACATGGACATGCACCTGGAACGCCTGCTGAAGCAGCATCGCCAGCTCGACGGCGGCGCCAAGCGGATCCTGGAGGTCAACCCGACCCACCCGCTGATCCGCCGGCTGACCGGCATGGCGGCGAAGGACGGGATCTCCGACAACATCGAGGACGTAGCCTGGCTGCTGCTCGACCAGGCCCGCATCGTCGAAGGGGAGCCGATCCCCGATCCGGCCGCGTTCTCGCGCCGGCTGGCTCTGGTGATGGAGAAGGGGCTGGGCCTGGCCGCGTAAGCGCCGCCCGGGAAGGGCAGGGCCCGGGGTGATCAGGCGTCCAGCCTGAACACCTCGACCCTGCCGCTTCGCCCGCGCAGGCTCTGGGCGCCCAGGGGGCAGAGGGGAACGCAGCCGCCGCTCTCCTCCGCGGTCGTGGCGCCCACGAGCACGATGATCTCGGCGTCGCCCTGCATCGCGGCGCCCAGTTCCTCGATTCGGGCGGCCGTGTTCACGCTGTCGCCGACGATCGTATAGTTGATCCTGCTGGCCGAGCCGATATTGCCGACCACCACCGGGCCGCTGTGCAGGCCGACGCGGATCCGCACCGCCGGCAGGCCGACCGCAAGGCGCTTGGCGTTGTCGGCCCGGAGCGCCAGCGCCATGGCGCGGGCCGCGCGAAGCGCCCGGGCCGCATGGTCGTGCTGCACCTCCGGCGCGCCCCAGAATGCCATGATCGCATCGCCGATGAACTTGTCTACGGTTCCGCCCTCGGCCTCGATGCAGGTGGCCAGCAGGGTGAAGTGGCTGTTCAGCAGGGCCGCGGTCTCGGCGGCGCCGAGATCCTCGGCCAGGTTGCTGAAACCCCGGATGTCGGTGAACATCACGGTCACCTGCCGCTCCTCCGAGACCAGGGCCGACGTGGCGCCACCCTGGGCGCTCCGGCGGATCAGGCGCAGCACCAGCCCCTTGGGAACATAGGTCTCGAACCAGCGCAGCCCGGCGACCATGGCGTTGAAGGCGTCCGCCGCGTTCGCCAGCTCGCGGAATCGGCTGTCGGGCAGGGTCGGGGCGCTGCGGAAGTCGAGCGCGCTGACGCTGGCCGCGGCGGCGGCAAGCCGGGAGATCTGGCGGCTGATGGCGCGCCCGATCCACAGGGCGGCGCCGACCGACACCAGCAGGATGCCGAGGCCGACCAGGCCGGTAGTCCACAGCCGCTCGATCTCGACTCCGACCTCGTCCAGGCGATAGTTGATGCCGACGGTCCAGGGCTGGGCGCCGTAGCCTTCCAGGGTGCGCAGCAGGAACAGGTGGCTGTCGTCGCCGATCTCGACCACTTCCGTGTTGGCGGCGTTGCGCCCGGGGATCACGAAGGTGTCCGCCGGCCGGCTGTTGCGCCAGAGGCTGGCGAGGACGGGATCGTCGACCTGGTCGATCCGCGGCAGCGGCAGCCCGGCGCCGTGGTCGGAGAAGTCGAACTCCTTGTAGCGCAGGGCCTGATGGGCCAGTACGTGCTCCCGGCCATAGAGCACGAAGGCGCTGAGCCCCTCGTCGACGTACAGCTCGGACAGGAAGCGCGAGAGGTCCCCGATGGAGACCCCGACGATCAGCATGCCGATGAAGCGGTCGTCGCGCCGCACTCCCATGCGCACGGTCAGCAGGGTCGTCTTCACGTCGGGCGACCAGACCGGTTCGACCCAGAAAGGACCCTGGCGGTCCCTGGCTTCCGCCATGGCCGCGGTCATATCGGGCGAGGCGGAGAGGTCGAGCGTGCTCTCCACCATCTCGCCGTTGATTCGACCGGCCCTCGTCATTATCTGGTTGAGAGGCGCGAAGCCGACCCCGGTGACCTGGGGCGTCGCGGCCAGCGCCCCGCGGAGCGTGTCGCGCATCGAGTCCGGGTCGTCCGGATCCAGTTTTCCGCTTTCGATCAACCCGTTCAGGTACGTGATCTGATTGCGCGCCGGGTCGAGCTGGTGGCGGACCCTTACCACGACGTTGTCGATCGCCAGGTCGGCCTTGTCGTTCAGCAAGGCAAAAGTGTTGCGCCCGGCGCTGCTGAGCCCCAGGATGAGGACGCTTGCCACCGCGGCCAGCATCAGGGTGCCGAACCCGGCCACCAGCACGGCGGCGATCGGCAGACGCAGGCGACGGCGCCGTCCAACGACCTGACCGGTAATCGGGGAGGTCGTCATCAGGGCGGCGGGGGGAGCGGCCAAGGGTGTCGGTGCGTCTTCGGCCGCTTCGGTCATGGCCGGGAACTTACCCGGTGGGAACCCGGGCGGCAATCGCGATCGTAGGGGGTCGACCGGCTGCTTCGGCTGGTCCGCCCGCGCTTAGGGAGGTTTTGCATGATGGCGTGTGACCGAAGGCGTGGTAACGTGTCATGCGTGCCACGGCATGCCGAACCGCTTATAGTCCAAAGGCGCTCTATGTCATGCGTCGTGTTGACGCTGGCATGAAAGGCGTGCAGGACTGGTATGATCATGCAGTGCTGCAACAGGCTGGAACCTTCTACGCAGAAAATCCACCTCGGAACTGTTAACTGTTGGGGATGCACCATACATTGTGGATAGACGCGGATAATCCACACCGCTTCGCCGCATCGAGTCGTGATGCAGTTCCGGTTGCTCGCAGGGACCAAGGTACAGCCCGGATATGACGAAAGAACACTCGAACCAGACCCTTTACTGCTCCTTCTGCGGCAAGAGCCAGCATGAAGTGGTGAAGCTGATCGCCGGCCCGGCCGTGTTCATCTGCAACGAATGCGTCGATCTTTGCATCGACATCATTCGGGAGGAGAACAAGGAGCGGGACACCAAGGCGGTCGGCACCCCGGCGCCGAGGGAGATCGCGGCGACGCTCGACAGCTATGTCATCGGGCAGGCCCAGGCCAAGAAGGTGCTGGCGGTAGCGGTTCACAACCACTACAAGCGCCTCGCCAACGGGGCGGGTGCCGGGCGGGGCGAGGTTGAAATCGCCAAGTCCAACGTCCTGCTGCTGGGCCCGACCGGCTCTGGCAAGACGCTGCTCGCCCAGACCCTGGCCCGCATCATCGACGTGCCCTTCGCCGTCGCCGATGCGACCACGCTGACCGAGGCCGGCTATGTCGGCGAGGATGTCGAGAACATCGTCCTGAAGCTGCTCCAGGCGGCTGACTACAATGTCGAGCGGGCGCAGCGCGGCATCGTCTATATCGACGAGATCGACAAGATCTCCCGCAAGGGCGAGAACACCTCGATCACCCGCGACGTGTCGGGCGAGGGCGTGCAGCAGGCCCTGCTGAAGATCGTCGAAGGCACCGTCTGCTCGGTTCCGCCCCAGGGCGGCCGCAAGCATCCGGGCCAGGAGTTCATCCAGGTCGACACCTCCAACATCCTGTTCATCTGCGGCGGAGCGTTCGCCGGTCTGGACCGGGTCATCGCGCAGCGCAACCGCGGCACCGTCATGGGCTTCGGGGCCGACGTGAAGGGGCCGGACGAACGGGGCGTCGGCGAACTGCTGCGCGAGGTCGAGCCGGAGGATCTGCTGAAGTTCGGCATGATCCCGGAATTCGTAGGCCGCCTGCCGGTGATCGCGACCTTGGAGGACTTGGACGAGGGGGCCCTGATCAAGGTCCTGACCGAACCGAAGAACGCCCTAGTCAAGCAGTACCAGCGGCTGTTCGAACTGGAGCAGGTCAGCCTCGAGTTCACCGAGGACGCCCTGGCGGCGATCGCCCGCAAGGCGATGCAGCGCAAGACCGGCGCCCGCGGCCTGCGGTCCATTATGGAAGCCGTGCTGCTGGACATCATGTTCGAGTTGCCGGGCATGACCGGCGTCGACAGCGTGGTGATCAACCGCGAGGCCGTCGAAGGCAAGGCCAAGCCGCTGCGCCTGCTGTCCCAGCGCCGTACGGCCTGACGGGATTGAACCTTTCGGAAAGATGGCGGCCGGGTCGGAAGACCCGGCCGCCATCTTTGTTTGCCGGCTCGGCGAGGCGGCCTTGCGGTGCCGTCAGTCCAGCACCTCGATCTGTTCCGGGTGCGTCAGGTCCATGGCGGGACCGTTCCGCTCGTACAGCCAGCCTCGCAGCCTGAGTCTCCTTCCTTCCAGCGCCTTGATGTCCGTTCCGGACGCCGAGAAGGTGCGCGCGTCCTTCGGCGCGATCGTGGCGGTGAAGTCCTTGCGGTAATCCTCCCCAAAATTCAGGAAGATGCGGCCCCGTACGTCCGCGACCTGCCTGACCGTACCTTCGACGAGCTGGTACGTGTCCGGCGGCCCGATCTTGCCGTCAGCTTCCTGTACGCGGTAGTAGCCGAGCGCCCAGATCCCGCGCCTGGCCGCCCTGGCCGACGCCTCCCGGTCGAGCATCTCCCGCGCCGCGGCGCGGTTGTCGGGAAAGGTATAGACGCGGGCAAGGCCGCGGCTCAGCATCTCCCCCTGCGCCCAGGTGCCGTCGTCGTTGTGCAGGTGTGCGAGCGTGCGGCCGTGCCGGTCGCCGCGGGCGCCGCCGTGGGACAGCGTCACGCGCCGGTTCAGCACCAGCTTTTCCAGCTCCTGCTTCGCTTCGCGCGCGAGCGGCCATTCCTTGAAGTTCGGACGGTTGAGCGGCAGCTTGGGCGCCTGGATGCCTACCAGCCGTACTTCCCCGCCGGTGTCCAGCGCCACGGTGTCGCCGTCGATCACCTCCACCACCGTCGCGGTCGCGCCCCTGGCCAGGTCGCGGGCCAAGTCCTGGGTCGGGTCCGCCGCGGCGGCACCGGTCCAGGTTTGGAACAGCAGGACGGACAGCGCGATTGCCCGCGCCAAAATGGCAGGTCCGTTTTCTGTTGCCCGCGCAACGCGGCTTTGCCACGGTGCGCGCCGTCCCATAGACTTCAATCCGCTCCACTTCATACGGCCCGCTCCTATGCCCCGCACCGAGTTGTTCCCCCCGCTCGATCCATACCAGACCGGTCTGCTCCAGGTCGATGCGATCCATACCCTCTACTGGGAACAGTCCGGCAACCCGCGCGGCGTACCGGTGGTCTTCCTTCACGGCGGCCCGGGCGCCGGTGCGTCGCCCACGCACCGGCGCTTCTTCGACCCGTCCCACTACCGCATCGTCATCATGGACCAGCGCGGGGCCGGACGCTCGACTCCCCTTGGGGAGATCCGGGACAATACCACCGACCACCTGATCGCCGACCTGGAACAGCTCCGGACCGAACTGGGCATCGAGCGCTGGCACGTGTTCGGCGGGTCCTGGGGCAGCACCCTGGGGCTGGCCTATGCGCAGGCGCACCCCGGACGCTGCATCAGCCTGATGCTGCGCGGCATCTTCCTCATGCGCCGATCCGAGATCCAGTGGTTCCTGTACCACATGCGGACGATCTTTCCCGAGGCCTGGACCAACTTTTCCAATTTCCTGCCCGCGGAAGAGCGCGGAGACCTGCTCGAGTCGTACTACCGCCGGCTGACCGGCTCCGACTACGGCATGCGCATGGCGGCGGCGCGGGTCTGGAGCGTCTACGAGGGCGCCTGTTCGACCCTGCTTCCCAGCCCTGAGCTTCTCTCGGCCTCCGGCGAGGATACCCACGCGCTCGGCCTCGCACGGATCGAGGCCCATTATTTCCGGAACAACATGTTCACGCCGGAGAACCGCCTGCTGGAGGGCATCGGCCGGATCCGCGGCATCCCCGCGGTGATCGTCCAGGGCCGCTACGACATCGTCTGCCCGATCGCTACCGCGGACGAGCTGCACCAGGCTTGGCCGGAAGCGGACTACGTGGTCGTTCCGGATGCGGGCCATTCGGCCATGGAGCCAGGCATTCGGGCTGCCCTCGTTGCGGCTACGGAAAAATTCAGGAATCTGGCCTGATGGTGAGTGTATCGCATCGCCGCATGAACCATTTACCAGATGTTACACTTCCGCCTATATCCTAGATCCTGTTTCTGTTGACAGAGGGCTTGGTGATCCAGATGCGTCGCATGATGGCAGTCGTGGTCGCGCTTGGATTCTGCCTGACGGCAGTCGAGGCTGCGGCCCAGGTCAGTTCCACCCAGCCGAAGCCGGAGTACATCACCGGCGGCGTCGGCTATTTCGACCTCAAGCCGGCCGAGCCCAGCTCCAATGTCCAATTGGAATGGGGATTGGGGCTCAAATACTGGCTGTTCGTGCCCGAGTCGGCCGGCTCGGCCCTGGCGCCCAGCGACCGCAACGCGGTCACGCCCGGCGGCACCCAGGGCGGCATCGGCCTTGAACTGTCGCTGGGCGACAGCTTCATCTTCACGCCGAGCATCGCCGCCGGAGTCGCCGACAAGGGGGAGGTGCACGACCCGACCGACCCGAACCGGGGGCAGATCGAGATCCGGACCGGTATCGCCGCCGCCTACGAGTTCTCGAACGACTGGCGGCTCGGCGCGACATATTTCCACGTGACCAACCCGGCTCAGGACGGCACCTCCATGGGATATGGCGGGGATGTGCTGAACTTCACGCTGGCGGTGCCGTTCGGCGCGAAGTAGCCGCGTCTGCCTCGCCCCGCGCACCTGAAACGCAGGTGCGCGGGGCGCATATGCCTCTAATTTTAGCAGTATACTACCGCGTTCGGGTTAATCGGCCGGGGCTCCGCGCGTATCCTTCATCCGGATATGCAGACTGGAGAACAGCCATGTCGGACCACCGCGCATTTCGCGGACCGTATCAGGACCCGGCTTCCAACGGATCGCCGCAGGCGACGGGAGCGTTCCCGTCGATTCCCGAACTTCGGGGCTTCGAGTCGGCAAGGCCGCTTCAAGATTTCGGTGCCGACTGCCCGATCATTCCGGCCGGCCGCCTGACGCGTCGCCTGCTCGACGCCGTGTTCTGAGGGGAGTGAGCCGTGGCGTCCTGCGAGCTTCCGGCACCGCCGTCCCCGACGGACGGGAGCCGAGTCCTGTCACCGGCCGAGCGCGTAGCCCGTTTGGCTTGGGCCGAGTGCGCAGCCTCGACCGCCCGCCGCGATGTCCTGAGGGATGCCACGGCCGCAGCGGGGCGCGAAGACGACGGCATCCTTCTCGAGTAAATCATCTCAAGAGACAATTAACCTGTTCTCCCTAGAACTGGCTGGGCGTCGCAGCCATGCAACAATGTGCATGAGCGGCTTTACGCCGAAATCTCATGTTTCTGGGGGAAACGTGCTCAGCGCGTTCAAGGATTCAAAGATAGCCGCCCGACTGGTATTCAGCTTCGGCGGCATTCTCGTTCTGCTGCTCGTCTTGACGCAGATAGCCGTTCAGGAGGTGAACACTATCAGCAGCCGCTTGTCGGCGATCAACGATGTCAACAATGTCAAACAGAGATACGCGATCAATTTCCGGGGCAGCGTCCATGATCGGGCAATCAGCCTGCGCGACGTCACGCTGCTGACCGACAGCGGAGAGATCAAGTCCGAACTGGGCACCATCGACCGGCTGTCCGCCGACTACGCCCGGTCGGCGGACCTGCTGGACGGGATGTTCCTCGCGCGCAGCGACATCCCGCCCCGGGAGCGCGAGATCCTCGCGGGCATCAAGGAGACCGAGGCAAAGACCCTGCCGCTGATCCGGAAGGTGATCGATGCCCGGCAGACGGGAGATGCCGCCCGGGCCAGGGATATCCTGGTCGAGCAGGCCCGTCCGGCGTTCGTCGAGTGGCTTGCCCGGATCAACCGGTTCATCGACCTGCAGGAAGAGGAGAACATGAGGGTCGCGGAAGACGCCCGGTCGATCGCGCAGCGGTTCCAGATGCTGATGTTCGCCCTGTGCGGCGCGACGCTTTGCGTCGGCGCCGGACTGGCGTGGTGGTCCATCCACTCGGTCAAGCCCCTGCGCCGGCTGACCGAGACGACGCTCCGCCTGGCCGGCGGCGATCTGACGACCGAACTGCCGAAGGCGACCGGCAGGGACGAGGTCGGCGACATCATCCAGGCGGTCCAGGTGTTCAAGGACAACATGGTCCGCGCCAAGCGGCTGGAGGAGGAGACGGCTGAGGCCGAGCGCCGCGCCGAATCCGGGAAGCGGCGGGCCATGAACGATCTGGCCGACCAGTTCGAGCGCAGCGTCGGCTCCATCGTCGGCCTCGTGTCGTCCGCCGCGTCCGAGCTGGAATCGGCGGCGCAGATCCTGAACGGGACGCTGGAAAAGACCAACGCCCAGGCCGGCACGGTGGCCGCGGCGGCCACCCAGGCGACGGCCAACGTCGAGACGGTGGCGCTGGCCTGCGAGGAACTGGCGGTATCGGTCCGCAACATCGGACTGCAGGTCCGACAGTCGTCGGAGATTTCGAACCGCGCCGTCCGCAACGCCGAGGCGACGCAGGGGACGACCGAGGGCCTTGTCTCCGCCACCCGGAACATCGGGGAGGTGGTCAAGCTGATCAACGACATCGCCCAGCAGACCAACCTCCTGGCCCTGAACGCGACGATCGAGGCGGCGCGGGCGGGGGAGGCGGGCAAGGGGTTTGCCGTCGTCGCGTCGGAGGTGAAGAACCTGGCGAACCAGACCGCCAAGGCGACCGAGGACATCACCGCCCAGATCGCGGATGTGCAGAGCGTCACCCAGCGCATGGTGGCCTCGATCCGGGAGATCGGCGAGGTGATCGGCGAAAGCAGCGCCATCGCGTCCGAGATCGCCACGGCGGTCGCGGAACGGGACGCGGCGACGCAGGAGATCGCCCGCAACGTCCAGCAGGCTTCCGCGGGCACGTCCCAGGTCTCCGACGCGATCGTCCAGGTCAGCGGGGCCGCCGCGGAGGGCGGTTCGGCCGCGACCCGCGTGCTGTCGAGCGCCAGGGAGCTGTCCCGGTCGGCATCCGGCCTGCGGGAGGAGGTCACGGCATTCCTCGCCAAGGTCCGCGCGGCCTGACGGCCGCCGAGGGTGCCCGCGGACCGGAACCGCGGGAGGAGTCGCCGGCCGGCGCACTGCCGGCTTGCTTTCGCCCGCGCTCCCCACTATAACCCACGGCTCATTCGGGCGGCGAGGCCGGGTCGTTGGACCCTACGGACATGCCCAACCGCTCTGATATCTCACTCCAGGTTCTTGGGAGCAGAAATGTCCAAGTTGAAGACCCATAGCGGTTCGAAGAAGCGCTTCAAGGTGACGGCCTCCGGCCGCGTCAAGGCCCAGGCCGCCGGCAAGCGCCACGGCATGGTCAAGCGTACCCAGAAGATGAAGCGCAACGCGCGCGGCACCATGGTGCTGGCGCCGCAGGATGGCGAGACCATCCTGAAGAACTTCCTGCGCAACGCCTGATCGGGAGACCTGAACCATGGCACGTGTCAAGCGGGGCGTAACCACTCACGCCCGTCACCGTAAGATCCTCAAGCTGGCCAAGGGCTATCGCGGCCGGTCCAGCAAGTGCTTCCGCATTGCGATCCAGAAGGTCGAGAAGGCGCTCCGTTACGCCTATCGCGACCGCCGCAACAAGAAGCGCGAGTTCCGCGGCCTGTGGATCCAGCGTATCAACGCCGGCGTCCGTCAGCACGGCCTGACTTATTCGCGCTTCATGAACGGCATGAAGCGGGCCGGAATCGACGTGGACCGCAAGGTCCTGGCCGACATCGCCGCGCGCGAGCCGGACGCGTTCAAGGTCCTGGTCGACAAGGCCCAGGCCGCTCTCGCCCAGGCTGCTTGATCTCTTCGGGCGCCCGTCCATAGGGGCGCCAGAGCGATCGACGGCAATTGACTAGGGGGCCGCCCGGCTGGGCTGGCCCCCTTTTCGCGCTTGCCGCACCCATCTCCGGCGGCGCCCAACCTTGACGAGGAACCCATGTCCGCTCTCGAAGCGCTGAAGACGGAATTGCTGACGGCGGTGAGCCAGGCCGCCGATCTGGCCGCGCTGGAAGAGGTCCGCGTCGCCGCACTGGGCAAGAAGGGCCGCATCACGGGCCTGATGGCCGACATGCGCAGCCTGTCCCCCGAGGAGCGCAAGGAACGCGGCCAACTGATGAACGCCCTGAAGGACGAGGTCGGGGCGGCGCTGGACGCCCGCAAGGGCGAGCTGCACAAGGCGGAACTGGCCCGGCGCCTGGAGGCCGAGCGCATCGACGTCACCCTGCCGGTCCGGGCGGAGAGCCAAGGCCGCGTCCATCCGATCACCCAGACCATCGACGAGCTGACCGCGATCTTCGCCGACATGGGGTTCTCGGTGGCCGAGGGGCCGGACATCGAGGACGACTTCCATAACTTCACCGCGCTGAACTTCCCGCCCGGCCATCCGGCGCGCGACATGCACGACACCTTCTACCTGCCGGACCGTCCGACCGACGGCAGCCGCATGCTTCTGCGTACCCACACCTCGCCGGTGCAGGTCCGCTCGCTGCTGGCCGACAAGGCGCCGATCCGCGTGATCATCCCCGGCCGGACATATCGTTCCGACTACGACATGACCCATACCCCGATGTTCCATCAGGTCGAAGGGCTGGTCGTGGACGAGAAGACCAGCATGGCGCACCTGCGCGGCTGCCTGATCGAGTTCTGCCGAGCCTTCTTCGACGTGGACGATCTGCCGCTGCGCTTCCGGCCCAGCTTCTTCCCCTTCACCGAGCCCTCGGCGGAGGTCGACATCGGCTGCCTGCGGCGTGGCGGCGAGCTGAAGATCGGCAATTTCGGCGACTGGCTGGAGATCCTGGGCTGCGGCATGGTGCATCCCAACGTGCTGGAGAACTGCGGCATCGACAGCACGAAGTACCAGGGCTTCGCCTTCGGCATGGGCATCGAGCGCATCGCCATGCTGAAATACGGCATTCCCGATCTGCGCACCTTCTTCGAGGCCGACCTGCGCTGGCTGAAGCATTACGGCTTCGTGCCCCTCGACGTGCCTTCCCTGGCCCAGGGCCTGAACCGATAAGGACAGCCGACGATGAAGCTCACCCTTTCCTGGCTGAAGGCCCACCTGGACACCGGGGCCGACGTCGAGACGATCTCTTCGAAGCTGACCGCGCTCGGCCTGGAGGTCGAGGAGGTCGTGGACCGCGCCAAGGGGCTTGAAGCCTTCCGCGTGGCCTACGTGGTCTCCGCCGAGAAACACCCCGACGCCGACAAGCTGCGCGTCTGCATGGTCGATACCGGATCCGAAACGGTCCAGGTCGTCTGCGGCGCGCCCAATGCCCGCACCGGCATGAAAGGCGTCTTCGCGCCGACCGGCTCGGTCATCCCGGCGACCGGCGTGGAACTGAAGAAGGGCGTCATCCGTGGCGTCGAGTCCAACGGGATGCTCTGTTCCGAGCGCGAAATGGGCTTGTCGGACGCCCACGAGGGCATCATCGACCTGCCCGGGGACGCTCCCGTGGGAGCCCCCTTCGCCTCGGTGGTCGGCCTGGACGACCCCCTGATCGACGTTTCGCTGACGCCGGACCGGGCGGATTGCGCCGGCGTCCGCGGCATCGCCCGCGATCTGGCGGCGACCGGCCTCGGCCAGCTGAAGCCGCTGGAGACCACGCCGGTGCCGGGCGCCTTCCCCAGCCCGATCGGCGTCACGCTCGACTTCCGGCACGAGGACGAGACGGCCTGCCCGATGTTCGTCGGCCGCCTGATCCGCGGCGTGAGGAACGGCCCGAGCCCGCGCTGGCTGCAGGACCGGCTGATGTCCATCGGGCTGCGGCCGATCTCGGCCCTGGTCGACATCACCAACCTGCTGACCCATGACATCGCCCGGCCGCTGCACGTGTTCGACGCGGGCAAGCTGCGGGGCGGGCTGACGGTCCGGCTGGCCCGCGCGGGCGAGACGCTGCTGGCCCTGAACGGCAAGGAATACGGCCTCGACGAGGGCATGACCGTGATCGCCGACGACAGCGGCGTGGTCAGCCTGGGCGCCGTCATGGGCGGCGAGAGCACCGGCGTCACCGAGACGACGACCGACGTGTTCCTGGAGGTGGCGCTGTTCGACCCGGTGCGCACGGCGCAGACCGGCCGCAAGCTGTCGATCGACAGCGACGCCCGCTATCGGTTCGAGCGCGGCGTCGATCCCGCCTTCGTGATTCCCGGCGCCGAGATCGCGACGCGGCTGATCCTGGAGATCTGCGGCGGCACGGCCGGCGAGCTGGTGGTCGCCGGATCCGAGCCGTCCTGGCGACGGGAGCTGACCCTGCGCCCCGGCCGTACCCTGGAGTTGGGCGGGGTGGATGTTCCGGTGCCGGAACAGGTACGCATCCTGGAGATGCTGGGCTTCGGCGTGGCGGAGCGGAGCGACGGCGTCATGAACGTGCTGCCGCCGAGCTGGCGCGCCGACATCCACGGCGAGGCGGATCTGGTCGAGGAGGTGCTGCGCGTCCACGGCTACGAGCACATCCCGGCGATCCCGCTGGAGCGGACGGCGGCGATCAGCCGCCCCGCGCTGAACGCCAGGCAGAAGCGCACGGCCATGGCCCGGCGCGTGCTGGCCGTGCGCGGCCTGTCGGAGGCGGTCACCTGGTCCTTCATGTCGTCCGCCCATGTCGACCTGTTCGGCGGCGTGATGGACGAGCTGCGGCTGCTGAACCCGATCAGCGCCGACCTGGACGTCATGCGCCCCTCTATCCTGCCCAACCTGATCCAGGCCGTCGGCCGCAATGCCGACCGGGGCTATCCCGACGCCGGCCTGTTCGAGGTCGGTCCGGTCTTCCGCGACCCTTCGCCGCAGGGGCAGGACACTGTCGCCGCCGGCGTCCGATCCGGCACCCTGGTGCCGCGCCAGTGGGCGGAGAAGCAGCGCCCGGTCGACGCGTTCGACGTCAAGGCCGACGCCCTGGCGGTGCTCGAAGCCGCGGGCGCTCCGACGGGCAACCTGCAGGTCACGACCGACGCGCCGGCTTGGTACCATCCCGGGCGGTCCGGCGTCCTGCGCCTCGGCCCGACGGTGCTCGCCCGTTTCGGCGAAGTGCATCCGGAAGTGCTGGGCGCGCTGGGCGCCAAGGGGCCGGTCGCGGCGTTCGAGGTGATGCTCGACGCGGTGCCGGTGCCGAAGAGGAAGGGCGGGACGGCCAAGCCCCTGCTGCGGCTTTCCCTGTTCCAGCCGATCCAGCGCGACTTCGCGTTCCTGGTCGACGCCTCGGTCGAGGCCGAAAAGCTGGTGCGGGCGGCCAAGGGCGCGGACAAGGCGCTGATCACCGACGTGTCGGTCTTCGACGTCTACCAGGGGCAGGGGATCGAGCCGGGCACCAAGTCGCTCGCCATCTCGGTCACCATCCAGCCCACCGGCAAGCCGCTGACCGAGCCGGAGATCGACGGGATCGGCACCAAGGTGGTCGCCGCGGTATCGAAGGCGACCGGCGGCACTTTGCGCGGTTGACAACAATCGGTTCCGTCCATGGTTTAATGGAGGGACGGTTCGGCCGGCGGCGGGCAGCCCGATACCCGCCGCCGGCCACCAGCGGTCTCTTGAACCTTCGAGGTGCCGGGCATGGGCTCCCACTCTCACCACGACCATGGCGGCGGGCATGGCCACGCCCATTCCCACTCGCATAACGAGCGCCGCCTGCTGCTGGCCCTGCTGCTGACCGGGGGCTTCATGGTGGTGGAGGCGGCCGGCGGCATCCTGGCCGGCTCGCTGGCCCTGCTCGCCGATGCCGGGCACATGCTGACCGACACGGCGGCGCTGGCCCTGGCCTTGTACGCCTTCCGGGTCAGCCGGCGGCCGGCCACGGCGGACCGGTCCTACGGACAGCACCGGTTCCAGGTGCTCGCGGCCCTGATCAACGGCGCCACGCTGGTCGCGGTGGCCGCCTGGATCGTCCTGGAGGCGGCCGAGCGGTTGCTGGATCCCGTTCCCGTCATGGGCACGACCATGCTCGCCATAGCCGCGACCGGCCTTGCGGTCAACGTCGCGGGGTTCCTGATCCTGCACGGGGGCGACCAGGAGAACCTCAACATGAGGGGAGCGGCGCTCCATGTCCTGGGCGACCTGCTGGGCTCTGTCGCCGCCATCGTCGCCGCCGGCGTCATCCTGTGGACCGGCTGGACTCCGATCGACCCGATCCTCTCGGTCCTGGTCGCGCTGCTCATCCTCCGCAGCGCCTGGACCCTGGTGGGCCGGTCCTGGCACGTGCTGATGGAGGGAACGCCGGAGGGGCTGGACATCGACCGGCTCAGCCGCGAACTGGCCGACGCCGTGCCCGGCGTGGCGGACGTCCACCATGTCCATGCCTGGTCGCTGACGCCCGACCGCCCGCTGATCACCTTCCACGCCAGCCTCGCCGCCGGCGCCGACCACGACGAGGTGCTGCGCCGGCTCCGCCATGAACTGGCGCACCGTTTCGACATCGAGCATTCCACGATCCAGCTGGAGCGGGACCCGTGCCAGGCTGAATCCTGCCGGGGCAGGACCTTCGCCTGAGCCGCTCCGTCGGGCAGCCAGGGCGCGGATCGGCGCCCGAAAAACCATCGACTGAAAAAAATTCATGGGGCGTCAACGTGCAGTGATCCATTTCACAGCGCGATCCCGGTTCCGGGGCCACTCTCCCGGCAGTCCTCACCCCTTGGATTTCCATCGGAAGTCGAAGGGCACCAGGAGAGCCAGGAGCGCCGTGATGACCGTTATCCCGTTTCCCGCCTGCCGCTTCACCCCTGCCGATCTGGCCGCCTTCTACCGGATCGCGCTGCCCAAATGCTCACGGGGCGCCTGGGCGGCAGTGGCCCGGCATACCGGCCGGCATCACGACAGGCTGCTGATCTCGCTTCCGGGGATCGAGGATCCCGTCTTCGTCTTCGAGCGCGACGTGAGCGGCCGGTACCGGCTGTGGTTCAGGGAAGGCGGCGCGCGCTGCATCGGGTCGGCCGCGACTGCTGAGGAGTGCCTCGGCGTCTGGCACGCCGCACCTGTGCGCAGGCGATCCGGCGCGGTGCCGGGGCGCTGACGCTCCGGATCATGTTAAATGTATATTAACCACGATGGTCGAGTCTTCGGATCCATAGCGATGCCGAAACGACCCTTCCGTCTCGTCCCCGAGGGACGGGCCGACTCGAACCGGCGGCGCAATCCATCGACAATCGGCGCCTCGCGCCCCTCAACAGCCGATCGGCCGCGGCGCGTCCAGATGAGCCTGCTCTCACGCCTGATCCTGATCTTCCTGTCCATCCTGGTCCCCGGGGTCGGCATCGGCGTCTTCACCGACTACCAAGCCCGGAACTCGGCCGAGGCCGCGGTCCGGGAAGAGGCTTCCAGACTGCTCGACCGGGTCCAGGGGGAGCAGGCGCGCGTCTTCGAAGGCATCCGGCAGATCGCGGCCCTGGTCGCGGCGACCGACGCCGTGCGGGCCGCCGACCGCGCCGAGTGCCAGGCCCTGCTGGACCGGACCGTCCAGCGGCTGTCGCCCCATCTGACCATATCGGTCGCGGACCGGCAGGGCGTCCTGTTGTGCTCCAGCCGGCCGGACCAGGTCGGACGTTCGGTCGGTGGCCGCTCCGACATCATGGCGGCGCTGAAGACCGACGAGATGGTGGTCGGCGAGTTCATCCGTCCGGAAATGTCGGCCCGCGGCGGCGCCCTGCCGTTCGCCCTGCGCTACGGCGACGATGCCGGGCAGGTCGGCGGCGTCGTGACCGTGCTGCTCGACGTGGCATGGTGGAACGCCGTCCCCGACGAGGTCCCGTTGCCCGACGGCGTTTCCCTGATCGTCACCGACCGCGCCGGGACCATCCTGGCGGTCCGGTCGGCCCACGCCGCCGCGCCGAACCGGGAGACCCCGGAAGTGATGGCGACGGTGCGCCCCTCCGCCGCGGTCCGGGGCCTTTTCGTCGGGATCGGCGTCGGCATCGACCCGGAGGAGATCCGCCAGCGTCTCGACGACATGGTGCGGCACCGGACGCTGATGATCGGCGCCGGGCTGCTGGCGGCCCTGGCAGCCGCCGCGGCGCTGGCGTACCGGCTCGTCCTCCACCCGGTCACGGCGCTGGCCCGCACGGCGGACCTGTGGCGGGCCGGCGATGCCAGGGCGGGCGCCTTCGCCAGCGACGACACGTCCGAGTTCGGGACCCTGGGGCGCACCTTCGACGCCATGGCCGACGCGCTGGAGCGCAGCCGGCAGGAGCGGGAACGGGCCGAAGCGGCGGCCGACCGGATGGCGGCGGTCCTGGAAGGCACCGCCGACGGGATCTGCGAGGTCGATTGCGGCTGGCTGATCACCTACGCCAACCAGCAGTGCCGGACCCTGCTGGGCGGCGATCGGGAACTGGTCGGCCTGCCGCTGCTGGAGGCACTGCCGGAGTCGCTGGCCGACACCTTCCGGATCGAATGCGCGCGGGCCCTGGCGGATCAGGTTCCGGTCAGCTTCGAAGCCTATCCGGCGCCGCTCTCGCGCTGGCTGTCGGTCCGGCTGCTGCCGTGCCGGGACGGCCTGCTGATCTCCTTCCAGGACATCACCGAGCGGCGCGAGACGGAACTCTGCATCGAGCGGGCGGAGGCCCATTACCGGGCGATCGTCGACACCGCCGTGGACGGAATGGTCGTGATCGACCACGTCGGGATCATACAGTCGTTCAACCCGGCGGCCGAGCGCATGTTCGGCCATGCCGCGGCGGAGGTCGTCGGCCGGAACGTCACGGTGCTGATGCAGGACCGCGACGCCGCGGTCCATGACGGCCACATCTGGAACTACCGGCACGGCAGCGACCGCAACGTGATCGGACGGAAGCGCGACCTGGAGGGGCGGCGCAAGGACGGCACGGTCTTCGCGCTGGAACTGTCGGTCGCCGAGTGGTCGGATGGGCGGCAGCGGTTCTTCACGGGGTTCATGCGCGACATCACCGCGCGCCGCCGGACCGACGCCGCGATCCAGGCGGCGCGCGACGAGGCGGTGGCCGCGCGCACCGAGGCGGAACGGGCCGTCCTGGCGAAATCGAAGTTCCTGGCCGCCGCGAGCCACGACCTGCGCCAGCCCGTGCAGTCCCTGTTCTTCCTGGGATCGGCTCTGGCCGACGGGCTGCAGGACCATCCCATGCTGCCGTTGGTCGGCAGCATCAACCAGACGACCGAAGCCCTGAAGCTGCTGCTCGACGGGCTGCTCGACATTTCCAAGCTGGATGCCGGGGTCGTCACTCCCCAGGTGGCGGACGTGCCGATCGACGGGCTGCTCCGCCGCCTGGGCGCGGAATACGCCCACCGCGCCGAGCGGCAGGGTTTGCGCCTCAAGGTCGTGGAGTCCGCCTGCACGGTGCAGAGCGACGCGATGCTGCTGGAACGGATCCTGCGCAACCTGATCGAGAACGCGCTTCGCTACACCGAGCGGGGACGCATCCTGATCGGCTGCCGCCGGACCCCTTCCGACACCCTGCGCATCGAGGTGCTGGATACCGGCATCGGGTTCCCGACCGACCAGGCCAGGGCAATCGCTTGAAGGGCTGTCATTGTAGGATTCCCTGGATTGTCGGGATGTGATTCAAAGGAATCTCCTTGAGGAGGAGGTTTCGATGGCGGTTACGGCGGCGGGGACCGGGTTGCTGGCGCACTTCAGTGCGCTGGAGGACCCGCGGCAGAGTGGCAAGGTTTTGTACCCTCTGCCGGAGATCCTTCTGGTCGTGCTATGCGGAACGCTGAGCGGGTGCGACGACTTTGTCGAGATGGCGCTCTGGGGACGCGAGCACCTGAGCTTTCTGCGCAGCTTTGAGCCGTTTGCGCGCGGCATCGCCAGCCACGACACCCTCAACGACGTCGTCCGGGCGCTTGATCCGGCCCTGTTCGAGGATTGTTTCGTCAGCTGGATCAACAGCTTGCGCGGTGCGGCGGGAGCCGAGGAGATCGCCGTGCCGGAGACGATCGCGATCGATGGCAAGACCATGCGGCGCAGCGGCAGCCGGCGGGGTGCCGGACCGCTGCATCTGGTCTCGGCCTGGGCGTGTGGCCAGCGTCTGGTGCTGGCCCAGGAAGCGGTGACCGGCAAGTCCAACGAGATCACCGCGATCCCGCGCCTGCTCGACCAACTGGTGCTCAAGGGCGCCCTGGTGACGATCGACGCCATGGGCTGCCAGCGCGCCATCGCCGAGCAGATCGTTGAAGCCGAGGCCGATTACGTGCTGGCGATCAAAGGCAACCAGAAATCCCTGTATGGCTCGATCCAGCGCGCCATCGCCGAGGGGCGGGCCGAGGACGGCTTCGGCCTCGACATGGTGCGGACCGAAGACGCCGATCACGGGCGGAACGAGGTGCGCCGGCACTTCATCCTGCACGACGTCAGCACACTCAACCGGCGCCACGCCTGGCCGGGATTGGGCGCGGTCGGCATGGTCGAGGCCGAGGTCGAGCGCGACGGCAAGACCACCGTCACCCGGCGCTGCTTCCTGTGCTCCCGACCGATGAGCGCTGCTGAGTTCGCCGCCGTAGTCCGCTCCCATTGGCAAATCGAGAATTCGCTGCATTGGGTGCTCGATGTCGTCTTCCGCGACGACCATGCCCGCGTCCGCAAAGGCTATGGCGCTAGGAACATGGGCCTGATCAAGCGTATTGCCGTCAACCTGCTGAAATCCGCCACAGATAAAAACAGCCTCAAGGTCCGTCGAAAAAAAGCTTCCTGGTCAACCGGTTACCTCCACTCCCTCATAATTGGAACTGCCTGAGCGCCTTCAAGCGATTCCCCTGCCGACCAGGCCGAGACCATCTTCGAGGAGTTCCACCGCATCAATCCGGGGGAGGGCGGCGATGACGCGGAGGAGGCCCAGGGTCTCGGGCTGGGACTCGCGATCGTGCGCCGCCTCGCCGGGCTGCTCGGCCACCCCGTTTCGGTGACCTCGACGCCGGGCCGCGGCTCGCGATTCTCGGTCGAGGTGCCGCTGGTCGCTTCCGCCGCTCCGGCCACGCCCGCGCCGCCGGTGTCCGAACACCCCCGAGGGCGGGGGCTCGCATTGGTCCTCGATGACGAGCCGGTGATCCTGATCGGGCTGAGGATGCTGCTGGAAAGCTGGGGCTACCAGGTGCTGCCGGCCCGGAAACCGGACGATGCCCTGCGCCGGATGCCGGACACCGGGGTGCCCGACCTGATCATCGCCGATTACCGCCTGGGGGACGGAGTCAAGGGACCGGACGCGATCCGGAAGCTGCGGGCCGCTTTGGGAGCGGAGATCCCCGGCGTCATCCTGACCGGCGACACGACCCGGGAGCTGTTGGACGAGGTCGAGCGCGGCGGCTTCGACCTCCTGCACAAGCCGGTGGCCTCCCATGAACTGCGCCGGAAGCTGGAAGGCCTGTGCCGGCCGGCCTGAGGGGTCGGCTCAGATCCCGACCTCGACGGCGGCATTGACGACGTAGATCATCTCGTTGGCGTCGCCCTTGTCCGCCAGGAAGATCCCGCTGGGCGCCAGCATGCCGCCGGCGACCACCTCGATGCTGACCTGGCCATAGGGGAAGACCGCGCGGACAGCGTCGTGGTCCAGCTTCCCGGCGTCGGCCGGCACCGCGAGGTGGACCCGCACCTGCATGCGGCTGGTGTCGCCGTCCACCAGGGTGCGCATGCCCGGCATGGAGTTTCGCTCGATCGCGTTCCGCACCGCGCGCACGGCCGCCTTGGTCACGTCCTGGCCGTGCAGGTCGGCGCCCATGCCCAGCTCGACGAACATCACCTGCTTCATGGCTTCATTCCTCCCTTTGCAGTCCGGATCGGGCGGGCTTATCCCGGATCGCCCGCCACCCTCACGGGTTCGGCCGGGACGCCGCCGCCCAGCACCTTGTACAGGGTGACAAGGTTGCTGAGCTGGGACAAGCGCGCGTTGATCAGGTCCTGCTGGGCCGCGTAGAGCGATCGCTGGCTGTCCAGCGCGTTCAGGAAGCTGTCCAGGCCCCGGTCGTAGCGCAGGATCGACAGGTCGTAGCTCGACCGCGTCGCGTCGACCAGGGCGCTCTGGGCCTCCAGCTGGTCGTCCAGCGTGCCCTGGGCCGCCAGCGCGTCGGAAACCTCGCGGAAGGCGATCTGGATCGCCCGCTCGTATTGGGCGACGCCGATTTCCCGCTGGACCTTGGCGGTCTCCAGGTTCGCTTCCCGGAGGCCGTAGTCGAAGATCGGCAGTCCGATCTGTGGCATGAAGCTCCAGGCGCCGCTGCCGCCGTCGAACAGGCCCGACAGGGCGGCGCTGGCCGTGCCGGCCGAAGCGGTCAGCCCGATGGTCGGGAAGAACGCTGCCCGCGCGGCGCCGATATTGGCATTGGCCGCCCGCAGGTCGTACTCGGCCTCGATGATGTCGGGGCGGCGCCGGAGCAGGTCGGAGGGCAGCCCGACCGGCAGGTCGGCGACGAAGTCGCCGGTGCCGAGCGACGGTGCCCGGTCCAGCACGGAATCGTCGATCGGGGTGCCCGCCAGCAGCGCCAGGGCGTTCTTGTCCTGGGCGATCTGGCGGACATAGGCCGCCCGGTTGGCCCGCGCCGTCTCCACCGCGGTGCGCGCCTGGGCCACGTCGAGCTGGGTGCCGACGCCGCGGTCGAAGCTGCGCCGGGTCAGGTCGAAAGACTGCTGCTGGGTGCGCAGCGTGTCCTCGGTCAGTTTCAGCAGTTCCTTGTCGGCCAGCAGGGTCAGGTATGCGTTGGCAACCTCCGCGATCAGCGAGATCCGGACCGCCGCCCGGGCCTGCTCGGTCGCGAAGAAGCTCTCCAGCGCCGATTGCTCCAGGCTGCGGATGCGGCCGAACAGGTCCAGCTCGAACGAGGTGGTGCCGACGCTGGCCTCCCATTGGCTGCCGACCGAGGTCCTTCCGGTCCGCGACAGGTCGGCCGGCGTGCGCTGGCGGGTCAGGCTGCCACCGACGTCGACCGCCGGCAGCAGGGCCGACCGCTCGATGCGGTACTGGGCCCGGGCCTGCTCGACGTTGAGCGCCGCGACGCGCAGGTCGCGGTTGTTCGCCAGGGCGGTTTCGATCAGCTCCTGGAGTTGGGGCGAGCGGAAGAACTCCTGCCAGCCCAGGTCGGCCAGCGTGGGCCCCGCGCTCGCCGGCAGCGCCGCCGCCGAGTCGGCGTATGCCGGACCCGCCGGCCAAGCCTGCGGCACCGGCGAATCGGGCCGGATGTACTCGGGGATGAAGGAGCATCCGCCGAGCAGCAGCAGGCCGAGGGACGCGGCGGCGAGGCGCCGTCTTGTCATGGTCTTGTCCGTCATGTCTTCAACGCCTCGTCAGTCGGCCTGGGCCGGTTCGGGGGTGCCCTGGCGCCCCTTGGGCGCCCAGCGGGCGACCAGCTTCAGCACCGCCACGAAGAACACCGGCACGAAGAAGATCGCCAGCACGGTGGCCGAGATCATGCCGCCCATCACGCCGACGCCGATGGCGTTCTGGCTGCCCGAGCCGGCGCCGGTGCTGATCGCGAGCGGCAGCACGCCCAGGATGAAGGCGAAGGACGTCATCAGGATCGGCCGCAGGCGCTGGCGGCAGGCTTCGATGGTCGCCTCCAGCAAGTCCATGCCCTCGTCATGCATGTCCTTGGCGAACTCCACGATCAGGATCGCGTTCTTCGCCGACAGGCCGATGGTCGTCAGCAGGCCCACCTGGAAATAGACGTCGTTGGGCAGGCCCCGCAGATGCGCCGCGATCACGGCGCCCAGGACGCCCAGCGGCACCACCAGGATGACCGAGGCCGGGATCGACCAGCTCTCGTACAGGGCCGCGAGGCACAGGAACACGACCAGGATCGAGATCGCGTACAGGGCCGGGGCCTGCGAGCCCGACAGCCGCTCCTCGTAGGACAGGCCCTGCCATTCGAAGCTGATGCCCTGGGGAAGCTGGCGCGCCAAGCCCTCCATGATCGTCATGGCCTCGCCCGAGCTGATGCCCGGTGCCGCCTGGCCCTGGATGTTGATCGAGGAGACGCCGTTGAACCGCTCCAGCCGGGGCGAGCCGTAGTCCCAATGGGTGGTCGAGAAGGTGGAGAAGGGCACCATCTCGCCCTTGGCGTTCCGCATGTACCAGCGGTCCAGGTCGGACGGCAGCATGCGGTAGGGCGCGTCGGCCTGGAGATAGACCCGCTTGACCCGGCCGTTCTCGATGAAGTCGTTGACGTAGCTGGAGCCCCAGGTCGCGGTCAGCGTCGTGTTGATGTCCGCCAGCGACAGGCCCAGCGCGCTCGCCTTCTCGCGATCGATGTCGATCCTTAACTGTGGATTGTCGTCCAGTCCGTTCGGCCGCACGCCGACCAGCGACGGGTTCTGCGCCGCCAGGCCGAGAATCTGGCCGCGCGCCTGCATCAGCGCCTCGTGGCCCAGGCCGCCGCGATCGACCAGCTGCATGTCGAAGCCGGTGGCGTTGCCCAGCTCGATGATGGCAGGCGGGGTGAAGGCGAAGATCATGGCGTCGCGGACCCGGGACAGCGAGGCCATGGCGCGCGCGGCGATGGCGCTGACGGCGCCCTCGTCGCTGCCGCGGACTTCCCAGTCCTTCAGGTTGGCGAAGGCGATGGCGGTGTTCTGGCCCCGGCCGCTGAAGCTGAAGCCGGCGACCGCGAAGATGCCGTTGACGTAGTCCTTCTCGTCCTCGAGGTAGTGGCGCTCGACCGCCTCGACGGTCTCCAGCGTGCGTTCCAGCGTGGCGCCGGGTGGCAGGGCCATCTGAGTCAGCAGGATGCCCTGGTCCTCGTTGGGCAGGAAGGCGGCGGGCAGGCGGACGAACAGGACGCCCAGGCCGGCGACGATCAGCAGGTAGATCAGCAGGTACCGGCCGCGCCGGTGGATCATGTGGCCGACGCCCCGCTGGTACCGGACGTTGCCGCGGTCGAAGCTGCGGTTGAACCAGCCGAAGAAGCCCTTGCGCGGCTGGCCGTGGCCCTTGACCGGCTTCAGCATGGTGGCGCAGAGGGCGGGCGTCAGGACCAGCGCCACCACCACCGACAGCACCATGGCCGACACCACGGTCAGCGAGAACTGGCGATAGATGGCGCCGGTCGAGCCGCCGAAGAAGGCCATGGGGACGAACACGGCGGACAGGACCAGTGCTATGCCGATCAGCGCGCCGGTGATCTGACCCATGGATTTCCGGGTCGCCTCCCTGGGCGAAAGGCCTTCCTCCGCCATGACGCGCTCGACGTTCTCGACCACGACGATGGCGTCGTCGACCAGCAGGCCGATCGCCAGCACCATGGCGAACATGGTCAGCGTGTTGATGGTGAAGCCCGCCGCCGCCAGCACGCCGAAGGTCCCCAGCAGCACCACCGGGACCGCGATGGTCGGGATCAGCGTCGCCCGGAAGTTCTGGAGGAACAGGTACATGATGGCGAAGACGAGGACGATCGCCTCCAGCAGCGTATGCACCACGCCCTCGATCGACAGCTTGACGAAGGGGGTCGTGTCGTAGGGATAGACGACCTCGACGCCGGCCGGGAAGAAGGGCTTCAGCTCCTCGATCCGCGCCCGCACCGCGGCGGCGGTGTCCAGCGCGTTGGCCCCGGTCGCCAGGCTGATGCCCATGCCGGCGGCCGGCTTGCCGTTGTAGCGCGCGACGGTGGTGAAGTTCTCGGCCCCGACCTCGACCCGGGCCACGTCGGACAGGCGGATCTGGGAACCGTCGGTGTTCACCCGGACCAGGATGCGGCTGAACTCCTCCGGCGTCTGGAGCCGGGTCTGGGCGATGATGGTGGCGTTGAGCTGCTGGCCCGGCGTCGCCGGGGCGCCGCCGAGCTGGCCGGCCGACACCTCGGCGTTCTGCGCGGTGATGGCGCTCACCACGTCGGTCGTGGTCAGGCCGTAGCTGATCAGCTTGTTCGGGTCGAGCCAGATGCGCATGGCGTGCTGGGCGCCGAACAGGGTCACGGTGCCGACGCCGGTCACCCGGCTGATCGGGTCCTGGACGCTGGAAGCGACGAAGTCGGCGATGTCGTCCTGGGGCATCGTGCCGTCCGACGACACGAACCCCATGACCATCAGGAAGGTGTTGTTGCCCTTGGTGACCTGGACGCCCTGCTGCTGCACCTCCTGCGGCAGGCGCGGCATGGCGAGCTGCAGCTTGTTCTGCACCTGCACCTGCGCGATGTCGGGGTCGGCCTCCGGGTTGAAGGTCAGGGTGATCTGGGCGGTGCCGGAGCTGTCGCTGTTGGACGAGATGTAGCGCAGATGGTCGAGACCGTTCATCTGCTGCTCGATGACCTGGGTCACCGTGCCTTCCAGCGTCTGGGCCGAGGCGCCCGGATATGTCGCGTTGATGCGGATGGACGGAGGGGCGATCGAGGGGTACTGCTCGATCGGCAGCCCCAGGATGCTGAGGCCGCCCGCCAGCATGATCACGATCGCGATCACCCAGGCGAAGACCGGCCTGTCGATGAAATATTTTGACATGATGGTTCCGTGATCTGGGCTCCGCCCTTACCGGGCGTCTTCCGCCTGGGCGACCGCGCCCGGCTGGCCGGCGTCGAGCGCCACCGCGTTGACCTGGGCGCCGGGCGCCACCTTCTGGATGCCTTCGACGACGACCCGGTCGCCGGGGGCGACGCCCTGGGTGACCAGCCACTTGTCGCCGATCGCCCGCTCCGCGCTCACGGTCTTCTGGGCGGCCTTGCCGTCCTGGCCGACTGCCCAGACGAAGGCGCTGCCGTCGGGGCGCCGGACCACCGCCTGCTGCGGCACCATGAAGACGTTCTCGGCGGCGCCCCAGTTGACCTTGGCCCGGACGAACAGGCCCGGCAGGAGGTCCTGGTTCGGGTTCGGGAAGACGGCGCGCAGACGGACCGAGCCGGTCGACTCGTCCACGCTGACCTCCGAGAACTGGAGTTCGCCCCGGTGCGGGTAGGGAGCATCGTCCGACCCGCCGACCAGGAGGGTGACCGGCGCCTTGCCTTCGACGCTCTGGATGGCGCCGCGGCTGACCGCCTGGCGCAGGCGGAACATCTCGGCGCTGGACTGGGTCACGTCCACGTAGATCGGGTCGAGCTGGGTGACCGTCGCCAGCGCCTGGGTCTGGTTGGCGGTGACCAGGGCGCCCTCGGTCACGGTCGAGCGGCCGATCCGGCCGGAGATCGGCGAGGCGACCTTGGTGTAGTCGAGGTTGATCTGGGTCGTCCGGATCGCCGCCTTGGCCGAGGCGACCTGGGCCTCGTTCTCCAGCAGGGTCGCCGCGATGTCGTCGTAGTCCTGCTGGCTGACGGCGCGCGACTTGACCAGGTCGCGGTAGCGGGACGCCTTGGTCCGGGCCGACTTGGCCGCCGCCTCGGCGCGCTGGAGCTCGGCCTTGGCGGTGTCGAGCGACGCCTGGTAGGGGGCGGGGTCGATCTGGTAGAGCTGCTGCCCCGCCTTGACCTCCGCGCCTTCCTCGAACAGGCGCTTCTGGATGATCCCGTTGACCTGCGGCCTGACCTCGGCCAGCCGCGCCGCCGTGGTCCGTCCCGGCAGTTCCGTCGTGACATCGACCGACTGCGGCTGCAGCGTGACGACACCCACCTCCGCCGGCGGGCGGCCCTGGCCGCCCTGTTGGGCCCCCTGTTGGGCAACGGCGCCCGTGTCATCACACCCCGTCGCGAGAAAAAGCATCGCAACGGCAATCGAAGAGTTTCTGACTGACCAGAAATTCATCATCGCAGCCCCATGACCTGTCTGTTTTTCTTGAAGAAACCACCTGGTGGGGCGGCAGGACGCACACCCGCATTGAACCGGCCGGCTCTGTACTGTACGATACAGTATAGTGCGCAGGTGCAAAGAACAAGTCTGTCTGATCGGAGGATGCTGAATGGCAGGGCGCGAGATGGTGCATAGGGGGCGGAGCACTGGGGTGCGCTCATGACGCTGGCGGGATGTTTCAAGATGTGCGGGCCGCGAGGGGACGCCCGGCGCCGCGCCATACTGGACGCCGCCTGGACGCTGTTCCTGGAGAAGGGGTTCGAGCGGACCACGCTGGCCGACATCATCGCCCTGTCGGGCGGATCGCGGTCGACCCTCTACGAGGCGTTCGGCGACAAGGACGGCCTGTTCGAGACCGTGATCACCCTGAAATGCGAGGAGTTCGTCGAGCGCTTCCGAAACATACCGTTCCGTGACGGCGATCCCGAGCGGGCGTTGACGGATTTCGGCATGAACTTCGTCCAGGGCATCCTGTCCCCGGACAGCCCGAAGATCATGCGCCTGCTGATCGCCAACGCCGACCAGCTGCCCAGGGCGATCGACGCCTTCCTCAAGGGCGGCCCGGCCGTCATCAAGGGCATCCTCGCCGATTACCTGGGGTCGGCGACGGCGCGCGGCGAGTTGCGTATCGCCGACGCCGAGCAGGCGGCCGCCACCTTCATGGGGCTGCTGCACGGCGACCAGTACCTGAAGATGCTGCTGCGGCCGTCCGAACTGGCGACGCCGGAGGAGATGGACCGCCATGTCCAGGGGGTGGTAGCGATCTTCCTCGACGGCGTGCGCTGACGCCGGTTCCGGGTGCTCACTCCGCCGGTTTCGCCAAGGTGAAGTGGAAAGTGCTGCCGCGGCCCAGTTCGGAGGTGACCCAGATCCGGCCGCCATGGTGCTCGACGATCTTGCGGCAGATCGCGAGGCCGATGCCGGTGCCGTCGTAGTCGCCGCGGCCGTGGAGCCGCTGGAACACCATGAAGATGCGGTCGAAATGCTCCGCCGCGATGCCGAGGCCGTTGTCGGTCACGCCGAAGCGCCAGCAGCCTGGCTCGTCGGCCCAGTCGATCGAGATTTCCGGCACCCTGCCGGGAGAGCGGTATTTCACCGCGTTGCCGATCAGGTTCTGGAAGAGCCGCGTCAGCTCGTTGTCGTCGGCCGGCACCACGGGCAGATCGGGCGGCATCCGGAGCACGGCGGCGCTCTCGGCAAGCGCCACCTGAAGATTGTGTCGGGCCGCCACGATCACGTCGGCGACCGGAGTCGGCGCCATCGGCTTGGAGCGCCGGCCGACCCGTGAATATTCCAGCAGGTCCAGGATCAGCCGGTCCATCCGCGTGGCGCCGTCGCGGGCGAAGCCGATGAAGTCCCGGGCGTCGTCGTCCAGCCTGTCGCCGTAGCGGCGCTGGAGCAGCGACAGGTAGCTGGTGACCATGCGCAACGGTTCGCGCAGGTCATGGGAGGCGACATAGGCGAACTGTTCCAGCTCGGCGTTGGAGCGCTTCAGTTCCTCCGCCTGCCGGGCCATCCGGTCGCGCGCGTCGGCGATCTGCTGCTCGTGCCGGGTCCGGTCGGTGGTGTCGCTCATCACGCCGACCAGGCCGCCGACGGACCCATCGGATTGCCGGTACAGCGCCTTGGAGAACAGGATGTCGTGGCGCGATCCGTCGGCGAAGTCGATCTGGGTCTCATAGACCTGGAACGGGTCTTCCAGGGCCGCCAGGCAGATATCGGTGTTGTCGTCCAGTCCGGCGAGGCCCGGCCCCATCAGGTCCGACGCGCGCCGCCCGACCACCTCGTCCACCGTACGGCCGTGGATCGCCGCGAAAGCCCGGTTGCAGCCGACATAGACGCCGGCCGCGTCCTTGTAATAGATCGGGCTGGGAATGGTGTCGAGCAGGGTGGAGAGGAACGCCACCTGGTCGCGCAGCGCGGCTTCCGCCCGTTTGCGCTCGGTGTCGTCGCGCGAGGCCGCGTCGATCGCCCCCTGCTGCAGGCGCAGCTGCTCCGCCAGCGCGCGCCCGGTTCCGGCCAACCGGTCGATCCGGTGCAGGAGCGCCAGGAGGATCGCCCCGGCGGCACCCGCCACGGCGACGGTCGACGGCGGCGCCCCGGCCCTGGCCATGATGGCTGCCATGATGGCCAGGGCGGCGATCGCCACAGCCGAGGCGGCATGCCGTTTCAATGTTCCGCAGTTCAGGATAGACCCCGGATGCCCTGTGGTGACTGGGTTGCGCCAGCTAGGCCGGGTGCTGCTTAACATTTGAATGATGACCGCCGATCCGGACAATAAGTCGCGCTTTCCAGATCGTTGCGCCCGTTATGGTGATGGTACGAATCGTTCGCCGTCGCAGGCATTTCCTGCCCGCGGCGGATGCTGGCGCAGGTCCGCTGCGGGGCGCATCGGGAGGGTCATCATAATGGATGGACGGTCGAAGCTACCTGCGGTCGGTCGCGGGTCCGGCGCCCCGCCGACCGGGCGCGCGGACCGGCGGACCGTCCCATGAGGCGAGCGCGCCTGGAGAGCCTGCTGCCGGAGATGGCGGCCGCGCTGGTCGTGCTGCTGGTCCTCGGCGGCGTGTTCCTGGTGGACGCGGCGGATGGGCGGCGCTATGCCGAGCAGACCGCCGCCGGGGTGACCGGACAGGCGGCGGCGATCCGCGCCCGGGTCGAACAGTCGCTCAACGCCCGCCTTTTCCTGGTGCGGAGCCTGGTGGCGCTGGTCCGCAGCAACCCGGACCTGACCCAGACCGAGTTCGAGGAGGCCGCCGCCGCCGCCGCGGAAGGAATCACCGGCGTGCGCAGCCTGGCGCTGGCGCGCAACGCGGTCGCGACGCATTTCTATCCGCTGGCCGGCAACGAGCAGGCGATCGGCCACGACCTGCTGGCCGATCCGAACCGGCGGGGCGCCATCATGGAGGTGCTCGGCAAGCGGCGCTTCCTGATCCAGGGGCCGGTGCCCCTGCTGCAAGGCGGCGTCGCCGTGGTCGGGCGGCTGCCCGTTGTGCTGCCCGACAACGCGACGGCGGCCATCCAGGGCACCCCCCGCGGCAAGGTGTGGGGGCTGGCGGTCATCATCATCGACGTGGAGACCATCCTGCGCGAAGCGGGGGTGGCGGACGCCGGGGGCGAATCGGTCGAATTCGCCATGCGCGGCCGGGACGGCTTGGGCGCGTCGGGGGAGGTCTTCCTGGGGCGGCCCGAACTGTTCGGGGAAGCCCCGGTGCTGGCCGACATCACCCTGCCCAACGGGACTTGGCAGCTGGGCGCGCTGCCGCGCGGCGGCTGGTCCAGCCAGTCGCCCTACAGCGCCAGCCTGCGTCTGCTCGGCGGGCTGCTGGCCGCCGCCTGCGGGTTCGCGGTCTGGCGGCTGGTGCGCGACCCGATCAACCTCCGCCGTGAAGTGGCCGCCGCGCGCGAGACCGTCCTGGTCAGCGAATGCCGCCAATCGATGCTGGTGGACAGCGTCGAGGACTACGCCATCTACATGCTGGGACCCGACGGCACGATCGCGAGCTGGAGCAACGGCGCCCGGCGCATCGTGGGCTACGGGGCGGAAGAGATCATCGGCCAGCACTACCGGCTGTTCTTCCTGCCCGACGCCGCCCTGGCCGGCGTGCCCGACGTCGAACTCGCCGTCGCGCGCGAGCAGGGCCGGCACTCGGCCGAACGCTGGCATCTGCGCCGGGACGGGTCGCGGTTCCCCTCCGTCACCACCATCGCCGGCATCCGGGAGGACGGCCGGAAGGAGTTCCGGGGCGGCGGCGAGGGGCGCCTGCTGGGCTTTTCCGTGGTCACCCACGACCTGACCCAGCGGATCGAGATCGAAAACAACCTGCGGGAGAGCAACCGGCGCTTCCAGGACATCGTCGGCATGGCCGGGGAGTTCATCTGGGAAAGCGACATCGCCGGCCGGTACACCTTCGCCAGCGACCGGGTCCAGGACGTGCTGGGGCACAGCCCGGCGGAGCTCCTGCATTGCGCCATGATCGACATGATGGCGCCGGAGGACGGCGCCCGCATGACGGCCATGCTGCGCAACCGCGCCGCCACGGCACACCCGTTCCGCCACGAGGAGTTCCGCTGCATCGGCAAGGACGGCAGGACGGTGTGGCTGTGGATAAGCGGCATCCCGATCCTGCATGCGGACGGACATGTCACCGGATTCCGGGGCGTGGCGCAGGACATCTCCGACCAGAAGGTCATCGAGAACCGGCTGCGCCGGACGGTCGAGAAGCTGGAACGTTCCAACGTCGAGCTGGCGCGCTTCGCCGAGGTGGCGGCCCACGACCTTCAGGAGCCGCTCCGGATCATGGTCAGCTACGCCAACCTCCTGGTCCGCCGCTATTCCGGGCGGCTCGACAAGGATGCCGACGATTTCCTGGGATTCATCGTCGAGAGCAGCGTGCGCATGAAGTGCCTGATCCAGGATCTGCTTCGCTATTCCCTGATCGAGCGGAGCGACCCCCCGGCGTCGCTGGCCGACACCGGTGCCTGCATCCGGGAAGCCGCGAACGGGATGAAGGACATCGTCCACGCGATCGGCGCCACCATAGACCTGCCGGACCACGCCCCCCGTCTGCCGGGAGATGCCCGCCAGATCACCGAGATCTTCCGGAACCTGCTGGCGAACGCGATCGAGTACCGGGCGCCCGACCGCGACCTGAAGATCGGCATCGGCGTCAAGCCGGTCGGCTCCGCCTGGGAGTTCTCGGTCTCGGACAATGGCATCGGGATCGAAGCCCGGTATTTCGACCGGATCTTCATGGTGTTCGAACGTCTGCACACCCACCAGGTCCATCCCGGCACCGGCATCGGGCTGGCGATCTGCCGGAAGATCGTCGAACGCCACGGTGGGACCATGTCCGTGTCGTCGGTGCCCGGCTCCGGCTCGGTCTTCTCCTTCACCCTTCCCGCGGCTGCGGCGGATGACCACGGGCCTCGCGCCGAGCTTGTCGCGGAACCGGCGGCGTCATAAGGATTTCCCTTGCTCACCGCCGGATCGGGGCTTCAGCGTGCATCAGTACTCCCATGGCCTGAACATCCTCCTCGCCGAGGACAACCCGGCGGACGCGCGGCTGGTCGAGGAAGTCATGAAGGAGGGCAGGTTCCTGGCGAAGCTGCACCGCGTCGAGGACGGGGTCGAGGCCATGGCCTTCCTGCGCCGGGAGAGCCCCTACGAAGGGGTGCCTCGCCCGGACCTGCTGCTGCTCGATCTCAACATGCCGAGGAAGGACGGCTGGGAGGTGCTGGAAGACATCCGCGCCGACCCTGGCCTTACCGATCTGCCGGTCATCATCCTGACCACCTCGGACGTCCATTCCGACGTCCAGCGGGCCTACAGCCGGCACGCCAACTGCTTCCTGACCAAGCCGGTCGAGCTTGAGGATTTCATCAGGATGCTCACCCTGCTGAAGGACTTCTGGTTGACCGCCGTCCGGCTGCCTTCCGGCTGATCCCGTCCCGGTTCGGAATGCCCGAGATGCTGCCCATCCAGGTCCTGCTGGTCGAGGACAATCCCGGCGATGCGCGCCTCGTGCGTGAACTGCTTGGCGAGGAGGAGAACCGCTTCGTCGTCGACCATGTCGGCTCCCTCGGAGCCGCGGCCGAGCGGCTGGCGGCCGGCACCACCGACGTGGTCCTGCTCGACCTGTCGCTGCCCGACAGCCAGGGGTTCGGCACGATCAGCAACATCCGCGCCCGGGCGTCGCACCTGCCGCTGATCGTCCTGACCGGCTTCGACGATGCCGATTTCGCGGTCGAGGCGGTCAAGGCCGGCGCGCAGGATTTTCTGGTCAAGGGACAGTTCGAGGGCGGGACCATCCGGCGGGCGATTCGCTACGCGATCACGCGCCGGTCCCTCGAGGAGCGCGTCCGCCTGTCGGAGGAGCGCCTGAAGGGGATCATCGAACTGGCTCATGACGGCATCGTGGTGATCGACGGGAGCCATCGCATCTCGCTGTTCAACCCGGCGGCCGAACGCCTGTTCGGCTACCGGGCGGACGAGGTCCTGGGCCAGCCGCTCGACCTGCTGCTGCCGGAACGGGCACGCGAGGCGCACCGGCACCATGTCGGGCAGTTCGCCGGCACTGGTCCGGGCTCCAGCGCCATGACCGAGCGTCCGGCGGTGACGGGGTTGCGCCGCGATGGTACCGAGTTCGCTGCCGAGGTCTCCATCTCGCATTTCCCTTCGCCGGGAGGGCAGCTTTTCACCGCCGTCGTGCGGGACACTACGGACCGCCGCCGCGCGCAGGAGGAACTGGTCCGGCTCGCCACTACCGACGCGCTGACCGGCGCCGCCAACCGGCGGCATTTCATGGAACGGGCCGAACTCGAACTCGCCCGCTTGCGGCGCTACGGCGGGCCGGTGTCTCTGGTCATGCTCGACGTCGACCATTTCAAGCGGGTGAACGACTCCCACGGCCATGCCGCGGGCGACGCGGCGCTGATCCTGCTGGTCAAGAGCTGCCGCTGCATGCTGCGCGACACCGACCTGGTCGGCCGCCTCGGCGGGGAGGAGTTCGCGCTCCTGCTGGTGGATGCCACGGACCAGGATGCCCTGCGGATCGCGGAGCGGGTCCGCCGGAACCTGGCCGACCTGGAGGTCGGCGCCGACGACGGCACCGCCTTCGGCATCACGGTCAGCATGGGCGTGGCCGGTTGCCGGTTCGAGGACGCCAGCATCGAGCATGCCCTGGGGCGGGCCGACCGCGCGCTGTACCAGGCCAAAGCGACAGGGCGCGACCGAACCGTGGTCGCGCCCTGAGGGATGATCGGATTCACGTTTCGTAAGTCGGCCCTGGTCCGCAGCGCCAGCGCCGACAGCATGCGGTAACGTTGGAGTCCGCCGTCGGCGTTCGCCCTGACGGGCGAAGGCCAACCTACGGTTTCAGGTGGCCGCCGCCGGACCGCCAGCTCACTTCCAGCCGGCGCGGTCCATGATCTTGAGGGCTTCCTCGTTGTTCTTGCCGAACACGGAGGCGTTCAGCTCGTCCTCCTTGAAGGAGCCCCAGGAGGCGATGACCGGCGACTGTTCCGCCTGCTTCAGGACCGGGTACTCGTAGTTGCCTTCGGCGAAGATCTTCTGGGCCTGCGGGCTGACGAGATATTCCAGGAACTTGACGGCGTTCTCACGGTTCGGGGCGTTCTTCAGGACGCCGGCGCCGCTGATGTTGACGTGGGTGCCGCGGTCGCCCTGGTTGGGGAAGAAGACGCCGACCTTCTCCGCGATGGCCTTGTCCTCGGGCTTGCTCGACCCGGCGATGCGGCCGAAGTAATAGGTGTTGCTGACCGCGATGTCGCCCTCGCCGGCGGCGACCGCCTTGATCTGGTCGCTGTCACCGCCCTGGGGAGCGCGCGCGAAGTTGGCGACGATGCCGCGGGCCCACTCCTCCGTCTTCTTCTCGCCGTGGGCGGCCAGCATGGAGCCGGCCAGCGACTGGTTGTAGACGTTGGTCGAGGAGCGGATCAGCAGGCGGCCCTTCCACTTCGGGTCGGCCAGGTCCTCGTAGGTCGACAGGTCGGCCGGTTTGACCGCCGCCTTGTTGTAGATGATGACGCGCGCACGCTTGGTCAGGCCGAACCACAGGCCGGACGGCTCGCGCAGGTGGGCCGGGACGGCCTGCTCCAGCACCGGGGACTTGGTCGGCTGCAGGATGTCGGCGTTCTGGGCGCGCCACAGGCGGCCGGCATCGACGGTGATCAGGATGTCGGCCGGACTGTTGCCGGACTCGGTCCGGATGCGCTCGATCAGCTCATCGTCCTTGCCTTCGATGATGTTGACCTTGATGCCGGTCTGCTGGGTGAAGTTCGTGTAGAGCGCCTTGTCGGTGTCGTAGTGGCGCGACGAATAGACGTTGACCTCGGCAGCCTGGGCGGCGAAGGCCGTGCCCAGCATGACGGCGCCGAAAGTGGCGGCAAGCGTACCGCGAGTGAAGAGTTTCATCGGTTTCCCTCGACAGGCCGGCGTGAATGAGATGCGTTCGCAACGCCCGGCACCATGTTCGGACACGCCGCGCCTGTCAAGCGAGTTTGAGAAGCATTTGCAGATCAACGGGCGCGGCGGTTGGCCGTGCCGGCCCCGCGCCGGCCTCCGGCAGGCTGGCCGGCCCTGGTGTCCTCGTCGAACAATTCGGCCAGCTTCTCCATCATGGTGCCGCCCAGTTGCTCCGCGTCGACGATGGTCACCGCGCGCCGGTAATAGCGGGTGACGTCGTGGCCGATGCCGATCGCCACCAGCTCGACCGGCGAGCGGGTCTCGATCGTGTCGATGACCTGCCGCAGGTGCCGTTCCAGGTAGTTGCCGGAATTGACCGACAGCGTCGAGTCGTCGACCGGCGCGCCGTCGGAGATCACCATCAGGATGCGCCGCTGCTCCGGCCGGGCCATCAGGCGGTTGTGCGCCCACAGCAGCGCCTCGCCGTCGATGTTCTCCTTCAGGATGCCTTCCCGCAGCATCAGCCCAAGGTTCTTGCGGGCGCGGCGCCACGGCGCGTCGGCGTTCTTGTAGACGATGTGCCGCAGATCGTTGAGCCTGCCGGGATTGGCCGGCTTGCCCCGGCCGATCCACCGCTCGCGCGCCTGCCCGCCCTTCCAGGCCCGCGTGGTGAAGCCCAGGATCTCGACCTTGACGGCGCAGCGCTCCAGGGTGCGCGCCAGGATGTCGGCGCTCATCGCTGCGATGGTGATCGGCCGGCCGCGCATCGATCCGGAATTGTCGATCAGCAGGCCGACCACGGTGTCGCGGAAGTCGGTCTCCTTCTCCCGCTTGAACGATAGGGGCAGCACCGGGTTGACCACCACGCGGCTGAGCCGCGCCGCGTCCAGCAGGCCGTCGTCCAGGTCGAACTCCCACGCGCGGGTCTGCTTCGCCAGAAGCCGGCGCTGGAGCCGGTTGGCCAGCCGGGAAATCACGCCCTGGAGATGCTGGAGCTGCTGGTCCAGCAGGGCCCGCAGCCGGGTCAGCTCGTCCGGGTCGCAGAGGTCGTCGGCCTCGACCACCTCGTCGAACTCCGTCGTGAACGCCTTGTAGGCGTCGGGATCGATCTCGTTGCGGCGGCTGTGGTCGGGACGCCAGGGCTGCCCGGGCGAGCCCGGCTCCTCCGACCCGCTGCCCTCGGCCATCTCGCCGTCCATCTGGTCGGCGCCCTCCGCCCCGTCGTCCTGGTCGACCTCGCGGGTGTCGGGCTGGGTCATGGTCTCGGTCTGGCTGGTCGAATCCTCGCCGCCGCGGGACTGGCCGTCGTTCGGCTCGTTCTCGTCCGGCTCGCCCTCCTGCTGCTCCTCGTCGTCCTCCTCGGTCGTCTCCGGTTCGCCGCCGACCTCCATGTCCAGGTGGGACAGCAGCTTGCGGACCTCGCGGGCATAGCGGTCCTGGTCGTCCAGCAGCGCCGCCAGCTCGCTCATGTCCTTGCCGATCCGCTCCTCGACCCAGGGGCGCCAAAGATCGACCGCGAAGCGGGCGGTGGCCGGCGGCGGCGCGCCGGTCAGGGCCTCGCGGGCCAGCAGGCGCATCACCTCCGACAGGGGAGCCTGGTCGCGCTCGGTCACCCGCTCGAAACCCTGACGGCGGTACCGCTCGTCCAGCGCCGCGCCCAGGTTGGACGCGACGCCCGGCATGGCGCGGGCGCCCAGCGCCTCGCAGCGGGCCTGCTCCAGCGCCTCGAAGGCCGCCCGCGCGGTGTCGCCGGTCGGCATGCGCTGGGTGTGGATGCCGCTGTCGTGGTGGCGCAGCCGCAGGGCCACCGCGTCGGCCGCCCCGCGCAGGGTGGCGACATCCCGGGGGTTGAGGTCGCGCGCGGGCATCGGCACCCGGACCCGCGCCCCGGCCACGCCCGGCGGCTCGCCGCTGAAGCCGATCTGGAGATCGTTGCGCTCCGCGATGGCCCGGATCGTGGCCGACGTGGCGCGCTTGAAGATCTCGACGGGGTTTTCTTTGTCGGACATGTCTATCTTCGGCTCTGCTGTTTCGAGCGGGCCGGGGCGCGCCTCGCCCCACCCTCGGATCGGTGCCCCGTCTTTACGCCAGGTTGGCGCGCACCCCGGTCTCCGGAAGCTCGGTGCCGAAGCAGCGCTGGTAGTATTCGGCCACGGTCGACCGCTCCACCTCGTCGCACTTGTTCAGGAAGGTGATCCGGAACGCGAACGGGATGTCGTTGAAGATATTGGCGTTCTCGGCCCAGGTGATGACCGTGCGGGGCGACATGACGGTCGAGATGTCGCCCGACATGAATCCGGCGCGCGTCAGGTCGGCGAGTTGGACCATGGCCGAGATCTGCTGGCGCCCCTTCTCGTCCGCATAGCCCTGGACCTTGGCAGCGACGATCTTCACCTCGTCGTCGTGCGGCAGGTAGTTGAGCGTGGCGACGATGTTCCAGCGGTCCATCTGGCCCTGGTTGATCTGTTGCGTGCCATGGTAGAGGCCGGTGGTGTCGCCCAAGCCCACGGTGTTGGCGGTGGCGAACAGGCGGAACGCCGGGTGCGGCCGGATCACGCGGTTCTGGTCGAGCAGGGTCAGCTTGCCCTCGACCTCCAGCACGCGCTGGATCACGAACATGACGTCGGGGCGGCCGGCGTCGTACTCGTCGAACACGATCGCGCAGGGGTGCTGGAGCGCCCAGGGCAGGATGCCCTCGCGGTACTCGGTCACCTGCATGCCGTCGCGCAGCACGATGGCGTCCTTGCCGATCAGGTCGATTCGGCTGATGTGGCTGTCCAGGTTGATCCGGATGCAGGGCCAGTTGAGGCGGGCGGCGACCTGCTCGATATGGGTCGACTTGCCGGTGCCGTGGTAGCCCTGGACCATGACCCGCCTGTTGTAGGCGAAGCCGGCCAGGATCGCGAGGGTGGTGTCGTGGTCGAACCGGTAGGTGTCGTCCACGTCGGGCACATGCTCGGAATTGGCGCTGAAGGCTGGAACCTGGAGGTCGCTGTCGATCCCGAAAGTCTGCCGGACGGAGACCTTGATGTCCGGGAGCGAGCCGGTCAGCGCTGGTTGTTGTGTCGTTTCGGAGGCCATAGTGTCTGTCGCTTCATTCATCGGTTGATGGACGGCTTGGGCGCCGGTTCTTTCATGCGGAGGTTTCCCAGAGGAAGCCGTCTCAGGCCCCATAGCTGGTTTTCAGCACCGTGTAGGCCCTGTTTATCCGTTTTAACGTCTCTTCCGCGGTCTTGTCGCCACCATTGATGTCGGGATGGTGGATCTTGGCGAGTTCCCGATACCTGGCCTTGATCCGCGCAAAGTCCACAGGCGGTTCCAGGTCGAGGTCGGCCAGCGCCTCCTCCTCGGGGGTGCGCATCCGGTTGGCGGCGCCGTTGGCGTGGCCGTTGCGGCCGTTTCCCCGGGCGCCGGTCCCCTCGCCGGCGTCGCGGAAACCGTACTGGCGCATCGCCTCGTCGTGCATCGCCCGTTCGCGGGTGCGCCAGAAGCCCATCGGCCAGGTCGGCCGCTGCCACGTCACGTCGCTGCGGACGTGCCGCTCGATCTCGCGCTCCGACATGCCGGCGTAATAGTCCCACGCCTTGTTGTACTCGCGCACGTGCTCCAGGCAGAACCAGAAATACTCGTTCAGGCGCTCGCGTCCCTTTGGCGCCCGGTACTCGCCCGTGGCCGTGCACGTCGGCATGTCGCAGCAGCGGGCCGCCGGCGACGCCTCCTCGGAAAAACGGGTCGAGTATTGGACACGGTTCTTGTGCATCGGAAAAGTATGGTCAGAGGTTGAGGCGCTGGCAAGCATCCCCGCTCGCAGCGCGGCTATCGCGCGGAGGACGGCCTGCCGTCGGCGAGGGCCAGCCAGGCCAGCCCCCCGAGGATCAGCACCAGTCCCGTCAGGTTGGTCAGCGTCACCGGTTCCCCCAGCATCACGGCCGAGGCGAAGACGCCCGCGACCGGTACGCCGAGCGTGCCCAGCGACGTGGTGATGGCGGGCAGGGCACGGTTGACCGTGACCACCGCCCAGAAGCAGAACGCCGTGGCGATCGGCGCATTGTAGAACAGTACCGCGGCCAGTTGCCCGGTCCAATTGATGGATTTGCCGGCATCCAGGAAGATGGCGAACGGCAGAAGGGCGACCGCCGCGACCGTGAATTGCCAGGGTGCGAGTTGAAGGGGCGACGCGTGCCAGATATGGCCGCGCACCTGTATGATCTGGGCGGCCCAGGCCAGCGCTGCAAGCATCAGCAGGCCGTTGCCGATCAGAACGTCGCGGTCGGTCCAGTCGAACGCCGCCGGGTTGAACATCACCGCCACGCCCGCCATCCCGAGCAGGAACCCGACCAGGCGCCGGCCGCCCAGCCGTTCGCCCAGGAATATCGCGGCGCCCGGCACCACCCACAGGGCGGTGGTGTATGCCAGGATAGAGGACCGGCCGGCCGGCACGAACTGGAGCGCCACCGTCACCAGAGCCAGGAACGCCCCCATCTGGAGCAGGCCGACCGACAGAACGATCGGCAGGTCGTGGCGGTCGGGCAGGCGGATGCCGCCGCGCACCGCCAGCACGCCGAACATGCAGAGCGCGCCCAGCACCATCCGGATCACGGCGAAGGTCATGGGCGGGATGTCTGCCAGGCCGAGCTTCATGACCGGCCAGTTGATCCCCCAGAGCAGGATGACGGTCCCCAGCAGCAGGTAGGCGCTTCGGGCCGTGACCGTGGCGCTCGCCCCGGCCCCGGCCGTGCCGGACGGGGGTCCCGGGGAGGGAAGGGGGGACCGGGTGGGACCGGGATTGGACAATCAGGGGGCTTCCTTGACAGCGGGAACGGGACGATAGCACTTTTCCCGGGGCGGCGGATGCCGATCCGCCGCCCATCGGACCACGCACCTCAACAGCCCCATGGGCAAGGCGGTTTCATCATGACCAATACGGCGACCCAGTCCGGGGACTATGCGACGCGCATGCGCACCAAGCTGACCGAGATCCTTCGCCCGAGTCGGCTGGAAATCGTCGATGACTCCCATCGCCATGCCGGCCATGCCGGCGCGGACCCCCTGGGCGAGACCCATTTCAACATCCTGATCGTGTCGGACGCCTTCGACGGGAAATCCCGGGTCGCCCGCCAGCGCCTGGTCTACGAGGCGGTCGCGGACGAGCTGCGCGAGCGGGTCCACGCGCTGAGTCTCAAGACGCTGACACCCGCGGAGGATGCCTGATCCGGGAAGAGGACGCTCCCCGGAATGCAAGCAGCGGAAGACTGCATACAAGAGCAACCATAGCGATAGTAGTAATGGAGAAATATCTTCCAAAGGGTATATGACATCGGTTGAAATTACCTCGAAAGTGCGTAAAGTCACACCTGCGCAACCATTCGGCTGATATGGGTTTTCGAGGACCCTGTCGGTCGGACGGCGGCGTATTCCGTGAGATCGATTAAGAGGGATTCACCGCATGCATTCTGATCAGGCGCTAGCCGTCCCGGCGCCAGAGGTCGCCTCCGAACCGGCGGGCGCTCGTGACAACCAGCCCGCCGATTTCGCGACGGAGCGCGAGGAACCCGGGATTTCCCGGTTGGAGGCGGCCATGAAGCCGAGCACGCTGGTCAGCCGGAACGTCACCGTCGCGGGGCACCGGACCAGTTGCCGGCTCGAGCCCTTCATGTGGGACGCCCTGTACGACATCTGCCGGCGCGAGCGCATCACCATCCACACGCTATGCACCCAGATCAGCGAGCGGAAGGAGCCGGCCACGTCCCTGACCGCCGCGATCCGGGTCTTCGCCCTGGCCTATTTCCGGGCGGCCGCCACCGAGGAGGGACATGCCCGGGCCTCCCACGGGCATGGCGAACCGTTCCACCAGACACCGTTCGAGACGCCGGACGCCGCCGAGTAATCGCCGGGGTTCAGTCGTTGCCGGTATAATGTTCCGGCCACTGTTTCCGGGTGACCTCGCCGTCGCTCCGAAACGCGTGGCAGGTGTCGAGCAGCAGCGGCGGGCGTTTGCGCGCGGCGGGAGCGGATGGCGAATCGCCGTCCACCGACCCGCCCCGCGCCCGTTCGCGCGCCAGCACGGGGAAGATCGTCTGGAACGCCGTCGTGGCGACCGGCCCCAGCAGTTCGACCAGATGGGTGCAGCCCTCGACGCCGCCCAGCAGTTCCTTGACCTTCTGGGTCCACCCGGAGCGGATGCGCAATCCGATCAGCCGTTGGAAGTTGGGCGTGATCGCCGGGCACACCGCATAGGGGCTCTTGTCGGTCACCGCCTCGACCGCCCTGACCTCGAACCGGTCGTCCAACGTCAGCCGGATCCACATGTCGTGGATCGGATCGCCCGGCTCGATCGGACCGCGGAAGTCGTTCTCGAACGGGTAGGTCTTGACGTCGGTGATATGGCCCTCGATGTCCCACAGCCCGTCGGTCCGGCGGAACCCCTGGCAGGTCACCCGGCGGGTATGGATATGCTCGCGCGGGGCAGGTGGTGAAAGCGGCATCTGGACCTGTGCTCTATGTTACGTATACGTAAACCCATACCCGAATATCGGCGGTGCGCCGCGGGGGTCAAGCGCGGCGCCGGAATGCCTGCGATGCCCCCTCACGCCGCGGCCATCAGGATCAGCGGCAAGGCCGCCAGCGCCAGCAGGGTGGAGATCAGGATCATGCCGGCGACCTCGTCCGCCGGGCCGTTGTAACGGACGGCGAACAGATAGCTGAAAACGGCGACCGGCATCGCGCACTGGATCACCAGCGCTCCCGCCGGCAGCGGGTCCAACCCCAGGGCCTTCGACACGGCCAGGCCGGCTCCCAGCCCCAGCCCGACGCGGAGGCAGGACAGCGCCGCCGGCCGGCCCAGCCGGTACAGCTTCAGCTTCGCCAGCGACCCGCCGAGCAGCAGGAGCATCAGCGGCACGGTCAGTCCGCCGAGCAGGCCCGTGACGTCCAGCACCCACCAGGGCAGCGGCGTGCCGGTGCCGATCAGCGCCAGAGCCACCGCCAGCGAGTAGAGCGGCGGCGAAGCGAGCACGGTGCGCCACGACATCTGGCCGGAGGCCAGCCCGACGCCGACCGTGAAATGGCTGATCTGGACCAGGGTGGAGAAGGCTATGGCGTAGGGCATGGCCGGTTCGCCCAGGGCGAAGAAGACGATCGGCAGTCCCAGGTTGCCGGTGTTGGGATGGATGATCGAGGGCAGGTAGGGCCGCACCGGCAGCCGGGCCAGCTTCAGCACCGCGGCCCCGGCGGCGGCGCAGAGCGCCAGGGCCAGGCTGCCGGCGAGCAGCGTCTCCAGCAGCACGTCGAGCCGCACCTCGGTCTTCGACAGGGAGGTCAGCAGCAGGCTGGGCACCCCCAGGTACGCCACCAGGGCCGAGACCGACTTCTCGTCGAATGGCTGGCCCAGGCGCTGCCATAGCCAACCCAGCCCGGCGCACGCGAAGATCGGCCAGACCACATGGATGAACTGAAGGATCATGGGGGCTCTATACTGCGCGGATGCCGCAGGGGAAACGGCAGACGTGCGTTGACTTTCGCACCGCACCAGTTAGCTTAGGCCAACATGCTGAAGACCTCTCGCGGGAGAGATCGCCGGGCCGTTCGTCCCGGTGGCGCCGAAGGAGCAACCGCCCCCGGAAACTCTCAGGCAAAAGGACCGCAGAGGGAAGCACTCTGGAAAGCAGGATGCCGGTCGGTCGTTCCGACTCGGGCAGGCCTCACCGAAGGAGTAAGCTGGCGACGCCGAACGGCGCGCCGGTGAATCTCTCAGGTCCGCGACAGAGGGGGCCGTGGCCGCGCCGTTCGCGCGGACCGGAAACCTGTCGGAGGAAATGTTCCTTGAGTGACTCAACTGGCGGTGACGCCCCCCTGCTCACGACGCCGCTCCACGCCCTTCATGTGGAACTGGGCGCCAAGATGGTGCCCTTCGCCGGCTACGACATGCCGGTCCAGTACCCCCTGGGCATCCTCAAGGAACATCTCCATACCCGCGCGGGCGCGGGTTGTTCGACGTCTCGCACATGGGCCAGGTCCGCCTGATCGGCGAGGGTGCGGCGGCGGCTCTGGAGACGCTTGTGCCCGGCGACGTCCAGGCGCTGGGGCAGGGACGGATGCGCTACAGCCTGTTCACCAACGAGCAGGGCGGCATCCTGGACGACCTGATGATCACCAACATGGGCGACCACCTGTTCCTGGTCGTCAACGCCTCCTGCAAGGCGGCCGACATCGCCCATCTGCGCCGCCACATCGGTGACCGGATCGCGGTCGAGTACCTGGGCGAGCGCGCACTGCTGGCGCTCCAGGGTCCCCGGGCGGCCGACGTGCTGTCCCGGTTCGTGCCCGAAGCCGCGGCCATGAAGTTCATGAGCGCGATCGAGGCCGACTTCCGCGGCGTCGCCGTGCTGATCACCCGCTCCGGCTACACCGGGGAGGACGGCTACGAGATCTCGGTTCCCGACGCGCTGGCCGACACCATCGCCCGCCTGCTGCTGGCCGAGGCCGAGGTCGAGGCGATCGGGCTGGGGGCGCGCGACTCGCTGCGGCTCGAAGCCGGGCTGTGCCTCTACGGCCATGATATCGACACCGCTACCACCCCGGTCGAGGCCGGCCTGAACTGGGTGATCGGCAAGCGCCGCCGCGCCGAGGGCGGCTTCCCCGGCGCCGGCGTGATCCTGGACCAGTTGGCCAACGGGACCGCGCGCCGCCGCGTCGGCATCCGCCCGGACGGTCGGGCGCCCGCCCGCGAGCATACCCAGGTCACCGACGCCTCGGGCGCTTCCATCGGCGAAGTCACCAGCGGCGGCTTCGGCCCCAGCCTCAACGGCCCGGTCGCGATGGGCTACGTGGCGACCCCAGCCGCGGCGCCGGGCACGCCGGTCAACCTGATGGTCCGGGGCAAGGCGATTCCGGCCAAGGTCGCCGAGATGCCCTTCGTCGCCCAGCGTTATTACCGGGGATAAGCGTTTCTCCGGCCGTCCTTCTTCCTCAGGTTTTCAATTCCGGGATATCCGCCATGAGCACCATCAAGTTCACCAAGGACCACGAGTGGATCCGCGTCGAGGGTGACGTCGCCACCGTCGGGATATCCGACTATGCCAGAAGCAATTGGGCGACGTGGTCTTCGTCGAACTGCCCGAGATCGGCCGCAACGTCGTCGCCGGCAAGGAAGCCGCCGTGGTCGAGTCGGTCAAGGCCGCCAGCGAGGTCTACGCGCCGGTCGCCGGCGACGTGGTCGAGGTCAACGAGGCGCTGGCCGACGACCCGGCCCTGGTCAACCGCGACCCCATGGGCGAGGGCTGGTTCGTCAAGCTGCGCATCGAGAACCAATCCGACCTGGACGACCTGATGGACGAGGCGGCCTACCAGGAATACTGCGAGGGCCTGCACTGATGCGCTACCTGCCCCTGACCGAGGCCGACCGCCGGTCGATGCTCGCCACCATCGGCGTGCCCTCGGTCGACAGCCTGTTCCGCGACGTGCCGGAATCGGCCCGGCTGGCGGCGCCGATCGAGGGCCTCGCCCCTCATGCCGGGGAGATGGAGGTCGAGCGGATGATCGCCGGCATGGCGGCGAAGAACGTGGCGGCCGGCAGCGTGCCCAGCTTCCTCGGCGCCGGCGCCTACCGCCACCACGTACCGGCGGCGGTCGACCACCTGATCCAGCGCGGCGAGTTCCTGACCTCCTACACGCCCTACCAGCCGGAGGTCACCCAGGGCACGCTCCAGTACCTGTTCGAGTTCCAGACCCAGGTGGCCCTGATCACCGGCATGGATGTGGCGAACGCCTCGCTCTATGACGGCGCCACCTCCTGCGCCGAGGCGGTCATGATGGCGAACCGGGTGACCCGGCGCAGCCGTGCCGTGCTGTCCGGCGGCCTTCACCCGCATTACCGCGACGTGACGGCGACCAACGCCCGATTCCACGGGTTCGAGGTGGTCGCGGCCCCTGCTGATGCCGAGGGGAAGGAGGACCTGGCGGCCCTGGTCGACGACAAGACCTCCTGCGTCGTCGTGCAGAACCCCGGCTTCTTCGGACAGGTTCGCGACCTGACCGACCTTGCCGCCGCCGTCCACGCCAAGGGCGCGCTGCTGATCGTCGCGGTCGCGGAAGTGGTGTCGCTGGGGCTGCTGACCCCGCCGGGCGAGATGGGCGCCGACATCGTCGTGGCCGAGGGGCAATCGATCGGCAACGCGCTGAACTTCGGCGGTCCCTATGTCGGCCTGTTCGCGACGCGCGACAAGTATGTCCGCCACATGCCCGGCCGCCTGACCGGCCAGACCGTGGATGCCGAGGGCCGGCGCGGCTGGGTCCTGACGCTGTCCACCCGCGAGCAGCATATCCGGCGCGAGAAGGCGACCAGCAACATCTGCACCAACAGCGGACTGTGCGCGCTGGCCTTCACGATCCACATGAGCCTGCTGGGCGAGGAGGGCTTCGGCCGGCTGGCCAGGATCAACCACGCCAAGGCGGTGCAACTCGCCGACCGGCTGGACGCGCTGAAGGGCGTCGAGGTGGTCAGCGACAGCTTCTTCAACGAGTTCGCCGTGCGCCTGAAGAAGCCCGCCGCGAAGGTGGTCAACAAGCTGGCCAAGGCCGGCATCCTGGGCGGCGTCCCGGTTTCCCGCCTCTATCCGGGCGACGAGGCCCTGGCCGACCTGCTGCTGGTGGCCGCGACCGAGACCAACACCGACGCCGACATGGATGCCCTGGCCTCCGGCCTGAAGGAAGCACTGTCATGAATACCCAGGGACGCAAGACCCACGTCGACGCCCTCGGCGTCGAGGGCGGCGGGGCCGCTTCCGCCGCGGCCGGCACGATCAGCGGCAACCGGGCGCTGATGCTGGAAGAACCCTTGATCTTCGAACAGGACAGCCCCGGCACCACCGGCGTGGACCTGCCGAAGCCGCCCGCCGTCAAGAGCCGCCTGGGAGCGGTGCGGGAGCGCGGGCGGATCGGCCTGCCCGGCCTCAGCGAACCCGAGGTGATCCGCCACTACACGCGGCTATCCCAGAAGAACTTCGCGATCGACAGCGGGCTCTATCCGCTGGGGTCGTGCACCATGAAGCACAACCCGCGCCTGAACGAGAAGCTGGCCCGCCTGCCGGGCTTCAGCGACATCCATCCGCTCCAGCCGGAGCGGACGGTGCAGGGCGCCCTGGAGCTGATCGACACGCTGGCCCACTGGCTGAAGACGCTGACCGGGATGCCGGCCGTGGCGATGTCGCCGGCGGCGGGAGCCCACGGCGAGCTGTGCGGCATGATGTCGATCCGCGCCGCCATCGAGGACCGCGACGGCAGCACCAGCCGGCGTCGCCGCGTCCTGGTCCCCGAATCCGCCCACGGCACCAACCCGGCGACGGCGGCGGCCTGCGGCTTCACCGTGGACGCGATCCCGGCTGATGCCACCGGCCGGGTCGATGTCGAGGCGCTGAAGGCGAAGCTGGGCGACGACGTCGCCGCGATCATGCTGACCAACCCGAACACCTGCGGGCTGTTCGAGCGCGACATCGTCGAGATCGCGGAAGCGGTGCACGCGGCCGGCGCCTATTTCTACTGCGACGGCGCCAACTTCAACGCCATCGTCGGCCGGGTGCGTCCCGCCGACCTCGGCATCGACGCGATGCACATCAACCTGCACAAGACCTTCTCCACGCCCCACGGCGGCGGCGGCCCGGGCAGCGGCCCGGTCGTGCTGTCCGACGCGCTGGCGAAGTTCGTGCCCTTGCCCTACGTGGTCCACGGACCGGACGGCTTCTCCCTGGTGGAGAGCGGTGCGGACGAGGACTCCAGCGGCAAGGAGTTCGGCCGGCTGAAGGGCTTTCACGGCCAGATGGGCATGTTCGTACGGGCATTGGCCTATATCCTGAGCCACGGCGCCGACGGGTTGCGGCAGGTGGCAAGCGACGCCGTGCTCAACGCCAACTACGTGATGGCGAGCCTGGGCGACGTGATGACGCCCTCGTTCGAGGGGCCGTGCATGCACGAGGCGCTGTTCGACGACAGGTTCCTGAAGGGGACGGGGGTGACGACGCTCGACTTCGCGAAGGCGATGATCGACGAGGGCTACCACCCGATGACCATGTATTTCCCGCTGGTCGTCCACGGCGCCTTCCTGATCGAGCCGACCGAGACCGAGAGCAAGCAGAGCCTGGACGCCTTCATCCGGGTGATGCGCGGGCTGGCCGAGCGCGCCAAGTCCGGCGACGCCGACCACTTCCTCGGCGCCCCGCGGATGACTCCGAGGCGGCGCCTGGACGAGACGGGCGCGGCCCGCAAGCCGGTGCTGCGCTGGGTGCCGGAAGTGGAGCGGCGGGAGGCGGCGGAGTAACCTTCCGTCCGTCACCTGATCAGGAGGGCGGAGCGCTGGGAACGGGATGGATGTTCCCGGCGTTCAGCGCAAGCCGCAGTTCGCCATGCTCGAACGCGGTTTCCATGCGGTCGATCTCCGACGGCTTGACGCCGAGGGACGCCGCGACGGTCCGCCATCGCGAGGTCGCGGAAGCAACTTCACGGACGATCGCATTGGCCCTCGACGGGGACAGGCCGAAATACCCGGCATTCTCAAGAGCCAGGTCGATGGAGCAGGTACCCTGTTCTCCATGGTCGGCAAGCGCGCCGGGGTCATGGGGATGTCGGTGGACTTCTCAGCGCCACAAGGTGGCATTGATCAATGCACGGGATTATTGTCAGTTGCTTCATATATTATGGAGAACATCTAACCGTTCCGTGGGTCTGATGAAACCCTTCAGCAGTTTACTGCAGAAGCTTTAGGGCTTCCGGCAATCCCCACTCGATTCAATGTGGCGGCCACGGGATCGGCAAAAGCCGCTTCCGCTCACCCCGATGTCAAATTTCGTCGTCGAGACGATTGGGGTACTTCATTTGGGTTGACGTGATGCCGCAAGCGATGTTGTCATCCAGAGCGACGCCCCATGTTAATGGGGACGACATTAACGCACTGGAATTGGAACAATGAAAACCGACCTGGACCATCTTATTGCCATGTCTCGGGAAGTCCGTATGTCTGACGAGCAGTGGGAGGAGCAGCGGCGCAGCTTCGTGTACGGGAATACTCACATTGAGAACGAGAGCATCACCCGAGACATGGTGGCGCGCGCCTGCGAAACAGTATCGGCACATGGATGAAGATAATTTGATGACGGCAATTGACGTAGATCGCAAATCACATGCATCGACTCCGTCACTGATCACGGACCCGGCGGAGGTTGCCAAGAGAGAGGCGGAGAACGGCGTACGACAATATGATGAAGCAGTGCAGATGATTCTGCATTGGCTCGACAATCCTGAGCGTCAGTTCCGCCTTCGCCCATCGTCAATACAGCATCTTCAGCGCATCGCTTTGGACGGTCTTGATATGTACGCCGGTAACTGGCGGCCAGGGCCGGTCGCCATCAGTGGTAGCGACCACAAGCCGGCCGACGCCTTTATGGTGGCGCAGCAGGTCGAGGATTTGTGCGACTACGTCAACGAAAATTGGGATACCAAAACGGCAATCCATTTGGCAGCCTACGTTCTCTGGCGCCTGAACTGGATACATCCATTTACGGACGGAAATGGTAGAACGTCCCGAGTGGTGTCTTACCTTGTCCTGAGCGTTAAGCTGAATAGCAGACTTCCCGGCACAAAGACCATTCCCGATCAAATTGCCTCAAACAAAAGGCCGTATTATGGAACCCTAGAAGCGGCAGATGCCGCTTGGCGAGACGGGGAGCGTGTGGATGTATCTGCCGTGGAAAAGCTGATTGCAGAGACGCTCGCAAGCCAGCTTCTCACGGTTATTGAGAATGCCACCGGAGAGAAAAGGGCCTGATTGCCACCTATCGTAGCAAAATCGGGCGCACTCCCCTGGCTCGAACCATGCGTTGCGGTGCATGACACGCTTGGGCGGGATGGCCTCGGGCGCTTGCTTCCCGTACCAGTCGGATAACGCCGTCCACGTGTCCCAGGTCGGCTCGGAGTTGCGCTAACTGCTTCTCGGCATGCTGGTCAGGCCTGCAAGCTCGGAGCACTTGGCGACCAACGCGGAGATGACGTGCGGTTCGGCCATGGCTAGGGAAATGTCCGACAGGCAGGATGGAAAATTGCCAGGGAGTCTAGCTGGGGACGGTTCGCTTGCCTAGCTAAGGAGCGGTGGCGTTTGCGTCAAAATACCGGAGTAGCCCCGCCCAGGTCGGCATGAACCTCGATCTCGCTCCCGCTCATTCCAAGAGCGACTTTCTCGGCCGGACACGCTTGGGCAGCCGCTCGTTCTCCAGATCCTCGCCAAGCTGGTCGTCGGCCGCCAAGTCGCCCAGCCCGCCGATCAATCCTAAGGCCTGCATCACCGACGCATAGATGCCGAACGACACGGCGGGATCGCCCTGCTCCACGCGGGCCAGAGTGCCGCGCGACACGAATGCCCGCGCCGCGATCACTTCCATCGTCAGGCGGCGGCGCAGGCGTGCCTTCCGCAGATCGGTGCCGATCTTGCGGATGGCCCGCTTCGCGGCCAGGGTCGGGGTGTGCGGCGTCGCCATAAGGCCTTGATGCAAGCTTGAATGAGCATTACAGCCGTTAAGGTGCGCTCAAGCTCGCATTAATTCAAGGTGGGGCATTCACTTATGGATCTGCCGGGAACTGACCGCGTCTGCGTTCAGTGCCGGATGTGGAGAAAAGGTAAGCATTAAGGTTTTGCCACAGATAAACACAAATGAACCCAGATAAAAACCAATCGTCGATGCGACCCATGTTCCGCATCACTCAAGAACTATCTTCTCTATTTATCTGAGTTTATCTGCGTGCATCTGTGGCCGAACACCTTTGAACTTTCACTGCGCCAACGCCCCCATAACCTCGTCCACTTCGGCGGTCCACCCCACGATCGCCCCCTGCGCGCGGATCATCTCCAGCGTCGCCTGCTTGAAGGCGGGGAAATAGCTTTCTGTCGCGTCCTCGACCAGCAGGCATTCGAAACCACGGTCGTTGGCTTCGCGCATGGTGGTCTGGACGCAGACTTCCGTCGTGACGCCGGCGAACAGCAGGTGGGTGATGCCCCGCTCGGCCAGGATGTCGCCCAACGGCGTGGCGTAGAAGGCGCCCTTGCCGGGCTTGTCGATCACGATCTCGTCCGGCAGCGGGGTAAGGTCGTCCACGATGGCGTTGCCGGGCTCTCCCTTGACCAGGATGCGCCCCATCGGTCCTTCGTCGCCGATCCGAAGGTCGGAGGAGCCGCGCAGGCGCTTCGCCGGCGGGCAGTCCGACAGGTCCGGCTCGTGCGCCTCGCGGGTGTGGATGATGGTCAGGCCGGCCGCCCGGCAGCCGTCGAGCAGGCGGCGGACATGGGGCACCAGGGCCGCCAGCGGCGTCACGTCGTTGCCCAGGGCCTCGCCGAAGCCGCCGGGCTCGATGAAGTCGCGCTGCATGTCGATGATGACCAGCGCGGTGCGGGCGGGCGGGAAGGCGAAGGGGTAGGGCTTGGCGGTCGGCAGCGTTAAAACATCGGTCATGGTCAATGCCCCGCCATGTGCTGCCCGATCACGCCGATGTCGGCCTGTCCGGTCGGCGTCTCGTGGACCAGATGGCCGTCGAACATCACGCAGATCCGGTCGGCCAGTTCGAAAAGCTCGTCCAGGTCCTCGCTGACCAGCAGCACGGCGGCGCCCCGGTTGCGGGCCTGCATGATCTGCGACCGGATGTCGGCGACCGCTGCGAAGTCCAGGCCGAAGCAGGGGTTGGCGACGATCAGCACCCGCACGTCGCGGGCCAGTTCGCGGGCCAGCACGGCGCGCTGGACGTTGCCGCCGGACAGGGTGCCGATCGCGGCGTCGGGGCCGGGCGTCTTGACCTTGTAGAGCTGGATCAGCTCGCGCGCCGCCCCGCGCATGGCGCCGCCGTTCAGCCACCAGCCGCCGCGGGCATAGGGCGGGTCGTCGAAGTTGCGGAAGGACATGTTCTCCGCCACGCTCATGCGGGCGACGCAGGCGTTGCGCAGCGGCTCCTCCGGCAGCAGGCACAGGCGGTGGCGCTTCATCTCCGCTCGGGTCGCGGCGTAGCGTTCGCCGCAGACATGGATCTCCCCGGCGGCGGGAGGGCGCTGGCCGGCCAGCACCTCGACCAACTCGCGCTGGCCGTTGCCCGAGACGCCGGCGATGCCGACGATCTCGCCGGCGCGCACGGTCAGGTCCAGGTCCTCGACCGCAGGAAGGCCACCGTCGCCCAGCGCCTTCAGCCCGCTGATCCGGAGGCGCGGCTCGCCCAGGTCGGTGCCGAGGCGGGCGGCGCCCTTGGGGATCTCCTTGGCACCGATCATCATCTCCGCCATGTCGGCCGGGGTCAGGTCCGCGACCCTGCCGGTCCCGGCGAAGCGGCCCCGGCGCAGCACCGTCACCTCGTCGGCATAGGCCATGACCTCGCGGAACTTGTGGGTGATGGTCAGCACCGTCAGCCGGCCCTCCCGCGTCATCCGGCGCAGCAGGCCCAGCACCTCGTCGGCCTCGCCGGGGGTCAGGACGGAGGTCGGCTCGTCCAGGATCAGGAAGCGGTTCTTCAGGTAGAGCTGCTTCAGGATCTCCAGCTTCTGCTTCTCTCCCGCCGCCAGCGCCGATACCGGCACGTCCAGCGGGACCCGGAACGGCATCCCGGCCATGAAGGCGTCCAGCGCCTTCGTCTCCGCCGCCCAGTCCACCACGGCCGGCACGCGGGTACGCGACAGCACCAGGTTCTCCGCCACGGTCATGCCGGGGACCAGGGTGAAATGCTGGTAGACCATGCCGACGCCCAGCGCGTGGGCGTCGCGCGGGTTGGCGATGGACCGCTCCGTCTCGCCGACGGCGATCTGGCCCTGGTCGGCGTGGTAATAGCCCATGACGCATTTGACCAGCGTGCTCTTGCCGGCGCCGTTCTCGCCCAGCAGCGCGTGGAAGCTGCCGGCGGAGACCCGGAGCGACACGTCGTCCAGGGCGGCGAGCCCGCCGAAGCGCTTGGTCATGCCGACGGCTTCCAGGCCGAGGGCGCCGTTGGGATGGGTGCGCAGGAAGCTCATGACAGGACCCCCAGCAGATCGTCGGAGCGGGCGACGGCGCCGAACACGCCGCCCTGCATCTTCACCATGCGGATCGCAGCCTCGTGGTTGCCTCGGTCGGTGGCGCCGCAGCAGTCCTCCAGCAGCAGGCATTCGTAGCCGCGGTCGTTGGCCTCGCGCATCGTGGTGTGGACGCAGACGTCGGTCGTGATGCCGGTCAGCACGATGTTGCGGATGCCGCCCCGGCGCAGCATCAGGTCCAGGTCGGTGGCGCAGAAGCTGCCCTTGCCCGGCTTGTCGATGACGGGCTCGCCCGGTTCGGGGCGAGTTCCGGGATGATCTCCCAGCCCGGCTCGCCGCGCACCAGGATGCGCCCGCATGGCCCCGGATCGCCGATCCCGGCGCCGATCCGCTGCGAGCGCCAGCGCTTGTTGGCCGGCAGGTCGGCGAGGTCGGGCCGGTGCCCCTCGCGGGTATGGAAGACCGTGAAGCCGCCCCGGCGCATCGCCGCCAGCACCCGGCCGATCGGCTCGATCGGCGCGCGGGTCAGCGACAGGTCGTAGCCCATGGCGTCCACATAGCCGCCCTTGCCGCAGAAGTCGGTCTGCATGTCGATCACGATCAGCGCCGTGTTGGCCGGCCGCAGGTCGCCGTCGTAGGGCCAGGGGTAGGGATCGGAGTCGATGTGCGTCATTTGGTGATACTCAGTTCGCCCGGGGCGCCGGCCAGGGTGCGGGTCGGCGAGCAGGTCGCGATCATGATGACCAGGGTCAGCAGGTAGGGTGCGGCGTTGAACAGGTAGTAGCCCTGCGTCACCCCGACCGACTGGAGCGCCGGGCCGAGCGCGCCGGCGCCGCCGAACAGCAAGGCCGCCCCCAGGCAGCGGATCGGGTGCCAGCGGGCGAAGATCACCAGCGCCACGGCCATCAGCCCCTGGCCGCTGGACAGGCCCTCGTTCCAGCTTCCGGGATAGTAGAGCGACAGGAACGACCCGCCGATCCCGGCGAGGAAGCCGCCGGCCATGGTCGCGGCCCCCCGGACCAGATCGACCGGATAGCCCATGGCCCGCGCGGCGTCGGCGCTGTCGCCGACCGTCCTGACGATCAGGCCCCAGCGGGTGTTGGTCAGCACCCACAGCAGGAAGGGCGCCAGCACCAGCCCCAGGATGAACAGCACGTTGATCTGGAGGGCCGAGCGGACCTGCGGCAGGTCGCTCCACCAGCCCAGGTCGATCGCCGGCAGGATCGGCGCCTGCGGCTGGATGAAGGGCTTGCCCAGGAAGAAGGCCAGCCCGGTGCCCAGCAGCATCAGCGCGATGCCGACCGCGATGTCGTTGACCCGCGGCAGGCTGCATATGGCGGCGTGCAGCAGGCCGAACAGGGCGCCGGCCAGGCCGGCCACCAGCACGCCCGCCCAAGGCGAGCCGGTCATGTACGAGACCGCGTAGGCGCTCATGGCGCCCATCACCAGCGTACCTTCCAGCCCCAGGTTGATCCGCCCGCTCTTCTCCGTCAGCAACTCGCCCAGGCTGACGAACAGGAAGGGGGTGCTGACCCGGATCGCGCCTGCGAGTACCGCCAGGGCCACGCCCCACCAGCCGAGATCCTCCATGGCGTCACCCCCTCGGCTGGAAGATGCGGAACCGGCCGTAGAGCGTGTCGCTGGCCAGGATCATGACGAAGGCGATGCCCTGGAGCACCAGGATGGTGGCGTCGGGCAGGTCCAGCCGGCGCTGGAGCAGCCCGCCGCTGGCGGCGATGCCGCCGAACATCAGGGCCACCGGGATCACCGCCAGCGGGTTCTGCCGGGCGATGAAGGCGATCAGGATGCCGGTATAGCCATAGCCCGCGACCAGCGAGGCGTTGGCGCTGCCATGCACCGCCGCCACCTCGACCATGCCGGCCAGCCCGGCGGCGGCCCCGGCCAGGAAGCAGGTGACCAGGGTCAGCTTCGCCACCGACAGCCCGGCCATGCGGGCGGCCCGGACATTGCCGCCGACCATCCGGGCGCCGAAGCCGAAGGTGGTCCTCTGCATCAGCACATAGGCGGCGATGCAGGCGACCAAGCCGAACGCCAGCCCCCAGTGGACGTCCAGCCCCGGGATCGCGCCGATCATGTTGGCGTCGCCCAGCGGCGGGGTGGAAGGCTTGTTGAGGCTGGCCGGATCGCGCAAGGGTCCTTCGACCATGTGGTTCATCAGGGCGATCGCGATATAGGCCAGCAGCAGGCTGGAGATCGTCTCGTTGACGCCGCGGAACTGGCGGAGCGCGCCGGCCAGGGCGATCCAGGCGCCGCCCGCCGCCATGCCGGCCAGCGCCATGACGCCCAGCAGCAGCCAGGGCGGTGCGCCAGCCATCGCCATCCCGGCGGCGGCCGAGCAGAGCCCGCCGATCACCAGCGCCCCCTCGCCGCCGATGATGACCAGGCCCAGCCGCGCGGGCAGGGCCACGCACAGGGCCGTCAGAAGCAGCGGTGCCGTGCGCTGGAGCGTATTCTGCCACGAGAACCAGGTGCCGAAGGCGCCCCGGTACATCAGCTCGAAGGTCTCGAACGGGTCGGCGCCGGCCAGCGCCACGAAGATCCCGAACACGACCGCCGTGGCGAGCAGGGCGCCGACCGGGATCAGCACCGCCTCCGCGCCGGAGCGCAGCGCGTCCAGGGGAAGGCTGCCTAACGGCGATGCCGCGGAGCCCGGCAGCCGGGCGGTCTGGTTGACCATCGTCCCGGCCCTCCTTAGGAGGTCGAGCCGACGACGCCCTCGGCCAGCCAGTCCATCCCTTCGAGCCAAAGGTCGGTCTGCCCGTATGTCTTGCCGGCCGGGATGACCTCCGCGCCGGTATTGCTGCGGATCGGCCCGGCGAAGATCGGGAAGTCGCCGGCCATCATCTTCGCCTTGATCGCCTCGCCGGCCGCCTTGGACTCGGAACTGACCGCCGGGCCGTAGGCCGAGGTCTTGATGAAGCCCTCCTTCAGGCCGCCGCGCACGAACTGCCCCGGCTTCTCGCCCGCCTGGGCCTTGGTCACGAAATCCTTGTAGACGGTGATCCAGTTCCACTCCGCCCCGGTCAGGTATCCCTTGGGAGCCAGCGGCGCCTGGTTGGCGTGATAACCGCAGGTATAGGCGCCGCGCCGCTCGGCGGTCTCGACCACGACCTTGGGGCTGTCCACGTGGCAGGTGACGACATCCACGCCGGCGTTCACCAGGCCGTTGGTCGCCTCCGCCTCCTTGACCGGCATGGACCAGTCGCCGGTGAAGATAACCTGGGTGGTGATGGCCGGATCGACCGAGCGGGCGCCGAGCGTGAAGGCGTTGATGTTGCGCAGGACCTGCGGGATCGGCTTGGCCGCGACGAAGCCCAGCTTCTTCGACTTGGTCGCATGGCCGGCGGCGACGCCGTTGAGATACTGGCCTTCGTCGATATAGCCGAAATAGCTGCCGGTATTGGCGGGATGGACGCCGGCCTTGAACATGCCGCCGCAGTGGCGGAACTCCACGTCGGGATATTTCTGCGCCACCTTCAGCATGTGCGGGTCGAAATAGCCGAACGAGGTCGGGAAGACCAGTCCGGCGCCGTCCAGGTTGATCATGCTTTCCATGGTCTTCTGGACGTCGAGGGTCTCGGCGACCTTCTCCTCCTCCACGACCTTGATGCCGCTCATGGAGCGGAGCGCCGCGGCGGCTTCGGCATGGGCCTGGTTGTAGCCGAAGTCGTCGCGCGGGCCGACATAGATGAAGCCGACCATCAGCTTCTTGGCGGCGAGGGCCCGTGAGAGCGGCGAGAAGCCCGAGATCGCGGTTCCCGCAGCGGCGCCCGCGAGGACGCCCAAGGCCGTGCGACGTGAAATGCCCTGATTCACCGTCATCAGAACCCTCCATCCAGGAATTTTCGTTCGTTTGATGGCCGGTACCCTGCAAGCTCTATACCAGGGGTCATATGCGGCATGGCGGCGGGGTTCCCGCGGGGATGCGAGTGAAAGGCTGCATAAGCGTTGGGCGCATAGGGTCTTCGTAGCTCAAAATTTAAGCATGAACTTGGGTCTTCAATTTAGCAGTGGGTTAGACGTATGATTTCAAAGGAGAAAACTGTGGCTCGCTGTATGCATGATCGCATACGCGACGGATGGAAGGGGATGGCGATGAGCGGGGGAGACGTGATCGGAAGCTTGGACCTGGCCACCCTCGGCGATGGATACGCCAAGGGCACCCTGTCGGTCGCCGCCGTCGTGGAGGCCGTCCTGGGGCGGATCGCGGCGGCCGGCGACGATCACGTCTGGATCTCCCGCTGCGACCCGGCGGACCTGCGGCACCGGGCCGGAGAACTGGACGCGCTGACCCGCGATCAGGCCGCCAGGCTGCCGCTCTTCGGCATCCCTTTCGCGGTGAAGGACAACATCGACGTGGCGGGAATGCCGACCACGGCGGCCTGCCCCGATTTCGCCTACCAGCCGAAGGCGACGGCGCCCGTGTTGAAACGGCTGCTGGAGGCGGGAGCCGTGCTGGTCGGCAAGACCAACCTGGACCAGTTCGCCACCGGTCTGGTCGGCGTCCGCTCGCCCTACGGTATCCCGCGCAACCCGTTCGATCCCCGCTACATCCCGGGCGGGTCCAGTTCCGGCTCGGCGGTCGCGGTCTCGTCCGGGCTGGTCGGCTTCGCGCTGGGAACCGACACGGCGGGGTCGGGCAGGGTGCCGGCGGCCTTCAACAACATCGTGGGATTGAAGCCGACGCGCGGCGCCCTCAGCACGTCTGGCGTCGTGCCGGCCTGCCGCTCGCTCGACTGCGTGTCGATCTTCGCCCTGACATCGGCCGACGCGGCGGCCGTGTTCGACGTTGCCCGAGGGTTCGATCCCGACGATCCCTATTCGCGCACCGTGGAGGACGCGGCGCTGCCGGAGCGCTTCCGCTTCGGGGTGCCGCGTGCCGAGGACCTGCGTTTCTTCGGCGACGATGCGGCGGCACAGCTCTTCGCCGACGCCGTCGAACGCCTGACGGAGTTGGGCGGGAAGTCGGTCGCCATCGATTTCACCCCGTTCCGGGAGACCGCCGACCTGCTCTACAGCGGCCCCTGGGTCGCCGAGCGGATGGCCGCGGTCGAGACCTTCCTGCGCGACCGGCCGGAGAGCGTGCATGCCGTCACCCGGCGCATCATCCAGTCCGCGGACGCCTTCAGTGCCGTCGATGCCTTCCGGGCGATGTACCGGCTGGAGGAGCTGCGCAGGACGGCGAGCCGAGCATGGCGGGAGATCGACGTGCTGCTGGTGCCGACGGCGGGAACCATTTACACCGTCGACCAGCTTGAGGCCGACCCGGTGGTGCTCAACACGAACCTGGGCGCCTACACCAACTTCACGAACCTGCTGGACCTCTCCGCCGTCGCGGTTCCCAACGGCTTCGGCCCCCTTGGCCTGCCGCTCGGCGTCACGCTGATCGCGCCTGCCGGACGCGACCGGGCGCTGGCGGCGCTGGGCAGCCGCTGGCAGCGCGCCACCGGGCTGACCCTGGGCGCCACCGGCGCTCCCCTGCCGGACCGGCCGGCCGAGGCTCCACCGTCGGAGGGAACGCTGGTGGCGGTGGTCGGCGGACACATGGAAGGCATGCCGCTGAACGGCGAGCTGGTGGCGCTGGGCGCCCGCAAGGTCGCGGCGGTCCGGACCGAGCCCCTCTATCGCCTGTTCGCCCTGTCCGGGATGACCCCGGCGCGGCCCGGCCTGCTGCGCGTCGGGCCGGACGAGGGGCATGCGATCGAGGCCGAACTGTGGGCGGTGCCGGACGCCGGTTTCGCCCGCTTCGTGTCCGGGATCGGGACGCCGCTCGGCATCGGCACGGTGCTGATCGACGGCGTCGGGCCGGTCAAGGGCTTCCTGTGCGAAGCCTTTGCCACCCACGGGGCGGAGGATATCTCGCATCTTGGCGGCTGGCGGCCTATGTCGCGGAACGTGCCTGAGCGAGGCTGAATCCGTGCGGCGTAACATTCCGGACTTGCGCAACGGCGTCCGGTGCCGCAACACGGAGCCTCCGCCCGATGTTGTCGATTGACCTGCGGCACCAGGATCGGGGATTGAAGCCGCAACAGCCTGTCGAGAGTGTGATGACGCCCAACGAGATCGCCAGGGTCCAGGATTATCTCCGCCGGACTTTCGGGAACGACCGGATCACCATCGTCCCTCCGCCCAAGCGCGGCGCGCCGATCGAAATGCTGATCGGCGACGAGTTCATCGGTGTGGTGCACAGGGACGAGGACGAGGGCGAGGTGTCCTACGACCTGCACATCACCATCCTGTCCGAGGACCTCCCCCGGCCAGCGCCGTTCCCGCCGGCGGCAAGGGCAAGCCGACCCGCTAGAACGGCCTAGCGCCGGGTGGCCGCCATCGTCCTGGCCGCCCGGCCTTCCTCCGCGAGATAATCCTCGAACGCGTGCTCGACCGTCGCGAGATGGGCGCGCATCGACCGGAAGGCCGCGTCCCCGTCGCCGCGCACGATCGCCGTGACGATCTGGTCGTGCTCGGCGAAGGAACGGGCCATGCGGCCCAGGTTGCGGAACTGGGCGCGCGAGAACGGCGACAGCCGCCGGCGCAGCGCGACGGTTGTTTCGGCCAGGAAACCGTTGTGGCTGCCCTGGTAGATCATGTCGTGGAAGCGGATGTTGGCGAGGTGATACTCGTCCGGATCGCCGCGCCGGACCAGGTCGCCGACCTCTCGGTGAACCGACTCGAGAGCGCGCCGCTCTGCGCCGCTCATCTTCTCCGCCGCCAGCCTGCTGCACGCGGCCTCCAGCTCCGCCAGCCCCTCGAACAGTTCCGACAGGCCGCCGTTGGTCATCGGCGTGACGACGGCCCCCTTATGGGCGCGCAGGACGATCAGGCCGGTGGCGGACAGCTGCTTCAGCGCCTCGCGAACCGGCGTGCGGGATACGCCGAAGCGGTCGGCCAGTTCCTGCTCGTCCAGGCGGACGCCGGGGAATATCCGCCCGGACATGATGTCGTCGGCGACCGCCTCGCGGATCTCGTCCGCCCGCGTCCGCCTCAGTTCCGCTCTCTGGTCACTCACGCCCGGTCACCCGATCCCCTATTCGGCCAGCATAGCCTTCGGCCCGCACAACATTTATGCAGCGGCGTCCGCTTCAACCAACGATTCCGTACCCTTTGCCATTGGCATGCCGGTTGCGACGAAACCGGCCGCGACCTTAGCAAAGGGGAGGGTCCATGCCCGATAATACTTTCGATGCCGAGAGCCATGTGGATCATATGGCGGCGGCGCTGGGATTGGCCATCGACCCGGATTACCGGCCCGGTGTCGTCGCGAACATGGCCCGCACCGCTGAAATAGCCCGGCTGGTCACGGAGTTCCCGCTGCCCGACGGAGTCGAGCTGGCACCCGCCTTCCGGCCGGGGGAGGAGTCCCGATGATCGACCATGCCAGCGGCGCGCTGCAGATCGCCTCCGCGGTGAAGGGCGGAACGGTCAGCGCGGTCGAGGTCGCGCGCGCCGCCCTGTTCCGGATCGGGGCGCTGGACGCCCATCTCGGCGCCTTTACCGCGGTCACCGCGGAGCGCGCCCTCGGCGAGGCCGCCGCCGTCGATGCGCGGGTCCGGGCGGGAGGCGATCCCGGTCCGCTCGCCGGAGTCCCGTTCGCGGTCAAGAACCTGTTCGACATCAAGGGGCTGCCGACCCTGGCGGGTTCGAGGATCAATGCCGGCCATCCGCCGGCCGGGGCGGACGCCGACCTGATCCGGCGCCTGAACGACGCCGGGGCCGTGCTGGTCGGTGCCCTGAACATGGGCGAGTACGCCTACGACTTCACGGGGGAGAACAGCCATTACGGCCCGTCGCGCAACCCGCACGATCCCGCCCGCATGTCCGGCGGCTCGTCGGGCGGGTCGGGAACGGCGGTCGCGGCGGGTTTCGTGCCGCTGGCGCTAGGGTCCGACACCAACGGGTCGATCCGGGTGCCTTCCTCGTTCTGCGGGCTGTTCGGACTGAAGCCGACCTTCGGCCGGCTGAGCCGCCAGGGAACCTTTCCATTCTGCTTCAGCCTGGACCATCTGGGGCCGCTGGGGCGCTCTGCGGCCGACCTCGCGTCAGCCTACGACGCGATGCAGGAACCGCAAGCCGCCGCGCCGGTGTCACCGGTGCTGGGGCAGGGGGCGGAAGGGCTCCGGATCGCGGTCGCCGGCGACTACTTCGCCCGCGGCGCCGATCCGGCGGCGTTCGAGGCGGTGGCGAAGGTCGCGGAGGCCCTGGGCGCCAGGGAAACAGTCGTGGTGCCCGAGGCGGCGCGGGCGCGGGCGGCGGCCTATGTCATCACCACCGCCGAGGGCGGCAACCTGCACCTGGATCGGCTCCGGACCCAGGCGGCGGACTTCGATCCGGCGACCCGCGACCGGCTGCTGGCCGGCGCCATGGTGCCGGCGTCGTGGTATCTCCAGGCGCAGCGCTTCCGCCGCTGGTATCATGACCGGGTGATGGAGCTGTTCTCCCGCGTCGACGTGATCCTGGCCCCCGCTACGCCCTGCACGGCCCCGCCGATCGGGCAGCGGACCATGGTTCTGGACGGGGTGGAGATGCTGGTCCGGCCGAACATCGGCATCTTCACGCAGCCGCTGTCGCTGATCGGCCTGCCCGTCGTGGCGGTCCCGGTGCGGCGGCCCGGCGGGCTGCCGATCGGGGTCCAGGTGGTGGCGGCGCCGGGGCGCGAGGATCTGGCGCTTCGGGTCGCGGCGGACCTGGAAGCCAAAGGAGTCTGCAAGGCGCCGGTGGCGCGCGGCGAAACGAGCTGGGAAAGATGACGGCCATGGATATCAACGACCCCGGGACCCTGGCGGAGGTCACCGCCGCGTTCGAGCGGTACGAAACGGCGCTGGTGACCAACGACGTCGCCGTGCTGGACGAGCTGTTCTGGGACAGCCCCCGCACGCTGCGCTACGGCGTCGGGGAGAACCTGTACGGCTACGGCGCCATATCGGCGTTCCGCGCCGCCCGCCTGTCGGCCGGGCTGGCGCGTGACCTGTTCAACACGGTGATCACGACCTACGGGCGCGATTTCGCGACGGCCAACACCGAGTTCCGCCGCGAGGGCAACCCGCGCACCGGGCGCCAGAGCCAGACCTGGATGCGGACGTCCGAAGGCTGGCGGGTGGTCGCCGCCCATGTCAGCCTGATCGGCGGCTAGTGTTCCCGCACAGTGAGCTCGATGAGCAGGGACGGCAGGTCAATGCAGGTCGTCGTCGGGATCCACCACTTCGAGCGAGACCACGGCGGCGTTGATCAGTACCTTGCCGGCATGCTCGAAATTGACCGTGACCCGGTTGCCGATGGAGGACTGGATCTGGCCCAGTCCCCAGTCGGGCTGGGCGGGGTGGCGCACCAGGGCGCCGGGAACCATGGTCGGATCGCTCATGTCCGGTCCTGAGCCGTATCGGTTATCAAAAAGGATCTCTTCCAGCCGTAACCATTTCGTACCATGATAGACTGAACGGGCGACATCAGGAATCGCTCCAGCCTTCGATGGGATGAGATGAAGACCAACCTGGATATCCGCGTGGTCGAGCTGCTGTGCTCCCGCCTGTGCCATGAATTGGTGAGCCCCGTCGGCGCCATCAACAATGGGGTCGAACTGATCGAGGAGATGGGGGCCGACATGGCCGACGAGGCCATCGGCCTGATCGCGCACAGCGCGGACCAGGCGTCCCGCCGGCTCCAGCTTCTGCGTCTCGCCTATGGCGCCGCGGGCGAGACCTCCGGAATGGCTGATGTCGTCCAGGCGGCCGGGGGTTATTTTGCCGGGACCAAGTACAAGCTGGAGTGGCAGCCGGGACGCCTGGGGCAGGGGGCGCCGCTGCCGCAGGGGACCGGCAAGGTGCTTCTCAACCTTGTCATCCTGGGCGAGGAGGCGCTGGCCCATGGCGGCCGGATCGGCGTGGAGCCGGGTCCCGGCGGCGAGCCCGTCGTGATCGCCGCCGGCCGCTCCGCCGGGCTGCGGGCGGAGACTCTGCAGGCGCTGTCGGGCGATGCCGACATCGAGTCCCTGACCCCGCGTACGGTCCATGCGTACGCGACCGGACGCTTCGCCGAACATTACGGCATGCGCGTCTCCGGTGAGTTGGAGGGACCCGATCGCTTCGTTCTCAGGTTGAATATCTGACGAAGGCGGTCGGATCGCGCCGCTCTGCCGCGCGGGGTTCCCCGGCACGTTTCCCTTCTTTCTAGAATAGGCGTCTATTGCTACTCGCCGAGAGTGGTAGCAATGGCTTGCTTTGCCTATATCTCTTGAATTAGAACTATTTCGAAAACGCGAAAGTAAGGTACTCTTAATCAGTGTTTGGCAGGCTTGAATGGTCCCGGAGTGAACGCCTGCCGGCGTGGCGTCGTGCATTCTTGGGCCCGAATGGCAAAGCGGCAAGCCCAAAAACGGCGTGGGAAATATCGTCATGGATGATCTGCTCAGCGAATTTCTGACCGAGACGTCCGAGAACCTCTCGGTTCTCGACGTCGAGCTGGTCCGGCTCGAGCAAAACCCGAACAACCCCGAACTGCTCAGCAACATTTTCCGGCTGGTCCATACGATCAAGGGGACCTGCGGCTTCCTCGGCCTTCCCCGCCTGGAGCACGTGGCCCACGCTTCGGAAAACGTTCTCGGCAAGTTCCGCGACGGCGAGCTGTCGGTATCGCCCCAGGCGGTCTCGGCGATCCTCGAATCGCTGGACACCATCAAGCTCATCCTGTCGGTCCTGGAAGCGACCGAGGCCGAGCCGCCGGGTGACGACAGCGACCTGATCGCGCGCCTCAACGCGATCGCCGAAGGCCGCGACGTCCCCGCCGCAGCCGCCGCGCCGGCCCCGCCGCCCGCTCCGGAACCCGTCGCCGCGGCCCCCGAACCCCCGCCTCAGGCGGTGGCCGCGGCGCCCGCTCCCGCGGTGCCGGCGCCCCAGGTCCCCGCCGCCCCGGCCCGCGCGCCGGAACCGGAAGTGCCGGTCGCCGCCGCGAAGGAATTGGTCGTCCACGAGTCCGCTCCGGTGGCGGCCCCCGCCCCCGCCGCCCATGCGCCGAGCGGCGCCGGCTTCACCGCCGACGAGACGCGCGACGCCGGCAACAAGGAATCCGCGGTCGCGGCCCAGACCATCCGGGTCAACGTCGACCTGCTGGAAAACCTCATGACCATGGTCTCGGAACTGGTGCTGACCCGCAACCAGCTCCTCCAGATCCTGCGCAGCCAGAAGGACAGCGAGTTCGCCGCCCCGCTCCAGCGGCTCAACCACGTGACGTCCGAGCTGCAGGAAGGCGTCATGAAGACGCGCATGCAGCCGATCGGCAATGCCTGGGCCAAGCTGCCCCGCCTGGTGCGCGACCTGGCCCATGAACTGGGCAAGAAGATCGACCTGCAGATGCTGGGCGCCGACACCGAGCTGGACCGCCAGGTGCTGGAGCTGATCAAGGACCCGCTGACCCATATGGTGCGCAACTCCGCCGACCACGGGCTGGAGACGCCGGTCGAGCGGCTGCGCGCCGGCAAGAGCGAGACCGGCCGCGTCACCCTGAACGCCTACCACGAAGGCGGCCACATCATCATCGAGATCACGGACGACGGCCGTGGCCTCAACATCGACCGGATCAAGCAGAAGGCCGTCCAGAACGGCCTGGCGACCGAGGCAGAGCTGGCCGCCATGTCGGACAGCCAGATCCAGGCCTTCATCATGAAGCCGGGCTTCTCGACCGCCCAGAAGGTCACCAGCGTCTCCGGCCGCGGCGTCGGCATGGACGTGGTCAAGACCAACATCGAGAAGATCGGCGGCACGATCGAGATGAAGTCGACCTATGGCCGCGGGTCCTCCTTCATCATCAAGATCCCGCTGACCCTGGCGATCGTCTCGGCCCTGATCGTCGAGTGCGCGACCGAGCGGTTCGCGATCCCGCAGATCAGCGTGGTCGAACTGGTCCGCGCCGCCGCCGACAGCGAGCACACCATCGAGCGGATCAACGGCACGCCGGTCCTGCGCCTGCGCAACCGCCTGCTGCCGCTGGTGTCGCTGCAGCGCCTGCTGCGGCTGGACGGCCCGGCCCACGACGACACCGAGACCTTCATCGTCGTGACCCAGGTCGGCACCTACACCTTCGGCATCATCGTCGACCGGGTGTTCGACACCGAGGAAATCGTCGTCAAGCCGGTCGCCCCGATCCTGCGCCACATCGAGATGTTCTCGGGCAACACGATCCTGGGCGACGGCAGCGTGATCATGATCCTGGACCCGAACGGCATCGCCGCCGCCTCGTCCGGCGAGATGGCGGTCGGCGACGCCGCCGCGACCGATACCGCAGTGGCCCACGCCACCCGCCAGGACGACAAGATCGCCCTGCTGCTGTTCCGCGCCGGCGGCGTCAGCCCCAAGGCGGTCCCGCTCTCGCTGGTCGCCCGCCTGGAAGACGTCGACCTCAGCGCCGTGGAGCTCAGCAACGGCATGCCGGTGGTCCAGTACCGCGGCAAGCTGATGCCGCTGGTGCCGATCGACAGCGGCTGGGAGATGAAGCGCGAAGGCCGCCAGCCGGTGCTGGTGTTCGCCGACGGCGACCGCTCCATGGGCCTGATCGTGGACGAGATCGTCGACATCGTCGAGGACCGCCTGCAGGTCGAACTGGCCGCCGACCGGCCGGGCATGATGGGCAGCGCGATCATCGCGGGCAAGGCGACCGACCTGATCGACGCCGGCTTCTTCCTGACCCAGGCCTACAAGGACTGGTTCGGCTCCTCGGCCCGGGACGCCTATGAGGAGGAGAAGGCCCACAAGGTGCTGCTGGTCGACGACAGCCCGTTCTTCCGCAACCTGCTGACCCCGCTGCTGACGGTGGCGGGCTACCAGGTGACCACGGTGGAGAGCGCCGACGAGGCCCTGAACCTGTGCGAGGCGGGCGAGAACTTCGACGTCATCGTCAGCGACATCGAGATGCCCGGCATGAGCGGGTTCGAGTTCGCCCAGGCGATCCGCAAGGACACCCGCTGGAACACGACCCCCCTGGTGGCGCTCAGCAGCCACGCGTCGCCGCGCGACCTGGACCGCGGCCGTCAGGCCGGCTTCACCGACTATGTGGCGAAGTTCGACCGTGACGCCCTGCTGTTCACCCTGTCGCAGACCCTCTCCGAGACCAAAGGTGCCGCATGAGTGCCAACCTGCCGGCCAAGAAGACCAAGTACGACGACTTCTCGGTCAATGCGAACGAAGACTTCGTGACCATGATGATCGCGGACCAGCTGTTCGGGATCCCCGTGCTCCAGGTCCAGGACGTTCTCGGACACCAGCGCATCACCCGCATCCCGCTGGCGCCGCCCGAGGTCGCCGGTTCGCTGAACCTGCGCGGACGGATCGTCACGGCGATCGACGTCCGGCTGCGTCTCGGCCTGCCGGCCCGGCCCAAGGAAAAGCCGGGCATGAGCATCGTCGTCGACCTGCGCGGCGAGCTTTACAGCCTGATGGTGGACGGCGTCGGCGAGGTGCTGAGCCTGTCCTCCGACGATTTCGAACGCAACCCGTCGACGCTCGATGTCCGCTGGCGCGAACTGTCCACCGGCATCTATCGCCTGAACGGGACGCTGCTGGTGGTGCTGGACGTGTCCCGGCTGCTGAACTTCGCCAATCTGGAGGCGGTGTAGGCGGCCGGGACCGGGCGGTGTGCGGTTCGCCGATCCGTCCGCCGCCCCGGCCCCGCCCCACGCCCCGGAAACAAGCGCCATAGCCGAGGTCTCCCTAATGAAATCCTGTCTTGTCGTCGATGACAGCCGCGTTGTCCGCAAGGTGGCCCGGAAGATCCTTGAGGAACTGCATTTCACCTGCTCGGAGGCCGAGGACGGGCGCCAGGCGATGGAAGCCTGCGCCAGGGAGATGCCGAACGCGATCCTGCTGGACTGGAACATGCCGGTCATGACCGGCATCGAGTTCCTGCGGCGGCTGCGCAAGATGTCGGGCGGCGACGCCCCGAAGGTGGTGTTCTGCACGACCGAGAACGACTTGGCCCACATCCAGGAGGCGTTGAGCGCCGGGGCCAACGAATACATCATGAAGCCTTTCGACAGCGACATCATCCAGACCAAGTTCGCCCAGGTCGGCCTGATCTGAGGCCCGGAGGAGCATGAGCGATTTTCCGGGCAAACCCGCTGGTGCCGCAGCGGTCGCGGACGACCCCCATCGGGTGATGGTGGTCGACGACAGCGCCGTGATCCGCGGCCTGCTGTCCCGCGCTTTGGAGGGCGATCCCGAACTGCGGGTCGTCGCTTCGGTCGGCGACGGCCAGATGGCGATCAACGCCCTGACCCGCCAGAGCATCGATGTGATCGTCCTCGACATCGAGATGCCAGTGATGGACGGGCTGACCGCGATCCCCAAGCTGGTCGCGATCGATCCGGCGGTGAAGATCATCATGGCCTCCACGCTGACGCTGCGGGGGGCCGAGGTCAGCATGAAGGCCCTCCAGTCCGGGGCCGCCGACTACGTCACCAAGCCGTCCTCGACCCGCGAGCTGGGGGCGGCCGACAGCTTCAAGCGGGAGCTGGTCAGCAAGGTCAAGGCGCTGGCCGCCTCGGCCCGGCGCGCCGGGTCGCGCAACCGCCTGAGCCTGCGCAACGAGCGGCTGACGGCTCCCCTCGCCCCGCTGCCGCGGCCCCGGTCGATGGACCCCGCCGCCGTGGTGCTCCGGCCGATGCCGACGATCGTCCCGCCGCCGGACATCATCGCGATCGGCAGCTCGACCGGCGGGCCGCAGGCCCTGTTCGAGGTCCTGTCCCATCTGAAGGGCGGCATCCGCCAGCCGATCCTGATCACCCAGCACATGCCGGCCACCTTCACCACCATCCTGGCCGAGCACATCACCCGCCAGTGCGGCATCGCCTGCGCCGAGGCCAAGGACGGCGAGCCGCTGGTCGGCGGCCGCATCTACCTGGCGCCGGGTGACTTCCACATGACCCTGGCCACCCGGGGAACCGGGACGGTGCTGTCGGTCAACAAGGACCCGCCGGAGAATTTCTGCCGTCCGGCGGTCGACCCGATGATGCGCACCATCGCCAAGATCTACGGGCGCCGCGCCTTCGCCATCATCCTGACCGGAATGGGCCAGGACGGCATGCGCGGCTGCACCGAACTGGTGGCGGCGGGAGGCTTGGTGATCGCCCAGGACGAGCCGTCCAGCGTGGTCTGGGGCATGCCCGGCGCGGTATCCACGGCGGGCCTGTGCAGCGCCGTCCTGCCGTTGCGTGAAATTGGACCCTTTATCCGCAAGATTGCTTTGAGGACCGCAGCATGAAGGTCGAAGACTTCGACATGTTCAGCACCCTGCTGAAGCAGCGCTCGGGCCTCGTCCTGTCCCGCGACAAGGCCTACCTGCTCGAGTCGCGGCTTATGCCGGTCGCGCGCAAGTGGAACATGAAGGGCCTCGACGAGCTCGCCATAGCCATCCGCACCCGGCGCGAGGAAGCCCTGCTGCGTGACATCACGGAGGCGATGACGACCAACGAGTCGTCCTTCTACCGCGACCAGAAGCCGTTCGACCAGTTCCGCAACGTGGTCCTGCCGATGATGCTGGCCAACCGCGGCGGACGCCGCTCGATCCGGATCTGGTCGGCCGCGTGCTCCAGCGGGCAGGAGGCCTATTCCCTGGCGATGCTGCTGCTGGACGAGGGCGCCAGGCTGGACGGGTGGCGGTTCGAGATCGTCGGCACCGACCTGTCGTCGGAGATGGTCGAGAAGGCCAAGGCCGGCATCTACACCCAGTTCGAGGTCCAGCGCGGCCTGCCGATCACCCATCTGGTCAAGTACTTCAAGCAGATCGGCGACAAGTGGCAGCTCAACGACAAGATCCGGCAGATGGTCTCCTTCCGGGAGTACAACCTGCTGACCGACCTGACCCCGCTCGGCCAGTTCGACGTCGTGTTCTGCCGCAACGTGCTGATCTATTTCGACCAGCCGACCAAGGGCAAGGTGCTGGAAAGCATCGCCAAGCTGATGCCTGCCGACGGCGTGCTCTATCTGGGCGGCGCCGAGACTGTCCTGGGAATCACCGAGCGGTTCAAGCCCATGGACAACCAGCGCGGCCTCTATGTGATGAACCAGCCCGCCGGCGCGCAGACTGCACGGGCCGTGGCGGGCTGAAATACCTCTCTGCCTGTGGAAACGCCGGAACGGCGGGGTTCGTCACCCCGCCGCCTGCGCCTTTTGGGAAACCGCTTCTTCCTGCGGATCGCGCAGCACGTAGCCGCGGCCCCACACCGTCTCGATATAATTGTCGCCGCTGGTCGACTGGGCGAGCTTCTTGCGCAGCTTGCAGACGAAGACATCGATGATCTTCAGTTCCGGCTCGTCCATGCCGCCATAGAGATGGTTCAGGAACATCTCCTTGGTGAGCGTGGTGCCCTTGCGCAGGCTCAGCAGTTCCAGGATGCCGTATTCCTTGCCGGTCAGGTGAAGCGGCTGGCCGTCCACCTCGACGGTGCGGGTGTCCAGGTTGACCGTCAGGCGGCCGGTCCGGATCACGCTGTCCGAATGGCCCTTGCTGCGGCGGACGATGGCCTGGATGCGGGCGATCAGTTCGCGCTTGTCGAAGGGCTTGGTCAGGTAGTCGTCGGCGCCGACGCCCAGTCCCTTGATCTTGTGGTCCAGTTCCGACAGACCGGACAGGATCAGGATCGGCGTGGTGACCCGGGCGGACCGCAGCCGGCGCAGGACCTCGTAGCCGTCGATGTCCGGCAGCATCAGGTCCAGGATGATGATATCGTAGTCATACAGCTTTCCGATCTCCAGCCCATCCTCACCGAGATCGGTGGAATCGACGATGAAGCCCTCGGAATGCAGCATCAATTCAATACTCTTGGCGACCGAGGAGTCGTCTTCGACCAGCAGAACCCTCATGGCGACATCCCGACGTTGATGGGCAGGAACACAACCCTGCCGAACCAGATGATACACATATTAACAGACGATTCAGCTTAATGCTACCGTTAGCAAAGTTTACAGAAAGTTAATCATTCCTGCATATCTTCGCTTTCGCTGCATTTGCCGACGAATCGTTCGCCAACACGGTTAATACACGTATAGATATCTCACATCGTGCGCCTCCAGCAAAGCCACTTTATTAACGAAATTGAACGCATACCAGAGTATCGCTACTTTGGGCGTGTAACGGCCGTGCTGGGCTTACTTGTGGAAGTGGGCGGCGTCGAGCGGCTTCTGTCGATCGGCGGCCGCTGCACGATCGTAGCGCGGGCCGGGCGGCGGGTTCCCTGCGAGGTGGTCGGCTTCCGGCAGGGGCGCGCTCTCCTGATGCCCCTGGGCGGACTGGACGGGGTGGGGCTCGGCTGCAAGGCGGAAGTCACCGAAGGCGGGCCGGAAGTATTCCCCGACGAGAGCTGGCTCGGCCGCGTGGTCAACGCGCTGGGCGAGCCGATCGACGGCAAGGGTCCGCTGCTCAACGGCAAGGTCGGCATCCCGATCCGCAACAACCCGCCCCCGCCCATTCCCGCCGCCGCGTCGGCGAGAAGATCGACCTCGGCATCCGCGCCATGAACACCTTCCTGTCCTGCTGCCGCGGCCAGCGCATGGGCATCTTCGCCGGCTCCGGCGTCGGCAAGTCGGTGCTGATGTCGATGCTGGCGCGCTACATGTCGGTCGACGTCAACGTGATCGGCCTGATCGGCGAGCGCGGCCGCGAGGTGCAGGAATTCATCACCGAGGACCTGGGCGAGGACGGCATGGCGCGCAGCGTCGTCGTCGTCGCGACCTCGGACGAGGCGCCGCTGATGCGGCGGCAGTCGGCCTACATGACCATGTCGATCGCGGAGTATTTCCGCGACCGCGGCAAGAACGTGATGTGCATGATGGACAGCGTCACGCGCTTCGCCATGGCACAGCGGGAGATCGGACTGTCCGCCGGCGAGCCGCCGACCACCAAGGGCTATCCGCCGACCACCTTCGCCGAGCTGCCGCGCCTGCTGGAACGGGCCGGCCCCGGCGTTGGCGACGGCAACATCACCGGCCTTTTCACCGTGCTGGTCGACGGCGACGACCACAACGAGCCGATCGCCGACGCCGTGCGCGGCATCCTGGACGGCCATATCGTGATGGAGCGGGCGATCGGCGAGCGCGGCCGCTATCCCGCCATCAACATCCTGCGCAGCGTCTCGCGCACCATGCCCGGCTGCAACACCGACCGCGAGAACGCGCTGGTCGGACGGGCCCGGCGGTTGCTGTCGGCCTACAACGACATGGCGGAAATGATCCGGCTCGGCGCCTATCGCCGGGGCAGCGACCCGCTGGTGGACGAGGCGATCGAGTACAATCCGGCCATCGAGGCCTTCCTGAAACAAGGCAAGCGCGAGCGTACCGACATGGCGACGGGGTACGCCCAGCTTGCCGAGATCCTGGGTGAACCCTGGCCATGAGCAGCGGCCTGCACACACTGATCCGCCTTCACAAGTGGCGCCTCGACGAGAAGCGCCGGGCCCTGGCCGAACTCCAGACCCTGGCCGACAAGCTGGCCGACGACGCCGGGCGGCTGGAAGCGGAGATCGCGGCGGAGCAGGAGATCGCCCGCACCTCGCCGGAGGCCGGGTTCGGCTACGGCAACTTCGCCAAGCTGTCGATCGAGCGGCGCAAGCGCCTGGCGCAGTCCATCGCCCAGGTCGAGTCGCAGATCGCCGAAGCGACCGAGGAGATGGCGGAAGCCTTCCAGGAGCTGAAGCGCTACGAGCTGGCCCAGGAAGGCCGCGACAAGCGCGACCAAGCCAAGCGCAAGCAGCGCGAGAACGCCGCCCTGGACGAGGTCGCGCTGAGCGGCTTCATGCGCCGGCGCTGAGGCGCTTCCCTAGGCGCTGAAGCCGACGCTTCCGGCGCAGCCGGGCTGGACAGCGACCCATCCCTGGGTGCCCGCCTGGAAGGACACGCCCCCCGTCATCCCGAGCGACTCGACGGAGTCGTGGAAGATCCGGCCGATCTCCCGGCGCATGTCCGGGGGGAGGGGCAGGTGGGTCCGGAGGATCAGGTCGAAGCGCCGGGGGCGCACCAGCCCGTCCAGTTGCAGCTCGCCCAGCCGGCTGAGCGTCAGGTCGATCAGGAACCGATTGGCCCGGGCGGAGCCTCCGGCCGCGTCCTCACCGTCCTCGTCCACCTCGTCGGCGTCCGGGTGCCTGACATACAGGTTGATCCGGCTCAGTTCCGTGCCGTCGGAGAACGGGATCGAATAGGCACGCCAGTCGCCGGGCAGAGTCTCCGACGCCTGTTGCGCGAGCTGCTTGAAGTCCTCTCCCAGCTTCTCGACCAAGTCGCGGCGGCCGAGCGACTCCAGGGCCTGGGCGGCCGGTTCGCCCAGCCAGCTCCGGGCGTCGCCATTCTTCACGTGCCCCGCGAAGGCCAGGATCGTCGCGGCGAGGCGCGGGTTGACCTGGGGCAGGATCCCGTTGGCGAGGGTGCGGGCGCCGGCGGGATCGGTCCTGGCGAGGACCTCGAGCGCATCCTGGAGCGCCGGCCAGTCCCGTCCCCGAAGCGCGTCGAATGGCTGGTCGGCGGCGGGCGGAGGGGCGGGCAGGCTGACGGCGACCCGGGTCCCCGGCGGCAGCGATCCCGGCGGCAGCGGCGCGCGCGTGTTCAGCACCAGGACGCCATTGTCCGTGGTCAGGATCGGCTGCCCGGTGTTGGTCGTGCCCGCCACGGTCGCCGGCAGCGTCGCGGCGCTCCCCGGTGGAGGAGACTGTGGAGGAGATTGTAGAGGAGACTGTGGAGGAGCCGGCGTGGAGACCGGCTGGGGCTGGGCCGTTTGGGGCTGCGGCGGCAGTGCGACCACCCGGATCTCCACCGGCGTGCCCGCCTTCAGGAGCGGCATCGGGAGCGGCTGCGCCGAAGCCGTCGGCGGCGGGGCCGGAAGGGGAGCGGGGGAAGCCGGGGGAGCACCGGACGGGGCCGGGAGAGGCAAGGTCGTGGCAGATGGAGGAATGGTCTGCTGAGCCGGCCCCTGCTGGACGGGCCTTCCCGAGGCGGACGATTGCGGGGCCGGGCCGGGGGGTGTACCGGACGGCGGAGCCGGCGGCGGCATCTGTCGGGGTGGTGCCGGCGGCGCTGATGCGTCGGGTGCCCGAGGCGGATTCAGGGGGGCGGGCGCACCATGGGGCGGCGCGGCCGAGGTCGAAGGGACCGCGGCCAATGTGGCGGGTGCGGGAGGCGGCGGGGCGGACTGCGCCGGCTGGGGCTGTGCCTGGCCCGGTTGTGCAGGCGTCCGGGCCTGCGGCTGCGGCTGCGGCGGCGCCGGGACGGAGGCCGTGGGTGCCGCCGTTGCCGGTACGGGAGGCGGCGGGCTGGCGGAGACGACTGTCGCCGGAATCACCGCCCCCACCTTTACCTGTGGCGCGGGCGGCGGAACCGCGGCGGCGGCATTCGCCACGGAGGATGGTTGAGCGTTGCCGCGGCGGGCGGCGGGGGCGTCTTCGGGGGCGGTGCGGCGGCGGGCGCCGGCGCGGCCTGCGGCGAGAGCTGCGGCTGCGGCGGGAGCTGGGGCTGGGGCACCTGGGTGGCCGGCGGCCGAGCATGAAGACCAGGGCCTTGATGGGCGGTTTGCCGGGCGGGATCTGGAGCGACACCGGGCGGTCCGGCGGCAGCGGCAAGGGCGTCTTCAGGCTCAGGTCGCCCGCCTGGGTACGCACCTTGACGCTGCCGTCGGTCGCCTGCTCGACCACCGTCCCGGACAGCACGATGGTCCGTATCAGGTTCTTCAGTTTTTCCGGAAGCTTCTCCAGCGTTGCCTCGCCGGCCGGCTGGGGCGGTGGGGTCGTCACGGACGCCGCCGTTCCGGCTCCGGTGCCGGCCGCGCCCGGAGGGGCCGCGGCGACCGCGGGCGGCACCGTTCCGGTCATGGCCCGGTGAACAGCTTCGCCGCCAGGTTGCGCACGTCGGAGGCCGCGTCGGAACTGGGCGAGCGCATCAGCAGCGGCACCTGGTTGCGGATCGCGTCCCGGACCTTCTGGTCGCGGCGGATGATGCCGGCCATCGGCGGCGAGAACTTCAGGAAGTTCTGGCAGGCCTTCAGGATCGTGGCATAGGTCCGTTCGCCCTCGCGCACGCTGCTCGCCATGTTCACCACCACGCGCAGGTCGGCGTTCGGGTTGGCGGCATGGGTGACCTTGATGAAGGCATAGGCGTCCGTCAGCGAGGTCGGCTCGTCGGTCGTCACCACCAGCGTGATCCCGGCGGGGCCGGAAAGCTGGCGGACGGTGCGGTCCACGCCGGCGCCCAGGTCGATCACGACGGCGTCGTAGTTCCGCGCCACCTCCAGCAGGTCGGCGCGCAGCTCGTTCAGCCGCTGGACCGTCAGGTTGGCCAGGTTGCCGGAACCGGATCGTCCCGCGATGATGTCGAACCCGCCGTCCTCGAACCGCTCGGCGGCCGTCTGGAGCGACATGCGGCGCTCGACCACCGATCCCAGGTCGCGCTTGGGCATCAGCCCGAGCTGGATGTCCACGTTGGCCAGCCCCAGGTCGCCGTCGAACAGCAGCGCGCGCCGGCCCAGCTTGGTCAGCGCGTGGGTCAGGGTGATGGAGAACCAGGTCTTGCCGACGCCGCCCTTTCCGCTCGCCACGGCGACGACGTTGTGGCCACGCAGCGGGGTGATGTTGGCGGGGAAAACCGAGGATGCTTCGGTCATGAGAAAGTTCCCGTTTGCTTGGCGGATCGTGTCGCGTGCTGCACGCTGGAAGGTAGCAAGAGGCGTGCCAGGGAATCGGGATCGAGCGCGCTCAGGCCCTCGGCGACCTGCGGGGTGGCGCTGATGTCGGAAAAGCTCAGCCGCGCCTCGTAGGCTATGGCGAGCAGGCTGCCCAGCCGCCGTGTCATGTCGAGTCGGGTCAGCAGCAGACGGCGCGCTCCCAGTTCGCGGAAGGCAGATCCTACCTCGGCAGCTTCTGCCGCATCGCACCCGGCCGGCAAGACCAGCACCGGCTCCAGGTCGGCGGCGTTCAGCAGGTCCCCCAGGTCGTTCATGTCGTCGGGGTCGAACGGGTTGCGGCCGGCGCTGTCGATCAGCACCTGCTCGACTCCGCGCTGGACGCCGAGGGCGTCGGCCAGGGCGTCGGTGTCCTCGACCGCCAGCAGCTTCAGCTTCAGCAGCTTTGTGAAGGCGGCGAGCTGGTCGACGCCGCCGGCCCTCACCGTGTCGGTGGTGATGACGCCGACCTTGCGGCCCCCAGGGTCGCGCGGGCGGCGAGCTTGGCGACGGTCAGCGTCTTGCCGGCGCCCGGCGGCCCGATCAGCATGAAAGGGCGGGGGGCGCGGCCGTGGGGCAGCGGCTGGAAGGTGAAGATGCTGTCCAGGGCGCCGCTCAACGCTTCAACCGGATCGCCGGTGTCGTAGGTCGCGATGGTGTTGAGGAGTCGGTCGCAGATGCCGGCGGGGGTTCCGTGGCGGGTCAGCGTGTCGGAGATCAGGTCGACGATGTCGATTTCCGGCTCGCGCCGCCAGGAACGGCCGCCATGGCCGTAGGCCGGGGGCTCCTGCTCCGGCTCGTGGCTGGAAGGCGGCGGCAGCAGCGGCTGCTCCGCATCGTCGATCGCGGCGGTCAGGCGGACGCCGCCCTCCTCCTCCCGCGTGGCGACGATGATGGCATCGTCGCCCAGCGCGTCGCGGACGAGCCGCATCGCTTCAACCATGGTCGGAGCATGAAAGCTCTTCAGCCGCACCTACGTCACCTTTCAATGCCGGCTGGTTCGCGCCGGCCCTGCCTATCCCTGGTTCCGACCATCAGATCCGTCCAGATCAGATCTGCCCAAGGGTCCGGATCTTGGCCTTGGGATGGATCTCGTTCTGCGACATGACCGTCGTCGCCGGCCGGAACCGTTCGATGATCGACCGCACATAGGGCCGGACGCCGGGACTGGTGAGCAGCACCGGTGTCTCGCCCATCATGGCGTGACGTTCGAAAGTCTGACGCACATTGGTGATGAATTGCTGAAGGCGTGACGGTGCCATGGAAAGTTGCCGGTCGTCGCCGTCGCCGACGATCGATTCGGCGAAGGCCTGCTCCCATTCCGGGGACAGGGTGATCAGCGGGATGAAGCCGGCCTCGTTGCTGTTCGACTCCGAGATCTGGCGGGCCAGCCGGGTCCTCACGTGTTCGGTGATGGCGGTGATGTTGCGGGTGAAGCCGCACGCCTCCGAGACGCCTTCCAGGATGGTGGCGAGGTCGCGGATCGACACCCGCTCACCCAGCAGGTTCTGCAGCACGCGCTGCAGCCCGCCCATGGTGATCTGGGCCGGGATGACGTCCGCCACCAGCTTCTGGCTTTCGCGCCCGATCTCGTCCAGAAGCTTCTGGGTCTCGGCATAGGACAGCAGGTCGGGCATGTTGTCCTTGATCACCTCGGTCAGGTGCGTGGTGATGACCGTGCAGGCGTCGACCACGGTCAGGCCCTTGAACAGCGCCTCCTCGCGGTAGTTCTGCTCGATCCACATGGCGGGCAGGCCGAAGGTCGGCTCGACCGTCGGCTCCCCGGGCAGGGAGATCGCCTCGCCGCGCGGGTCCATGACCAGCAGCATGTTCGGGCGGATGTCGCCGCGACCCGATTCTATCTCCTTGATCCGCACCACGTAGGTGTTGGGCGGCAGTTGCAGATTGTCCTGGATCCGGACGGACGGCAGCACGAATCCCACCTCCGCCGCGAGCTGGCGGCGCAGGCCCTTGATCTGGTCGGTCAGGCGGAAGCCCTCGTTCGCCGTGTTGATCAGCGTCAGCAGGGCGTAGCCCAGCTCCAGCCGGACCGAGTCGATGGACAGCGCTGTCGAGATCGGCTCGTCGGCGACCGGAGCGGGGGCCACCTGCTCCATCGCCTCCTCGGCCAGTTCCTTGGACCTCTTCTCCCGCATCTTCGGCAGGTACCAGGCCGCGGCGCCGGTGGCGCCGGCCAGCGCCATGAAGGGGACGAAGGGCATGCCCGGCAACATGCCGAGCATCAGCAGCATGGCGGACGACAGCCCCAGCGCCATGGGGTAGTTGCTGAGCTGGCCGAACAGCGCCTTGTCGGCCGACCCCGTGACGCCCGCCTTGGACACCAGCAGGCCGGCCGCGACCGAGATGATCAGCGCCGGGATCTGCGACACCAGGCCGTCGCCGATGGTCAGCCGGGTATAGGTGTCGGCCGCCTCCATGAACGGCATGTCGTTCTGGGCGATGCCGATGATCATGCCGGCGATCACGTTGATGAAGGTGATCATCAGGCCGGCGGTGGCGTCGCCGCGCACGAACTTGGACGCGCCGTCCATCGAGCCGAAGAACGCGCTTTCGTCCTCAAGCTCCTTGCGGCGCTTGCGGGCTTCCGGCTCGTCGATCATGCCGGCGGACAGGTCGGCGTCGATCGCCATCTGCTTGCCGGGCATCGCGTCCAGGGTGAAGCGGGCCGCCACCTCGGCGATGCGGCCCGAACCCTTGGTGATGACGACGAAGTTGACGATCGTCAGGATCGCGAAGACGATCACGCCGATCACGAAGTTGCCGCCCATGACGAAGCCGGCGAAGGCTTCGATCACGGCGCCGGCGGCGTCGGGCCCCTCGTGGCCGTGGGACAGGATCAGGCGCGTCGATGCCAGGTTCAGCGCCAGGCGCAGCAGGGTGGTGATCAGCAGGATGGTCGGGAACGAGCTGATCTCCAGCGGTTTCTGGATGAACAGCACGGTCATCAGGATCAGCACCGACATGGTCATGGACAGGGCCAGGAACATGTCGAGCAGGAACGACGGCATCGGCAGGATCATGACCACCAGGATCATGACCAAGCCGACCGCGAGCGCGATGTCGCCGCGCAGGATCATGGATTTGGCGGTCTGGAACAGGTCGCCCGCGTTGAAGCCGCCGCCGGTGGTCTGGTCGGTCATGGCGTCGCCCTATGCCGTTGCCTCACAGGGTCGCCCTTTCCATGTCGCCCGGGGCGGGACCGCGACGCCCTCCTCGCTGTACTGCTTCAGCTTGTTGCGCAGCGTGCGGATCGAGATGCCGAGGATCGTCGCCGCATGGGTGCGGTTGCCCAGGCAGTGGTGCAGCGTGTCTATGATCAGGTCGCGCTCGACGTCGGCGACGGTCCGGCCGACCAGGCCGGTCAGGCTGCCGGGGAGAGTGGAGGCGGCCGGCGGCGGGCTGGCCGGGGGCGGCGCCATGATCCGGCCGCCGCCATAGGCGGCATAGCCGGCCGCCGCGCGGGCCGCGGCATGGGCGGCCGGCGGCGCCTCGGGCGCCGGGGCGGGAGCGGAGACCGGCGCCGCGGCCGGATCGGTCAGCAGGATCGCGTCGGTGTCGATGTCCTTCCCGCGGGAGAGCAGCACCGCCCTGTGCATGGTGTTCTCCAGCTCGCGCACATTGCCGCGCCAGTGGTGCGACTTCAGCATGTCGAGCGCCGCGGGGGTCGGCTGCTTTTCCGGCATGCCGTTCTGCTCGGCGTATTTCTTCGCGAAATGGGCCGCGAGGGCCACGATGTCCGCCGGACGGTCGCGCAGCGGCGGCAGGCGCAGGTTGACCACGTTCAGGCGGAAATAAAGGTCCTCCCGGAAGCGGCCGGCGCGGGCCTCCTCCTCCAGGCGGCGGTTGGAGGTCGCCAGCACGCGGATGTCCACCTTGACGGGGTGGCTGCCGCCGACCCGGTCGATCTCGCGCTCCTGGATCGCGCGCAGCAGCTTGGCTTGCAGGCGGATGTCCATCTCGCTGATCTCGTCCAGCAGCAGGGTGCCGCCGTTGGCCTCCTCGAACTTGCCCACGCGGCGCGCCAGCGCCCCGGTGAAGGCGCCCTTCTCGTGGCCGAACAGCTCGCTTTCCAGCAGGTTCTCGGGGATCGCGGCGCAGTTGACCGCGACGAAGACCTTGTCGGACCGCCGGCTCTTGCGGTGGATGTAGCGGGCCATCAGCTCCTTGCCGGTGCCGTTCTCGCCGGTGATCAGGACCGAGGCTTCACTGGGCGCTATCTGGTCGGCCATGCGCAGCACCGATCCCATGGCGGGGTCGCGGCTGACGATCGCGTGGCTTTCCTGGACCACCGCCTCCAGCACGGCGGCGATCAACTCCGCATCGGGCGGCAGCGGGATATATTCCTGTGCGCCGGCCCGGATGGCGCGCACCGCCGCCTGGGCGTCGGTGCCGATCCCGCAGGCGATGACCGGAATCGTGATGCGCTCCAGCTTCAGCGCGTCGATCAGGCGCGCTATGTCGAACTTGACGTCTATCATTACCAGATCGGCGCCTTGGCCGCCGCGCAGCGCGTTCATGGCCTTGTCGATGCCGTCCGTGTAGGCGACCTTGGCGCCCCGCTCGTGGGCGATCCTGCCCGCCGCGGTGATGTAGCCTTCCAGCGTGCCGACGATCAGCAGTCGCATGACCAGTATCCCCCAGAAACCGTTCCGGCCGAAGTGCTCAAGACCGGTCCGACTTGATGATTTCGGTCATGGTCACGCCCAGCCGGTCCTCCACGACCACCACTTCGCCGCGCGCCACCAGACGGTTGTTGACATAGATGTCGATCGCCTCGCCGACCTTGCGGTCCAACTCCACGACGGCGCCGCGGCCGAGCTTGAGGAGTTGGCTGACCTGCATGGTCGCCTTGCCCAGCACCGCGGAGATCTGGACCGGAATGTCGTAGATCGCCTCCAGGTCCTTGGCCGCATGGCTGTCGAATTCGGCGACATCGCGGGAGCCGCCGTCGAGTTCGTCGAGCGAAAAGCTGTCCTTGCTGGCCATCGGGCCTCTCCTAGCTGTCGATTACGGTGGACGGCGCAGCCGCCGGGAAGGGGGCCGCATGGCCCGGGGCTTGTCCCGAACCATGGTGCGCACCCGCCGGATGCTGGCCGGGGTCGAGCAAGCGGGCCGCGGCCCTGTCGATGTCGTGCCACAGCCGGGCACTGTCGCGCTCCGCCCCGCCGTCGGCCCACTCGATCCGGCAGTCGCCGGGAGCGACGGTCGGTTCGGCCAGCAGGACGACCTTGCCGGCGAAGCCGCGCCGGGTGGTGATCGCGTCGATCCGCTCGGACAGCGCGTCCAGGTCGCCGTCGGCCAGCCGGATCACCAGCCGGGGCTCGTCGATCAGGTCGCCGACGCAGGCGGCGATCATGGCTTCGATCTCTGCCGTGCCCTGCCGCCGGGCGAAGTCGGGCAGCAGCTTGCGGGCGATCACGGCGCCGATCTCTATCACGCCCTCGCGCTGGCGCGCGGCGCTCTCGGCGGCGCTCTGCACGATGTACTCGATCTGGTCGGCCAGGTGGTCGAGCGTGGCGGCGATCCGGGCGGCCATCGCCGCCTCGGCCTGCGCCTTGCCGTTGGCGAAACCGTCGGCGTAGCCGTCCTCGTGCGCCTGCAGCAGGTCGGCCGACTTGAACACCGGCTCGGGCGGCGGGGGCGGTTCCTCCGGTTCGGATGGCGGGGGCGGCTTCGGCGTCACGGCCTCGGCGGCCAGACGCTCCTCGCGGCGGCGCGCCACGTCCACGTCGAACTCGGTATCGAACAGGAACTTGCGGGTTGATGACATGATCGGGTTCTGATCGCTGGGGTTCTGGCCGGGCCTAATAGATCAGCTCGTCTTCGCCCTTGCCTTCGGCCATGACGATCTCGCCGCGCGCGGCCAGGTCCTTGGCGACCTGGACCATGTACATCTGCGCCTCGTCCACGTCACGCAGGCGTACCGGTCCCATGGCCGCCATGTCCTCGCGCATGATCTTGGCGGCGCGTTCCGACATGTTGGTGAAGAACAGGTCGCGCAGCGTCTCGGACGAGCCCTTGAGCGCCAGGCCGAGCTTGGGCTTGTCGACGACGCGCAGAAGGGTCTGGACGCCCGAGGGGTCGAGCTTGGACAGGTCCTCGAAGGTGAACATCAGCGCCTTGATGCGCTCCGCGCTGTCGCGGTTGCGCTCCTCCAGGGCGGCCAGGAAGCGGTTCTCCGTGTTGCGGTCCAGGTTGTTGAAGATCTCGGCCATCATCTCGTGGGCGTCGCGCCGGCTGGTGCGGGCCAGGTTCGACATGAACTCGGTGCGCAGCGTGCGCTCGACGTCGTCCAGCACCTCCTTCTGGACCGATTCCATGCGCAGCATGCGCATCACCACTTCCATGGCGAAGCTTTCCGGCAGCTGGGCCAGGACGCGGGCCGCGTGCTCGCCCTTGATCTTGGACAGCACCACCGCGACGGTCTGCGGGTACTCGTTCTTCAGGTAGTTGGCGAGCACCGTCTCGTTCACGTTCGCCAGCTTGTCCCACATGGTGCGGCCGGCCGGACCACGGATATCCTCCATGATCTGATTGACCTTCTCGCTGTCCAGCACCTTCATGAGCAGCCGTTCGGTGCTCTCGTAGGTGCCGATCAGCGATCCGGTGGAGGAGATCTGCTCGGCGAACTCGACGAACAGCCGCTCGATGATGTTGGCGCTGACCGTGCCCAGGTTGGCCATGGTCTGCGACAGCTCGCGGATCTCCTCGTCGTCCATGTGGGTGAACAGCTTGGTCGCGTGCTCCTCGCCCAGCGCCAGCATCATGATGGCGGCCTTCTCCGGCCCGGTCAGGGTGCGGTAGTCTTCACGGATGCGCAGCGCTGCCACGGCTCAATTCTCCCCGTTCACCGGATCAGGTTTCCTGGTACAGCCAGCTGCGGATGATCGAGACGGCCTCTTCCGGATGCTTGTCCACGATCTCGCCGACCTTGCGGAGCGACGAGGCGCGCACGCGCCCCTCGACGCGGTTGATGTCGATCATCTGCTCCAGCTCCTCGCCGGCCTGGGCGTCTTCCAGCGCCAGGTCCTGGGCCAGCGCCCCCGGCCCCATGAGCTGGGCCTGGCCGGCGGTCTGGTCGGTCAGCAGGCGCTCCGCCTCCTCCTCCGCGGCGCTGTCGTCGCCGCGCTCGAAGGCCTTGGCCATCAGCGGGCGGATGACCAGCAGGATCACCAGGATCGCCACGATGGCGAGCACGATCATCTCGGCGATGCGGAACAGGTCCTCCTTGGCCATGCCCAGGAAGGTGGCGCCGGCGTCGGCGAACTCCGCCTCCGGCGTGGCGAAGCGCATGTTGATCACTTCGACCGTGTCGCCGCGGACGGCGTCGAACCCGATGGCGGAGCGCACCAGGGTCTCGATCTGGGCCATCTCCTCCCGGGAGCGTGGCGTATAGACCGGCGCGCCGTCCTGACCCGGCGAATAGAGGCCGTCCACCAGCACCGCGACCGACAGCCGGCGGACCTGCCCGGATTCGCGGACATGGCTCTTGACCGTCTTGCTGATCTCGTAATTGACCGTCTCCTCGGTCCGGGCGCCCTTGGTGCGGCTGGTCGCGGCGGATTCCGAGGAACTGGAATTGGCGGTCGGCAGGTTGTTCGCGACCGTCACGGGATCGAGCGCGTCCCGGTCGGTCGATTCATTGTTGTCCTCCACCGTCTGGGTCGACCGGATCACCTGGCTCTCGGGATCGAAGATCTCCGAACTGGTGGTGATGCGGTCGAAATCCAGGTCGGCGGTCACCTCGGCGCGGACCTTGCCGAAGCCCAGGGAGCGTGACAGCAGGTCCTCGATCACCCGGGTGGTGCGCTGCTCGTAGGCCAGCTTCTTCTCGTCGGCGCTGGCCTGGAGGAGCTGTTCGCTGCCGGCCCCCATGCCGCGGGCCAGCAGGTTGCCGCGGTCGTCGACGATCGAGATCTGGTTCGGTTCGAGCTGGGGCACGGCGGCGGCGATCAGGTGCTGGATCGCGACGATCTGCTCGCGCTTCAGCGGCTGTCCGGGGCGCAGCTTGAGGAACACGCTGGCGGTGGCCGCCTGCTGGCTGCGGCTGAACATCTCGCGCTTGGGCAGCACCAAGTGGACCCGCGCCTGCTGGATCGGTCCCAGCGTGGCGACGGTGCGTGCCAGTTCCCCCTCGGTCGCGCGCAGGTGGTTGACGCCCTGGACGAAGCTGGTGGTGCCGAACCCTTCCGGCTTGTCGTAGATCTCATAGCCGACCGAGCCGCCCGACGGCAGCCCGGCCTGGGCCATGACCATCCGAAGACGTCCGACCTGATCCGCCGGCACCATGATCCGGGTGCCTTCCGCGTTGACCTGGTGGGGGATCTTCTGCTCCTCCAACTGGCGGACGATGGCGCCGCCGTCCTTGGGGTCGAGGTCGCTGTAGAGCAGGGCCATGTCCGGGGTGGACAGGCGGGTCATCAGGTATACGAAGAAGCCGATCAGGCCCAGCGCCACCACGCCCATGGCGGCCAGCCGTACCGGGCCGAGATTGCGCAGGGTCTGGAGGAACGTGTTCAAGCGGGCTGCCCTTGGCGGCTTCGGAATGGCGGCTTATAAAACCGGTCGCTACGGCGGGCTGCGGACGCAACCGCCGGCCCAGGCCGTCACTCGCCTGAAATGTAACGATATTTTCGTTTATGGATGGTTAAGATGGCCCGGTTTCGATGCCTGCCCGGCAAATTCTGCCTAGCGGGCGAGGGTGTCCGGGATAGGAACCGGCCTCGGGAAGCCGGTGGAAGGCAGGGCGCCGTCTGGGATCTGCCGTATTCGGATCGACCGGGATGGCCGAACGGGGGGATGACCGGGACCGAAGACAGCCCCGCGAGGATTCTCACTCGGCCAGGGTCGCCTTTTCGCCCTGGCGGTAGTCCTGCAGGCGGGTCGCCCGCAAGCCGCGCACTCCATGGCTGTCGATCAGCCGTTGCCAGGAGAGGAATTCCTCGACCGACAGCGTGTAGCGACGGCAGGCCTCCTCAAGGCTGATCAACCCGCAACGCACCCCGGCAACTACTTCCGCCTTGCGCCTCATGACCCAGCGCTTGGTATCGGGTGGCGGAAGGTCTGCCTCCGTCATTACCCGCGAGGCCAGGTCTACGACACTGTCCATCATCGGGTCTTCTTTATGAGCTGTCATGCGACAGGTTACCTCGCGAATCCTTACTCATCCGTCGGCAGCGGGCGTCAGTATCCGAGTGCCAATTTAAAAAACTGCTAACTCGCGGAAATCTTGTCGCTCCAAAGAGGTAATCCAGCTCCAGGGACGGGATTCGCGGGCGGCGCGATGGTGCATAAGTCTGTGAGTTGGCTAACTTTCTCACTCTTTGATGGTTACATGTTAACAAAGGGTATAGGGCTCGAAGGATTCTTCGGCCTTGGGTTAAGAATCCCTTGACTCCTCCCGCAAGAGTCGGGACCATACGCATGGATCACCAGTATTGGGTCAGCTATGATGGACGCCATCGGAAACACACTGCAGGGAACGGCCGCGCTACGTGCGCCTGCCCAGCAGTCAGTTTCGCGGGCGGCTCAGCAGGAAGCCGATCCGACCGCCGGTGCCGCTGCGGAGCCTTCCCGCTACTTCAGCCCGGTCGTCCGTCTCGATAGCGAGACGCAGCGCACCGTGCTCCAGTACCGCGACGGTTCCGACGGCAAGGTGCTGGTTCAGTATCCCTCCGAAAAGCAGCTTGAAGCCTATCGGAACCGGGCCATCGCCGAGCGGTCGAAGGAGCAGGAGCAAGCCGACGCGACGAAATCGGCACGGCAGGGCGAACCGATCCGGGTCGCCTTCGGCCAGTCGGACGCCGGAGTGCCGGGGACAGGGCAGGCCGGCGGCGCTGCAACGGCGGATTCCGCGCCGGTTCCCGCCGCCCAGGCCGTTACGTTCACCGCGCCGACTTCGGCTCCGCGGGTCTCGGGTTCGGGAGTCGGGTCCGGTGGGCCCGCTTTCGGGGCCGGCCAGCCGCAGCTTAGTTCCATTTCGGCCTGACCGGCACCCTCCGGTCGATAGGGGTCATCGTCCGGAGCAGCCGGACCCGGGTTGATCCGCACCCATGCGGTGGCTGCCCAGCGCCACGTAGCGGATGCCGGTGTCAAGGGTCAGCCGCTCCGGCACGAAGTTGTTCCAGAAATCGTAAACCATCCCGGGCCGGGCCATCCCGCGCGAGAGTCGTGACAGCGGCATGGCCTGGAACGCCGGATGGTTGTTGTGAACGATGACAAGATGGCTCTGGTCGAAGGCCTCGCCGAGGTCCGCCAACGGGGTCAGCCCCAGGGCGATCATATCCTGTGCCGAAACGATCGGATCATACCCGCAGAAAATCGCCTCCGGCATCAGCCGGCGCAGCTCGGCGAGCAGGGTATCGCCGTGCTGCCGCGCAGGTCGTTGGTCTCCGGCTGGCCCTTGAAGGCGAGGCCCATGATCGTAACCTTGAGGGCGTCGCACCGGTGCCATGGGAGCACCTGGCCGGCCATGTACCCGGCGCTCTCGACCATCAGCCGTTCGTTGATGGTGCGCGCGGCGGCCGCGATCTCGGGCATGACGCCGCGATCCGTCATGCTCTCCACCAGGATGTGTGAATCCTTGCTCAGGCAGGGACCTCCGACCGGGCCGGGCATCGGCAGCTGGGTCCGGGCATATCCCAGCTTGCCGAAAGTGATCACCTCGGCGGCCGAGATGCCGGCCGCGCCGCACAGCCGCGCCACCTCGTTGGCGAAGGCGAAGCCGACGTCCCGGCTGGTATTGTCGATCAGCTTGATCATCTCGGCGGTTTCCGGGTCGCGGACCCGGATCACCGTCGGCGTGAGGGCGTTGAAGACCTGGGCGAGTCGGATCGAGCCGCGCTCCGAGGTGGCGCCGATGATCTGGGGCAGATGGGTCAGCTCATAGAGCGCACGGCCCTCCAGGGTCCGTTCCGGACAGAACGCGATGTCTATGTCCCGCCCGGTTTCGGCCAGGATCGGCATGACGATGTCGCGGGTGGTGCCGATCTTGACCGTGGAGCGCAGCACGACGGCGTCACCGTCCTTGAGCTGGGCCGCGATCTCCCGCGTGACCCGCCGGACCATGTCGAGCCGGACCTTGCCGTCCGGCCCCAGCGGCGTCCCCACCGTGATGATGTAGAGCGAGATGGCGGGATCGTCGGGCAGCGTGTTGCCGACATGGAGTCGCCCGGCGCCGAGCTGGAAGCCGAGCCGCTCGTCCAGGCCGGGTTCGTAGAAGTGCGCCTTTCCCGTGACGATCCGGTCGGTGAAGTCGCGGTTCAGCTCGACGCCCCGGACCGTGTAGCCGGCTTCCGCCATGACGATGGCGAGCGTCAGCCCGACATAACCCAGGCCTATGATGCAGACCGTGCGGTCATGCTGGTAGTCCATCGCCGAGGCTCCCGCATTCGCTGTTCGGGTTGTCACAGGCGGCCCGCCGCGAGTTCCGCGCGGACCCAGCCGACCACTTCGCGCACGCTGTCGGCGACCGGCACCGTGGCGGCGAATCCCAGCACCCGCTCGGCCTTCGTCGTGTCGGGGACGCGGCGCTGCACGTCGTATTCGAAGGGGGCGTCGCTGACGTGGCGGAACGGCCGGTCGCCATGGACCTCGCGCCAGACCAGGGCGGCCAGTTCCAGCACGGTGGTCGGCTCCGGCGTGGACAGGTTGAAGTCGTCGTTGAGCGCTTCGTCCCGTTCGGCACACAGGCGGATGCCGCGGGCAAGGTCGGTGCCGTGGGTGTAGCAGCGCACTTGGCCGCCGTCCCCCAGGATATGCAGGGGATCCTGCCCCTTCAGCACCTTCTGCGCCAAGTCCGGCAGCACGTGGGACATGCTGAGCCTGACATTGCCGCTCATGATCTCGGCGTCTCCCAGCGCCTTGCCCTCGCCGACGCCGACGCAGTTGAACGGCCGCACGATCGTGAAGGGCAGCCCGTATTGCTGGTGGGCCGCCCGCGCGAAATACTCCACGGCCAGCTTCTGGAAGCCGTAACTGCTGGCGGGGGGAGGAGCGCGGGTGAGCTCGTTTTCCGGCGTCGGGAAGATCGAGGCGCTCTCGAACACCATGCTGGAGCTCAGCACGACGATCCTGGCGAGCCGTCCCGCCCGGTGCGCCGCTATGGCGGCGTCGAAGGTCGACGCGGTGATCCGCTCGTTCTCCGCCAGCAGGTCGTAGGCATACTGGTGGAAGTAGGAGATTCCGCCGATCATCGCGGCGCCGGCGATGATCCGGTCGCAGTCGGCGGCCAATTCCGTCATCAGGCCGACGTCCTTGCAGTCGCCGAAGACGAACCGGTAGTTGGGGTGGCCGTCGTGGGCCTTGGCGACGGGACCGTACTTGCTGAAATTGTCGATGCCGACGATCTGGTGCCCGTGCTTGAGCAGTTCGGCCACGACATAGCCCGCGATGAAGCCGGCGGCTCCGGTAACCAGGATCTTCATGAACATTTCCGCGCTGGCGAAACCGGCGGAGCGCCGCCGAAAGATGTAGCCAGACTATGCCGAAATGGTTAACTAATCATTTTGGCCTAAGGCAGAGGTCCCGCCACATCCGCCTGAACGCCGCTTCCAGCGTCCGCGTGAAATGGGCGGAGTCGCAGAGCGGCGAGGCCGCCATCCGGTCGCGCAGCCTGCCGCGCAGCTCGGCCAGCCGTCCGAGATCGGCGGCCAGTCCCTCCGCCCGCGCCAGATATCCCGACGCATCCTCCGCCACGAGGCCGGGAAGCCCCGCAGCGGTCAGGTGGGACAGGCTGTGACGGGTGCAGAACCGCTCGCCCGGCAGCGTGATCACCGGCACGCCCATCCACAGCGCTTCCAGCGTGGTCAGTCCGCCCGAATAGGCCAGCGGGTCGAGGGCTATGTCGACCGAGTTGTAGGACTGGAGAAGGCCCGCGTGGCCGGCCGCCGGCCGCAGTTCGAGCTGGCCGGGTGCCACGCCGTGGGCGGCGAACCGCGCCGTCACGGCATCGCGCACGTCCTGGACGTCCAGGGCGAAGGTCTGGAGCATCAGCCGCCGGTCGGGCCGGTCGCGCAGCAGGGTGCTCCAGAGGGCGATGCTGGCCTCGTCCAGCTTGGCGAGATTGTTGAAGCAGCCGAAGGTGACGGTGCCGGATTCGAGCGCCGGCAGGGGACCGACCGGCGGCGCATAGGGCGGCGGCTCGTAGCAGACATAGCAGTCGGGCAGCCGCATGATCCGCTCGGCGTAATGGCGGTCGATTCCGTCCGGCGTCTGGCGCGGGTCGGAGATCAGGTAGTCGATCGCCGGGATGCCGGTGGTTCCGACATAGCCGGCCCAGGTCGCTTGGACCGGCGCCGGCCGATGGACGAAGGCGCGCAGCCGGTTGTTCGCCGTGTGTCCCGACAGGTCCACCAGGATGTCGATGCCGTCGCCGCGGATCCGGTCGGCCAGTTCCACGCCGTCGGTGTCGCCGATCTCGTGCCAGTGGTCCGCCATGCGTCGGAAGCGGGCCGTCAGGGCGTCGCTCCGCCGGCGCGCCGAATAGCAGTGGACTTCGAAGGAGTCCCTGTCGTGGTGCAGGACCACCCCGCTGAGGAAGAAGCCCACCGGGTGCTGGCCGAAATCGGCCGAGACGTAGCCGATGCGGAGCCGCCGTTCCGGATCGCGGATCGTTTCCGGACGCGCCGGCGGCGTGCCGGCCGATCCGCCGGGCGGCGCGTGGCGGCGGTACCATTCCGCATGGAGGCGTTTCAGGTCGGCCGGGCCGAGCGACCCGTCGTATTGGAGGGTCAGCAGCAGGTTGCTGTGGATCTCCGCGTTTCCGGGTTGCAGCAGGAGGGAGCGCCGCAGCAGCCGCGCTCCCTCCCGCGACCTGCCCATGCCGTTCAGCATCACGCCGTACGAATTCAGCGCGAAAGGATCGGCCGGGCCGTGGCACAGGGTGGCGCGGAAGATCGCCTCGGCCGCCGACAGGTCGCGATCGGCCAAGTGGAGCATCCCGAGGCAGTGCCTCAGGTCGACGTCCTCCGGCTGGTGCGATACCGCCAGCGCGGTGATCGGGATCGCATCGCCCGTCCGCCCGGCGTCGCGCAACGCGATCGCCAGGAGCCGGATCAGGCTGCCGTCCAGGTGTGCCGGATCGAGCCGAGCCTGCCGCCCCACCGCCCGGAGGGCGTCGTCCAGGTCGCCGGCGCGGAACCGGACCACCCCGATCTGGTGGAAGGTCGACGGATTGTCCGGCCGGTAGGCGGCGGCATTGCGCAAGGCCGCCAGGGCGGCCTCGGGACGGCCGGCCAGATGAAGGGCGATGCCCAGGTTGTGCCAGGCGGAGTCGTGGTGGCGGTCGATCCGCAGGGCGCGGCCATAGGCTTCGGCGGCGGCCGAGGCGCAGCCGCCGTCGAACAGCGCGTTGCCCAGGTTGTACCAGCCGTCGCGGTCGGCCGGGTCGATCAGGAGCGCGCTGCGGCAGCACAGCAGCGCCGCTTCCCGATTGCCGCTCGACCGGTGCAGCGAGGCGAGGCTCAGCCAGGCGGCGCTGAAGCCGGGATCGGATGCCAGCGCCTGGCGAAAGAGCCGGGACGCCTCGCGGAGTTGCCCCTCCTGCTCGGCGATCAGCCCGAGGATGTGCGAGGCGCCCGGGGAGTCCGGCTCGACCTGCCGGACCTCCTCGCAAAGCCAGCCCGCCATCACGAGGTTTCCGGCCAGAAGGGACCGCTCGGCTCCGGCAAGCAGCTCGGCATTCAGGGCTGAGGCCGGGCCGGAAGGAGTTGAAGGGTACTGGGCCGCGACCGGATCGGCGGAAGAGGCGGCCCTGGACGCGCGGGCCGCCGAATGCTCATCGGACATGCTCTAACCGGTGAAGCCCGGACTTGCCATGGCGCCGGGCATCAGCCGGCCGGGAACTCGCGGACCAGCGCGTCGTCGAACTGGATCAGGTGACGGCAGACTTCCAGCGCGGCGAGGTACTCGCCCTTCCGGCTCAGTTCCGAAATGATCGCCAGGCTGCGCAGCACCGGCTGGAGCTCGGTCGCTTCCGCCCGGTCGTCGAGCAGCGAAATCAGCTTGCCGTGGTAGGTGGCGGCGGAGGCGCTGTCCAGGGTCATCAGCTGAAGCGCGTAATAGATGCGCTTGGTCGCCGTGTCGGCGTCCTTCTCGTCCAGGATCAACTGCTCGCGGGTCAGGGTCGGGGTGTCCTTGGGGACCATGACGGTGCCGTCGGCCTGCATATGGATCGGAACGCCCTTGACGATGACGGTGCCGCCGGGCTGGAGCGGGAGAGCAATCAGTTCGATCGTTTCGGTCATTGTCGTGCCACCCTCTTGCAGTCGTTGCTGGCTTGCAGTCGTTGCTGGACATCGCGGGTGGCCATCAAAGCTTGCCCCGCCCGGTGTTGATGGCCGGGATTATGTCTGTCTTCAAAGTAGCTTGCAAGAAAGAGTTACACTTCAAGATGTAACACTTTTGAGAAAAAGCCGGGTCGCTGCGGACCGGGCGCAAGGCGGCGCGCGAACGCTCATGGGCAGCCGAAGATGTTTGCTTCGCGGACGTTCGGGTTTCGCCCGATTCCATTAGGCCCGGAGGATGGCGTTTTCGATGGCTCGGACGCTTTCGGTGTCGTCGAACAGGACGGGGACGCGGTCGAGGACGCGGCGGATGACGTGTGTCCTGCGGTCGGGCTCGCGGGCGAGGTCGAGGGCGAGTTCGACATAGTGTGCGTGGTCGCGGGCGACGCAGTCGTCCAGGCCCATCAGGCGGTAGAAGCCGTAGGTGTGGCGGCCGCGCATGAAGGCGCCGGGCCAGGTCACGATCGGGGTGCCCAGCGCGAAGGCCTCCAGGCTGGTGTTGCCGCCGCTGTAGTGGAACGGGTCGAGCATGACGTCGCTGCACGCCACCAGGCCGAGGAAGTCGGGCAGCGGCATCTGGCGCAGGAAGCGGAAGCGGGCCGCCACGTCGGGACCGGCGGCGGCGAGCCTGCGGCGCAGCAGGCCGTCCAGGTTGCGGTCGCGCCCCGAGAGCAGCACCACCAGCCCTTGCGGGTCGCGCCGCAGCAGGTCGACCAGGGCTCGGTCGAAGTCGGGATGGACCTTGAACAGGCTCTGCGGGCAGACATAGAGGCGGGCGTCGTCGGGCAGGCCGAAGGCCGAGCGCGGCTTGAGCCGGGGCGGCAGGCGGGGCCGGGCGTAGTGCAGGGTGGTTCCGGGCAGGCGGAGCAGGCGCTCGGAGTAGTGGCGCTCGGCGCCGTCCGGCTCCATGGCGTCGCACGACAGGAAGCGGTCGAGGTTGCGGATGCCGGTCGTGTCGGGGTGGCCCCAGGTCAGGCACTGCAGCGGGGCGAGCCTGGCGAAGGCGAGGAAGTAGGTCAGGGCCGACATGCCGATGTCGGCGTAGTACAGCACGTCGAGGCGTTGGGCGGCGACGGCGTCGCGGGCGGCCTTGAGGTCGAGAGGCAGCTCGACGGTCGTGTCGGCGGCGCGGACCAGGGCCTGGCGCATGGCGTCGCCGGCGTGGGGGGTTGTGAACAGGGTGACGTGGAAGCGCTCGCGGTCGAGGGTTCGGATCAGGCCGTGGTTGAGCTTTGCGATGGTGTGCTGGTGCCAGTACTGGGAGACGAAGCCGACATGGGTGCGGCCGTCGGGGCGGGTCGGCGGGTCGGCGCGGTCCTGGAGCAGGTCCGGGCAGGCGGCCTCGTACAGGCCGGCGACGGCCTGCTGGAGGGGCAGATCGTCGGCGGCGTGGTAGGCCAGGTAGAAGCAGGTCTGGCCGACCTGGGCGAGCGGGTCGTGCAGCCGGATGCCGCGTTCGGCCAGCCGCGCCACCCCGTCCGCCAGCCGCTCGCGGACCTCCCGGATATGCGCCTCCGACTCCGGGATGATCGGGAGAACCAGCGCTTCCTTCACCTCCAGCCCAGGGTCGCCGCACAAGCGGCGGGCTTGGCGGAAGGCTGTCCGGGCGCGGTCGAGATGACCCTGGTCCAGCAGCATGTTGCCGAGCATCGTCTGGGCGCGCGGGAAGTCCGGCATCACGGCCAGGGCGTGGCCCAGGATCGCGGCGGCGTTGCCGAGCCGGTTGTCGCGCAGGAAGGCGTTCGCCAGGCTGATCAGCGCCTCCGGATGGTCGGGCCGTAGCCTGAGTGTGCGCCGCCACATCGCGACGGCCTCGCCATGGCGGCCGAGGCCGGCGAGGGCGGCCCCCAGGTTGCACCAGGCGGCCGCGAAGCCGGGATCCAGGGTCGCGGCCCGGGCCAGGGCCTCGCGGGCGTCGCCGTGCCGGCCCAGGCGGTTCAGGCAGAAGCCCAGGTTGTTCCAGGCGTCGCTTTCGTCGGGGCGCAGCGACGCGGCGCGCCGGTATGCCGCCTCAGCCCTGTCCAGCCGGTCCAGGACAAGCAGGATGTTGCCGAGCGTCAGCGGGGCAGCCGGGTCGGCCGGGTCGCACAGGGCCGCGCGGCGGGCGGCGGGCGCCGCCTGTTCCGGCAGTTCGCGCGCGGTCAGGACCATGGCCAGGTCGTGCCACGCGGAAGCGAGCGAAGGGTCGATGGCCAGGGCATGCCGATGGACCTCGGCCGCGTCGGACAGGCGGCCCAGCCGGACCAGGGCGGTGCCCAGCCCGGCGAGCGCCGGCATGCCGGACGGATCGCGCGCCAGGGAATCGCGGAACGCGGCCTCCGCCCCGGCGGGATCGCCGGCGGCCAGCAGCGCCATGCCGAGATTCGCATGGACCGGGGGCCTGTCCGGGTCAAGCGCTGCGGCGGTGCCGAATGCCTCGGCGGCTTCGGCGGGGTTCCCCTGCTCCAGAAGCGCGTGACCCAGGTTGAGCCAGGCCTCGATCATTCCCGGGTCAAGGCCGATCGCGCGCCGGTAGGCTTCGGCCGCGGCGTCGGGCCGTCCCTGGTGCCGCCGGGCGATCCCGTATTCCAGCAGGATGTCCGGATCGTCGGGACGCATCGCCAGCAGGGCGCCGAAGGCGTCGGCCGCCAGGTCCCAGTCGCCGGCCTGCGCGCCGACCTGGCCGATCACCAGCAGGGGGCCGGCCGGGGGGGCAAGGCCCAGCGCCTGCCGGCACGCCCGTGCCGCCTCGGCCAGGCGCCCCGCTTCGTGATGGTGCTGGGCGGTCTTGAGAAGTTCGGCGAGCATTGGGAGGCATCGTTCCATGGGGACTTGGACCGCCGCACCGTAACACCGGCGCGATCCCGGGAACATCCCGGCCTTCGCCGTCCCGCTCGACAGGCGCCGCGACCTCCCGCGTCGCCTCCACCGCCATGCCGGCTTCATTGTGGAATTGCGCAGGGCACGTTGTGGAGCTGTGCAGGGCACGTTGCGCCTTATGACGCTCGATCAGGTCGGAGATGGCGTCGTTTCGCTCCTCCAGGGTTTTGATGGCCGCGATGAAGCCCGGCATGCGGACCTGTGTCACGACCGGGTCGGTCCGCGCCAAGCCGACGATCGTCTGCTTTCGCATCATGCCGTCGAGTGGAGTTGGCGTAAGCTTCATATGCCTTGTACCGCCCGCCTCGGCACCCCCGGCAAAGCGTGCATGGCCCCGGCAGATTTTGCCGGGAGTCCAGGCCGGCGCAGCTGCCGCGCCGGCCCCGCGGACGGTCGGCAGCGCCGCGACCGCCCTTTGCGCTCTAAGAATTTCCCTTCTGGCCCGGAGTTTGCTTGGAGGATGGCGACAGGTTCCGCATCCGGCGGGAACTGCGGGTGATGGTGGATCAGATGGGCCTCGACGTTTCCCTGCGCACGGCGATGAGCGGACTTCGGACCGTCCAGCAAGGGCTGGACGTCGTCTCGCGCAACATCGCCAATGCCGACACTCCCGGCTATACGCGCAAGATCCAGACCCAGTACACCCAGGTCATCCAGGGACAGAGCGTCGGCGTCCAGACCGGCAACGTCGAGCGGGAAGTCGACTCGGCGCTTCAGAACGAAGTGCGCAAGCAGGGCAGCCGGGTCGCCAACCTGAGCGTGATGGAGCGGTACCTGAGCCAGGTCGAGACCCTGCACGGCGATCCCGAGTCGGAAAGCTCCCTGGGCAACGTGCTCAACCAGATGAAGGACGGCTTCACCCGGCTGATGGATTCGCCGAACTCCGTCCCGCTCCAGAACCAGGTGGTCTCGCTGGCCGACACCGTCGCCCGGACGCTGAACCGGGTGGCCGACGGAATCAACGACATCCGGACCCAGGTCCAGGTCGACATCGAGGATGCGCTGACCGGCCTGAACAACCAGTTCCAGCGGGTCGACGACCTCAACCGGCAGATCCGCTCCCTGACTGCGACGGGCCAGCCCCAGCCCGACCTGGAGGACCAGCGGGACGAGGCGCTGCGGAAGATCTCGGAGCAGATCGAGGTCAACGTGATGCGCCGGGGCGACGGCACGGTTTCGATCCTCGACCGGTTCGGCCAGCCCTATCTGGAGGCCGGCTACCAGCCCCTGTCCATCTCCCAGGTCTCGATCAACCCGCAGGCGGCATATCCCGGCGCCATCGACCCGATCCGCCTGGGCGACCCCGCGACCGGTACCGACGTCACCGCCCGGCTGGCGCAGGGCGGCAACCTTGGCGGGTTGCTCCAGCTGCGCGACCAGACCTTGCCGCGGTTCCAGGCCCAGCTCGACGAACTCGCCCAGACCATGGGCGAGGCGTTCGAGGGCGCCGGGCTTCTCCTGTTCACCGACAGCACGGGGGTGGTTCCGGTCGACGACCCCCTCGCCACGCCACCAACCTCGTCGGTCGGCTTCGCCAACCAGATCCGGGTGGCCCAGGACGTCATCGACACGCCGAGCCTGCTGCGCGACGGGTCGCCGATCGTCCCGGGCACCGCCCCGGCGAACAGCAACCTGCTGCGCATGATCGTCGACGGCGTGCTGGGCGGCGACCAGACTTTCCAGACCACCGGCCTCGGACCCAACGCCGATCGGAGCACCGTGCTGCCCGGCAGAACGACGCTGGCCTCCTTCGCCACCGAACTGGTCAGCCACCAGACGAACCTGCGGGCCAGCACCACCGCCCAGCTGGAACCCGCCACGACGTTGCGCGACCATCTGAGGACCAAGCTGTCCGATCAATCCGGCGTTAACCTGGACCAGGAAGTATCGCTCCTGATCCAGCTGCAGCGTTCCTATTCCAGCTCCGCCCAGGTCGTCTCGACCAACCGGCAGCTGTTCAACGACCTCATCTCGATCCTGCGCTGATCCGACCAGGGAGTCCGGCCATGACCTCGATCTCGACCAACGGACAGTTCCTGCGGCTGCAAACCCAGAACCTGGCCATCCAGCAGCGCCTGACCGAGACCTCCGCGCAGGTGTCGAGCGGCAAGAAGACACCCGTCTACGGCGGGCTGGGCGCCGACGCGCGCCAGTCGATCGACCTGCGTGGCCAGGTGACCGAGCTGGACACCTACCAGAAGAACATCGCCTCCGCGAAGCTGCGGGTCTCCAGCGCGGTCGAGACCATGGACCGCATCAAGAACGTGGCGCGCGACGTGCGCGAGCAGCTGACCAAGCTGACCGGCAACCCTCCGCCCAACCAGGCCGTGGTCCAGGACATCGCGCGGCGGGGCTACGACGAGGTCGTGCAGCTTCTCAGCACCCAGGTGGAGGGGCGCTACATCTTCGCCGGCAGCGACATCGACAATCCGCCGTTCCCCAATGCCGCCCAGTTCTTCACCGACGTGGAGACCGAGGTCACCGCCTTCGCGGCCAACGGCGCCGCGGCGACCCTGACGGCGACCACGGCGATCGCGACCGACGACACCTATTTCTCGGCGGCCCTGCAGGCGCCTGATCCGTCGCCGCTGCGCGCCCGGGTCGACCGCAACCTCGACCTGAGCTACCAGGTCCGCGCCATCGGGCCGGAAAGCCCGGCCCTGCCCGCCGGCGATCCCGGACCGTTCCGCGAGATCCTGCGCAGCCTGGCGACCGCCGCGACCCTGACCTACGACACGGCCAATCCCGGCTCCTTCACCGACTACACCACCATGCTGGACACCACGCGCAACGCGCTGGACAGCGCCGCCAAGAGTCTCGACAACCATGTCGGCATCCTGGGCTCCACCTACAAGCGGATGGAGGCGATCGACAACCAGCACGACGTGACCGCGCAGACGGCCAGGACGAACCTGGGCGACGTGGAGGACGTCGACATGGCCGAGGCGATCACCAAGCTGCAGCTGATCCAGACCCAGCTTCAGGCATCCTACAAGGTGACATCGACCCTGCGGCAGGTGAACCTGATCGACTTCCTGTAACGACCGCCCCGGCAACGCCGTCCGGCGCGGGAGGAGCCTTCACGACTCGTCAATCATCCCGGTGCTAACCAGCCGCGTCGACCTCACGCGGGAAGCCTGATGAAGCTCGTCGTCCTCGATCCCGGCCTGGACAGCACGGCCGGTCACCACTACCACCTGGATCTCGTGTTGCGGGAGCAGGCGGCCGCCCATGGCGTGGAGTCGGTGTTCTACGGGTTCAAGGGAATGGATCCGGCGATCGAGGACCAGTTCGACGCCCGCCTGATCTTCGACCTGCACTCCTATGCCAAGATCGCCGGCCTGCCGGAACTGGCGCCGATCCAGAACTGGTCGACCAAGAACACCAGTTTCTGCCGCAACCTGTGCGATGGCGTGCCGGCCGATTTCGAGGCCGACGACATCGTGGTCATGCACACGGTGTTGGGCAGCGAGATGGTCGGCCTCTATCTGTGGTACCGCAGCCTGCCGGACCCGAAGCCTCGCGTGTGCATGGTCCTGCGTTTCCCGCCCTGGTTCCACCTGGCGCGCCCGTATCACGAGATCGCGGTGGCGCTGGAGCGCTACGCGGTCTCGCTCTGGACCGAGTTCCCGTCGGAGCGCGTGATGATGGCGTGCGACAACGCCGGTCTGGCCCGGTTCTACAGCAAGCTCGCCGGCTTCGAGATGCCGAGCCTGCCGATCCCGATCCGATATCCCGCCGTGACCGTCCGGGGCGGAAGATCCTCGAAACCCCACTTCGTGTATCTGGGCGAGGCGCGGGAGGAAAAGGGCATCCACCTGATCGTCGAGTCGCTGCGCCGCCGCCCCGCCGCCCTCGCCGGCATCGACTTCACGATCCAGTGCGGCCGGCCGGAACTGCTCGGCCCGTTGCTGGGCGAGTGGCGCCACGACCTCCCGGAAGTCGATTTCGTCGACCGGAACCTGTCCGAGGCGGATTATCTGGGATTGCTGTCGAGCGCCGACGCGGTGCTGGTTCCCTACCAGCCCGACATCTACGACGTGCGCACGTCCCACGTCTATCTGGAGGCGATCGGGACCGGCAAGCCGGTGCTAATCACGTCCGGCTCCTGGATGGATCTGGAGTCGGCCCGCCTCGGACACACGCCCGTGCGCGCCGTCGATTTCACCGTGGACTCGGTCGAGGAGGCCCTCGTCCGCCTGGCCGATGCCTGGCAGGATCTGCAAGCGCTCGGGCCTGCGGCGGGCGAGCGGTGCCGGGCGTATCACAACCCTGCGACATTTTTTAACACGCTGCTTTCCCTTTTCCCGTGAGAAGACGCCCGTAGCCTCCGGCGCGCCCGTGCCCGGCAGCGCGGAGAACCGCGGATCTCCTGGCGTGCCGCATACAACTGAAGATGCGGATGCCCCTTCCGGGAATCTGGCAATTAAGACTCTTTTTACGATCTGAGCTTACCATCGAGTCGCGGAAGAAGACCGCAATCTATCCAAAATGGAGGCACCGGTGGCCAACTCGGTTAACACCAACATCGGGGCGATGATCGCCCTGAAAAACCTGAACAACGTCAGCGACTCGCTGTCGACCACCCAGAAGCGCATCAGCACCGGCCTGAACGTGGCCGACGCCTATGACGACGGCGCGTCCTATGCCGTCGCGGAAGGCATCCGCAGCGACGTCAAGGCGATCGGCGCGGTGAACGAGCGTCTCGCGGTCGGCAAGGGCATGATCGACGTCGCCGTCAAGGCCGGCGAAAACATCTCCAAGTCGCTTCAGGACGTTCGCGTCGTCCTCACCAAGCTTGCCGACCAGGCGCTGACCGGTGCGGACCGCACGAACTACGAGAACCAGTACAACACGCTGAAGAACGACATCGACAATTTCATCAAGGACGCCAAGTACAACAACATCACCCTGATCAATACCGGAACCAACCAGTCGATCATCTCCAACATCGACGGCGGCAACATCACGGTGACGGCGCAGAACCTGGCGACCGCCGTCTATTCCCAGCTTTCCGCCGCATCGGACTACTCGGCCGCCGCCACGCTGATCGCGACGACCGGCGCTCTCGCCAACGCGGAAAGCAACCTTGGCCGCGCCATGAACCAGCTGGCCGCCGACAGCCGCCGCATCACGAACCAGATCGGGTTCAACAATGCGATCGCCGACGCGACCAACACCGGCCTGGGCGCCATCGTCGACGCCGACCTGGCGAAGGAAAGCGCGCGGTTGCAGTCCCTGCAGGTGAAGCAGCAGCTGTCCAGCCAGGCGCTGTCGATCGCCAACCAGTCGCCGCAGTCGCTGCTGGGCCTGTTCCGTTAAGGCCGCGCCCGCGTCCAACCCTCTCCGGGCGCCGTCCCGGAGGGGGCACGACGGCCTCAAGGCCCTTCCGGCGGTTCCCTCCCTCCCAAATCATCAGAAAATTGCAGTTCTGAACGGAAGTGGCAATGAACTCGAAGATCAATGCCTACAAGCAAGCGGCGATGATGAAGACCGATTATCGCTCGCAAGAGGCCAATCTCTTCAAGCGAGTCACCTTTGGCCTGATCCAGGGCAAGGCGAATCCCAACGGCATGGACTTGGTCCGCGCCGCCTCGGACGACAAGCTTCTCTGGATGACCATCGTCAAGCTGCTGCAGGACGACCAGAACCGTCTGCCGGCACCGCTCCGCGCCCAGATCATCTCGATCGGACAGGCGGTGATCCGGGAGATCGACCAGAACATCACCGGCACGCTCGATGTCGATTTCCTGATCGACATCAATACCCAGATGATCGAAGGCCTGGCCGCCCAGCCCGAAACGGCCGCCGCCGCGGGTCTGCCGACCGAGATCCCCTCGGCATAAGGGAGCCGGCCAAGAAGATCAGACGACACCGCGGAGTCCGACCATGTCCAGCAGCCTCGTCTTCACCAAGATGCCGGCGATCGCCGCATACAAGCTCGCCCTCAAGCAGGGCGACGCGGCGCTTGAGAAGATGGCGGACCGGAAAGACGTCAAGGCCGAGGTAGATTACTTCAACAAGAACATCCAGAGCGTGAAATCCGTCGACGACCTGTTCAAGGACAGGCGGATGATCCAGTTCGTGCTGGACGCGGTCGACCTGGGCAAGGAAACCGGCAAGATGGGCCTGATCAAAAAGGTCCTGACGCAGAAAGCCGACGACCCCGACGCCCTGATGAACAAGCTGGTCGACAAGCGCTTCAAGACGGCGGCCAGCCTTCTCAAGCTGGGCGAGAACGGTCTCGGCACGATCCAGCGGGAGAGCACCAAGGCGGATCTGGCCGAGCTGTACGTCAAGAACAAGTACGACGCCGGCCTGGCCTCGCAGAACTCAGCGGTTCCACTGGCCTTGTACTTCAAGGAGAATGCCTCGTCCGTCAAAAATACGTATGAGATTCTCGGTGACCAGCGGATGCGCCATGTGGTGACCACAGCGCTCGGTCTTCCGCTGCAACTCGCCAACCAGTCGGTGGAAGCACAGGCTGCGGCGATCGAGAAGCGGCTGAAGCTGTCCGATCTGAAGGACGGAAAATTCGTCGACAAGCTGGCCCAGCGTTTCCTGATGGCATCCGACGACGGCTCCTCGGCGACCGGGGCCAACAAATACGTCCTGAACCTCTTTGCGTGAGATGCCGGACACCCCAGCCCTGGCGGCGGCTTTCCCCCGCGCCGGCGGTGTCCGCCGCAACACCGGCCGAGCGCCGGGATCTGGAGAAGATGAATGTCTGCTGAAATGACCATGGAAATGCCGGCCGACGCTGCCAAGTTGTCGGACCTCAAGCAGCGCGCCGCGATCCTGCTGACGCGCGGCGACCTGGAAGGCGCGCGCTCCGCGGTTGACGCCGCGCTGGTCGATCAGCCCGAGGATGCCGACCTGCTGGCGTTGCGCGGCACCTGCCGGGCCCGGCAGGGGGAACTGAGCGACGGCATCCAGGATCTGGCTACCGCCGTGATGGCCCGGCCGCGTGACTGGGAACTGTTGAACAGCCTCGCGGTCCATCTCCAGCAGATGAAGATGTTCGACGAGGCGGTCGTCTTCCATGTCAAGGCGATCAACAATTCCGAACCGGAGCAACATCCGCAGCTTTATATCAACCTGGGCCTCGCGATGATGGGGCAGGGCGAGCACCTTGCCGCGGTGGAACTGTTGGAAGCCGTCCTGGCGGTTCACCCGGACATGCTGGACGCCGCTGTGAACCTGTCCAGCGCATTGAATTCGCTCAAGGAATATGGCCGCAGCGTCGAGGCTTGCCGGCGGACGCTGGCGATCGTCGAGGCCCCCGAGCTGTTTCACAACCTGGGCAACGCGCTGCACCGGATTCCCGGCCGCAACGCCGAAGCTCTCGCCGCGTTCCAGCGGGCGGTCGAGCTCGATCCGACGAACTGGAAGTCGAAGCACATGCTTTCCCTGCTGCGGGACGAGGATATGGACTCGATCCCGGCGAACTTCGTGGAAGGGCTGTTCGACGAGTACGCCAGCTACTACGAACGGGATGTCATCGAGAAACTGCGGTACCGCGTTCCCGGGCTGATCCGGCGCTACCTGCTGAAGGCGGTCCCCGGCAGGACCCGCTTCGCCTCCGTGCTGGACCTCGGCTGCGGTACCGGCCTGACCGGCGTCATGCTGCGTGATATCGCCGACTTCCAGAAGGGCGTCGATATCTCGCGCAACATGCTGAAGCTGGCTCTGGAGAAGGAGATCTACGACCAGCTCGAGGCTGCCGACCTCCAGGTCACGCTGGGCGAGATCGACCGAACCTATTCCGTCGCCGCTGCCGCCGACGTGTGCGGCTATATCGGCCGCCTGGAGGAGTTCTTCGCCAAGGTGGCGGCCGTCGTCGAGGCCGACGGTCTCTTCGCCTTCTCGGTGGAGGAGTCGTTCCTGGCGGATTTCGAGGTCTCGGCCGCCGGCCGGTTCGCCCACCGCCGGACCTATGTCCAGAAAGCATTGGCCGATACCGGTTTCAAGGTGCTGTCGGTCGCGCGCGAGCAGCTTCGCAACAGCGGCGGCCGGCCGGTGTTCGGCATGATCTTCGTCGCCCAGAAGACGGCCTGACCCTCCAGTCCCGGAATGCAGCGTCATGGGGCCGGAAGAGGGGCAACCCTCTTCCGGCCTTTTGAGCTGGCGAAAGGCTCAGCGGGTCTGGAGGATTTCGTTTTCGATGGCTCGGACGCTTTCGGTGTCGTCGAACAGGACGGGGACGCGGTCGAGGACGCGGCGGATGACATGGGCCCTGCGGTCGGGCTCGCGGGCGAGGTCGAGGGCGAGTTCGACATAGTGTGCGTGGTCGCGGGCGACGCAGTCGTCCAGGCCCATCAGGCGGTAGAAGCCGTAGGTGTGGCGGCCGCGCATGAAGGCGCCGGGCCAGGTCACGATCGGGGTGCCCAGCGCGAAGGCCTCCAGGCTGGTGTTGCCGCCGCTGTAGTGGAACGGGTCGAGCATGACGTCGCTGCACGCCACCAGGCCGAGGAAGTCGGGCAGCGGCATCTGGCGCAGGAAGCGGAAGCGGGCCGCCACGTCGGGGCCGGCGGCGGCGAGCCTGCGGCGCAGCAGGCCGTCCAGGTTGCGGTCGCGCCCCGAGAGCAGCACCACCAGCCCTTGCGGGTCGCGCCGCAGCAGGTCGACCAGGGCTCGGTCGAAGTCGGGATGGACCTTGAACAGGCTCTGCGGGCAAACATAGAGGCGGGCGTCGTCGGGCAGGCCGAAGGCCGAGCGCGGCTTGAGCCGGGGCGGCAGGCGGGGCCGGGCGTAGTGCAGGGTGGTTCCGGGCAGGCGGAGCAGGCGCTCGGAGTAGTGGCGCTCGGCGCCGTCCGGCTCCATGGCGCCGCACGACAGGAAGCGGTCGAGGTTCTTGATGCCGGTCGTGTCGGGGTGGCCCCAGGTCAGGCACTGCAGCGGGGCGAGCCTGGCGAAGGCGAGGAAGTAGGTCAGGGCCGACATGCCGATGTCGGCGTAGTACAGCACGTCGAGGCGTTGGGCGGCGACGGCGTCGCGGGCGGCCTTGAGGTCGAGAGGCAGCTCGACGGTCGTGTCGGCGGCGCGGACCAGGGCCTGGCGCATGGCGTCGCCGGCGTGGGGGGTTGTGAACAGGGTGACGTGGAAGCGCTCGCGGTCGAGGGTTCGGATCAGGCCGTGGTTGAGCTTTGCGATGGTGTGCTGGTGCCAGTACTGGGAGACGAAGCCGACATGGGTGCGGCCGTCGGGGCGGGTCGGCGGGTCGGCGCGGTCCTGGAGCAGGTCCGGGCAGGCGGCCTCGTACAGGCCGGCGACGGCCTGCTGGAGGGGCAGATCGTCGGCGGCGTGGTAGGCCAGGTAGAAGCAGGTCTGGCCGACCTGGGCGAGCGGGTCGTGCAGCCGGATGCCGCGTTCGGCCAGCCGCGCCACCCCGTCCGCCAGCCGCTCGCGGACCTCCCGGATATGCGCCTCCGACTCCGGGATGATCGGGAGAACCAGCGCCATCCTGACCTCCAACCCGGGGTCGCCGCCCAGCTTCCAGGCCTGCCGGAACGAGGCCCTGGCCTCCTCGGTGCGGCCCTGCTGACGGAGCGCCACCCCGGCCCCGGCGAAGGCGGCCGGATCGGCCGGCCGGATACTGGCCGCCCGGCGGAACTGCGCCAGTGCTTCCAGGAACCGGCCCTGCTCGATCAGCGCATTGCCCAGGTTGACCAGGGCCGGCGCGTGGTCGGGACGAAACGCCAGGGCCGTTCCCGCCGCCGCGGCGGCTTCGGCGATCCGGCCGCACTCGTGCAGCGCGTTGCCCAGATTGCACCAGGTCTCGGGATCGCCCGCCCGCAGGGCAAGGGCCTGGCGATAGGCCCGGATCGCCTCCTCGAAGCGGCCAAGGCCGGTCAGGGCATTGCCCAGGTTGAACCAGGCTTCCACGAAGCCGGGCTCCAGGACGGTTGCGCGCCGGTAGGCGCCCAGCGCCTCCTCCGTCCGCGCGAGGCGCCGCAACGCCATGCCGAGGTCGCACCAGCCGTCGGCGTCGCCGGGCGCCAGGACGAGAGCTCGGCGGTAGCAATTCGCCGCCTCCTCGACGCGTCCCTGGTCCTCCAGCGCGGTGCCCAGGGCGCGGTGGAGGGATGCCGCCGACCCGTCGAGGACAAGGGCGCGCCGATAGAGCGCCTCGGCCTCGTCGGGCCTTCCGTTGGCCTGGTGCCAGCGGGCCACTGCCGCAAGCTGTTCGATCATGGCCGTCACCGTCCCGGTCGGGGTTGCGCAGGGGCTGGGATGCGCGTCATGGTCGTGCCGGCGGGGGCGGCACCGTCGCGGCCCGCTTGACCCTCGCGGCCGGGCGCGTCATCTTCTCCATGCTGGACTGATCCGAAGGAAGCAGCATGAGCTACGAACAGGTCGAGCAGGCTTGGCAGCTGAGCGAAGCCGCCCGGGAAGTTGCCGGGACCCTCGGCGACGATCCCGCGCCGGCGGAATACTGGACCGGCTTCTTCAGCGGTTCCGACCAGGTGGATGTGGAGCGGACGCTCCGCGAAGGCGGCGACCCGCCGAGCCGGATTTTCCTGAAATCGCCTTACGGCCTGCGCTGGCGGCCGGAGGAGAAGGACTGGATCCCCTTCCGCCACGGGCCCGTGGAGCCGTTGCCGGTGTAGCGCCACGCCGCTTCAGGCCCGCCTGGCGTCCTGCCAGCTCGGCTGGTCGAGGAAGCGGTCCTCGTGCTTCATCACGGCGTCGGCCAGCTTAAGGGCCTGGTAGTATTCGCCCCGTTCTACCAGGGACCGTATAGACTCCAGTGTTTCCTTGATCGCCGGGATCGTCGTCGCCTCGTGGAAATCGTCGACGAAGCCTTCCAGGGTTTCGAGCAGCGGCGGCCGTTCCTGGTCGGTCGCCATGTATGAATTCTGGATCATGAAATATATACGCCGCGCCGGGGTCGACGCGGCTTGCGGCGGCATGATGTGCTTTTCCGTCAAGAACGAGACGTTGTTCAGGAAGATCAGAGTGCAGCGGCCATCGGCCTGGATCAGGGCGCCGTTGACGACAATGCGTTCTTCCGGCGCCAGGCGAATCTTCAACGACACTGCGGATACCCGTATGGAAGTGGTCGGTCGGCGAGCACAGTAGCATTTCACGCACGCGGACACAGCAGTTAGGTGCCTGAATTCGACCGGGCGCCGAATGGCGCCCGGTCTACTTCAACCTTAACGAAATATTAACGATCGCTCAGACCTTACCGGAGCTGGAGCAGTTCGGTCAGCATCTGATCGGCCGTGCTGATGATCTTGGTGCCGGCCGAGTAGGCCCGCTGGGTCACGATCATGCGCGAGAACTCGTCGGCCAGGTCCACGTTGGAGGCTTCCAGGGAGGATGTCGCGATTTTGCCGGCTCCGGCGGTGCCGGCCTCGCGCAGGTTGTAGGCACCGCTCTGGCTGGTCTGGATATAGACGTTGCCGCTGCGCTCCTGCAGGCCGTTGGGGTTCGTGAAGGTGGCGACCGGCACCCGGGCCAAGTTCTGGGTGAGGCCGTTGCTGAAGCTGGCGACCACGTTGCCGTCGGCGTCGATCGAGATGCCGGTCCGCAGGCCGAGTTCGGCGCCGTCCTGGTTGATCGTGCCGACGCTATAGTCCGACGCGGACTGGGTGAAGCCCGTGATGTCGATCGTGATGTCCTGGGTGGCGTCGGAGTTGTTGGCCCAGTCGATGTCCGTCAGGTTCAGTTGCAGGTTGCCGGTCGGGCTGCCGGCCGGGTCGAGCACCATGTCGGTCGGGTTGGCCGCCTGGGTCGCTACCCGGTCGATCTTGCCGTTGGTGCCGAACACCAGGGTCATGGACGTGGTCGGCGTCGCCAGGTTACCGCCGGCCGGGTCGCTGATGTCGAGGGTCCAGGTGTTGGCGGTGGTGGTCGCCGTGAAGTCGAGCGCCAGCTGCTGGGCCTGGCCGAGCGAGTCGTAGACGGTCATGCTGCGGCTGAAGTGCGGGCCGGTCAGTGCGGTGTTCTGGCGCGCGTCGAGGTTCAGTACCACGTCCGCCCGGGTGGTCTGCTTGGTCCGGCCGGACTCGAAGCCGACGCTGACCGGGGTGAGGCTGGCCACGTCGGCTGTCGCGTTCACCAGTTCGCCGTCGTCGCCGATCTCCCAGCCCATCAGGTAGAAGCCGTTGCTGTTCCGCAGGTAGCCGTTCTCGTCCTCCGAGAAGGAGCCGGCGCGGGTATAGAGCGTCTCCTGGGTGCTGCTGCCGTTGGGTTTCGCCTGGACCACGAAGAAGCCGGAGCCGGAGATCGCGACGTCGGTGGACGAGGCGCTCTGCTGGAGGATGCCCTGCTGGTTGACCGTCTGCTCGGTCGAGGCGCGCACGCCGCCGGGCGAGTAGGTGGTGCTGCGGCTGGCCTGGGTGACCAGGCTGGAGAAGGCAGCCTCGTTCCGCTTGTAGCCGACGGTGTTCACGTTGGAGATGTTGTTGGCGATCATGCTCATCGACTGGCTCTGCGCGCTCAGGGCGGAAACGCCGGTGAAGAGGGATCCGAACAGGCTCATGATACTCTCCTTGGTCTTTGCTGCGGCCTGCTACGCCTGGGCGGAGGCCGGAAGGGAATGGGACGGGCGAAGGGCTGGACAGGCGGTGGGTCAGGCGGCCGCGGCGGTCGGCTGGCGGGCGGAAACGACGTCCTCCATCCTGATCGGCACGTTGCCCATCAGCAGGGTGGTGTTGCCGTTGCCCGACTCGATGCCGGAGACGCGGCCATAGACGGAGGTCTTGGCGGTAAGCAGCTTGCCGTCCGCGTTGGGCGCCACCACCGAGAGGGTGTAGTTGCCGGCCGGCGCCGCGGACCCGTCGTTCCTCTTGCCGTCCCAGGTGAGTTCCTGGCGGCTGGCGGAGCGCGACCCGTCGAGGGTCCGTACGACGACACCCTTCTCGTTCTTGATCTGGATCGCCGTGGAGGTCGATGTCTCCGGCAAGGTGTACGACATCCTGGCCGTGCTCCCGTCGAACGTGAAGGCGTTGCCGCTGGCCTCGACGTCAAGACCGATGAACCCGAGCGACGCCTGGGTCTGGTTGTTGGTCTGCATGGTCAGCAGCTTCTCCAGCTTGTCGTTCTGGCTGATCTGCTGCTCGACCTGGCTGAACTGCACCAGCTGGTTGGTGAACTCGGTCGATTCCATCGGCGACAGCGGGTCCTGGTTCTGCATCTGGGTGGTCAGCAGCTTGAGGAAGCTGTCATAGTCCTGGGTCAGCTTGGCGCGGGACGCCTCGGTCTTCGTGGTGGCCGCGGCAGTCGTCTGGGCCGCGGTCTGGGCGGTGCCGTTGATCGTCGTCATGGTCGTTCTCCTGCTCGCGCTCAGATGCGGATGTCGAGACGGCTGCGGCTGGCGCCGCCGGGTTTGTACTGGGCCGGGGTGGCGGCCGCCAAGCTGAGGTCTTCCTCGATCCCGCCGAAGTTCCTGCCCCGGCGGTCGGCCGGCTGGGTGTAGCCGGCGAACTGGCGCTGGTTGCCACCCTGTCCCTTCAGGTCGAAGGTCAGGCTGCCCGCGTCGGTCCGCAGCCCGGCGTCGGCCAGGGCGCGCTCCAGCGTGCGCTGGTCCTTCTGCAGCATCTCCAGGGTCTCCGGACGTTCTGCCCGGATCGAGGCCTGCACCCGGCCGTCGGCCCCGAAGTCCAGCTTGACCTCGACGTTGCCCAGCTCGACCGGCTTCAGGTTGATCACCATCTGGTCGATCCGGCCGGCCGCCGCCTTGCCGATCTGGACCGAGACCTGCTCGGCCGGCGTATGGGGCATCGGGCTCCGGGCATGGCCGGGGGTGGTGCGGTCCACCGCCTCGGTGTCGGCCAGGCCGGGAGCGGAGGCCTGGACCGCCAGGGCGGGATCGGCTTCCGGTTCCACCGGCGCTGCATTGCCGCTGCCGGCCGCGGCCAGGGCATCCTCGAAGCTGCCGGCTTCCCTGGCGCCGCGCTCCACGACCGCAGGCCCGCCATCGGCCGTGGCCGCCGCGGGACCACCGACCGGCCCGGCGGCCGGGCGGGCCGTCACGGACTCCGCGGTCTCGGCGTCGGCGCGAAGGGCGGCCTCGGCGTCGGGAGCGTCGCCGGCCGGCTGCTGGGCGGCCCGGTCGTGACGGTCGACCTGGCGCGCCGCCTGACGGCTGCCGTGGCTGTCGCCCCGGTCCGCGTCTTCGGACATCGGGTCGCCTCCGGCCGGGTCACCCGACGCCGTCGCGGCGAACCCGGCCCCGTCCGTCGCGGCCCCGTCCGTCTTGGCTGCCTCCACCGGGGTTTCGGCGGTCGCCGGGCGGTTCGCGACCGGGGCGGCGGGAGTGGCGGCGACGGGCTGGCGCTCAGGCTGCGGCGGCTGGACGGTCGTTTCGCGGGCGGGCGGTGCGGCCGTTTCCGGTTGGCGCTCCGTCTTCGCCGGCTGCTGGCCGGCGGAGTCGCGCGCCGCCGGATCGCGGGTCACCTGGACCACTACCGGGGCCTCGGCATCACGGCGCGCGGCGCTGCCGGCTTGCTGAGGAGCGGGCCCGCCGGGATCCTGCTCCGGCCTCGGCTTCACGATGTCCGCCTGCGTTTCGGGCTGCGTCTTCGTCTCGGCCTGCGTCTTCGTCTCAGACTGCGTCTTCGTCTCGGCCTGCGCAGTCGTCCCGGACCGCGCCGTCGTCTCGGCCTGCGTCGCGGGGCGGGCTGCTGTCTGCAGCTTGGCCTTGCCCTCGTCGATCAGCTTCGCCAGGGCCTCCTCATCCAACGGTACCTCGCCCTCCTGGGCATCCGCATCCGGCGCTGCGGCATCCGGCGCTGCGGCATCCGGCGCTGCGGCATCCGGCGCTGCGGCATCCTCGTCGGCGTCCTGGCCCGCTTGCGGCGCCATGCCCTTGACGGGGGTCTCGGGGCGCTGGGCCGGCGGCATCGGGAACATGCCGGGCAGGGCGGGCGGCAGCGGATCGGCGCCGGACGCATCGGCCGGGGGAACCAGGCTACCGGCGTCGGCGGAGAGGCCGCCGGCCGCGGCGCCGGATTCCACCGGCAGCTGCTGCGGCACGATCAGGTTGGAGAACAGGCCGGGCGCGATCAGGCTCAGCAGGCCGTCCGACACGGTGCCGGCATCCTGGTCCGTCGTGTCCGTATCCTCGATCGTTCCGGCTTTCGGAGAAGCCTGCTGGGCGGAGGGCTGGGCGGTCATGAAGTTGGCGACCAGGGCGAGGAAGCCGCCATCCGCGGTCCCGCCGGCCGCGGGAGCCGCAGCGGCTGCGCCGGCGCTCCCGGTTGATGCCGCCTGGGGCATCGTTATGGTCTGGGTGATCTCCACGGCATCCTCGCTGGCTGTACGGGATCATGTAAAGCAAGCCGCGGGCCAAACCGTGGAATGTTGATTTTGCTGGATTTCTTGGGGGGTGGGGAATTGCCGGCCAGGGCATGTCGGGAAGATTTTGCCCGGTACCCGGCAGAGCGTTCCCGGTTGCGTTCCCGGTTGCGCCGGCGGTGGGAAAAGACGGCGGGCGGAGCGCCGCCCGGCGCCCCGCCCGCTTGCCCGGAAGTGAATGGCCCTCGGGCCCGTTCACAGCGTCGTGTTGACGGCGACCGAGAGCGCCTGGGGCGCCCTGCCGGTGGGGTAGCGGGCGCTCGGCTTGCCGTAGCCGGCGACGGAGTGCTGCTGCCGGTTCTGCTTGGTCACGTCTACCACCATGTCGATCACCCGCTTGGTGGCCTCCTCGGCGGTCTTGAGGGCCGCCAGGTTGGCCTCGGCGATCCCGTTCAGCCGGTTCCACAGCGCCTCCAGGCGCTGCCGGAGCGCCAGGTCGACGCCGGCCACCACCGCCTTGTTGTGGCGAAGGACCTTGAGCTGGTGGTCCAGCCTGCCGGCCAGCATGGTCTTGGCGTCGCCCAGCCCGGCGACCTCCTCCAGCCGGCTGGCCTTGACCGCCTCCGTCTCCCGCTCCAGCAGGGCGGCGTAGGCTTCCATCGTCTCGCAGGTCTCCCCGACCGCGGTCGCTGCCTCCATCATTCAAACCTCCTGCATCTTCAGCATGGCCTGCTTCACCTGGTCGGCGATGCCGAGCTGGCCGCTCTGGGTGATCATCTTGCCGTATTCGTTGATCATCAGGCCGCGGAACATCTCCTCGCCGTTGCCGCCGCCGAAATATCCGTCGGTCTCGATGCCCTGCCACATCTGGCTCAGCATCTGGGACACGAACTGCGCCTCGAACTCGCCGGCCGCCTTGGCGACCGCCTTGTCGTCCGCTCCGGCCCGGGGGCGGGCCGGGGGCGCCTGGTTCGCGAGGCCGCCGGCCGCAAGGCCCGTGGAGGCGAGCGCGGGAGGAGTCAGGGTGCCGTCCATCACATCACCTCGATTTCGGCCTGCAGCGCGCCGGCCGCCTTGATCGACTGCAGGATGCTGATCATGTCGCGGGGGCCGATGCCCAGCGCGTTCAGGCTTTCGACCAGCTCCTGCAGGCTGACGCCGTTGGACATGATCGCCAGCCGGTTGTTCGACTGCTCGTCCACCTGGATATTGGTCTGCGGGGTCACCACGGTCTGGCCGCCGGCCAGCGGGTTGGGCTGGGACACCTGCGGGGTCTCCGTGATGCGGATGGTCAGGTTGCCCTGGGCGATCGCCACCGTGCTGATCCGGACGTTCTCGCCCATCACGATCACGCCCGACTTCTCGTCGATCACGACGCGGGCCGGCTGGTCGGGGTGACGCGGAGCTGTTCGATCTCCGTCATCAGGCCGACGATGTCGCCGCGCCGCATCTGGGGCACCGTCACGACCACGGCGGACGGGTCGGTCGCCCGCGCCGTGTTCGCCCCGTACACGCCGTTGATCGCCTGGGCGACGCGCTGGGCGGTGGTGAAGTCGGGGTTGCGCAGCGACAGCCGCAGGACCGGCAGTTCCGCCAGGGAGAACTCGATCTCGCGCTCGACGATGGCGCCGGCGGAGATCCGGCCCGAGGTCGGCACGCCGCGGGTGACCGAGGCGCCCTGGCCGGCCGCGCTGAAGCCGCTGACCGCCAGCGGTCCCTGGGCCACCGCATAAACCTCGCCGTCGGCGCCCAGCATCGGGGTGACCAGCAGGGTCCCGCCGAGCAGGCTCTTGGCATCGCCGAGCGCCGACACGACGGCGTCGATCCGGCTGCCCTGGGCCGCGAAGGCGGGCAGGGTGCCGGTCACCATCACCGCGGCGACGTTGCGGGTCTTCATGGACTGGCCGCGGGTATTCACGCCCAGCCGCTCCAGCATGCCGATCAGGCTCTGCTCGGTGAAGGGCGAGTTGTTCAGGCTGTCGCCGGTGCCGTTCAGCCCGACCACCAGGCCGTAGCCGATCAGCATGTTCTCGCGCACGCCCTCGACATCGACGATGTCCTTGATGCGCGAGTTGGCCTGTGCCGGGCCGGCGCCCGCCAGGACCACCGCCGCGATGCCCAAGGCCAGGATGGTTCGGACGGCATTCCGGAAGCGGGTCCGGAGCGGCGTCCGAGTCGCGGCTTCCTGGAGGTGGAACGGTGTCATGGCGGGTCGGCTCCTCTACTGTCGTCCCTCTCCCTAGCGAATTGCGTGCCAGTCCCCGGAAACCCGCGCCGCCGCCGCGGGGCGTCCGGTCGGGATCGGCCGTGCGGCAAGGAGTGCCGGGCCGTCCCGGCAATTCCTGCCGCCCTCCCGCCCTGTGATCAAGCGACGCCCGTTAACCGGGTATTAAGGTAGATCTGACCACTCTTCGAAATCGGTATTGGAGCATCTGGTGTCATGAAAGTCGAAGGTCCCGGTTCCCTGCGCAACAGCAGTGCGGCAAAGCGCACCGGCCGTTCCGACGGCAGCCTGGCGAGCGCCTTCGCCCGGGCCCTGCACGGCACCGACGACGCGGCGGCTTCGGGCGTCAACGGCGCCCAGGCGGCCGGTGCGGTCAACCCTCTCCTCAACCTGCAGGAGGTGGAGGATTCGACCAGCGGCCCGTCCAAGGCGAAGGCCAGGGCGGAGGAACTGCTGGACCGGCTGGACGAGATCAGGCACGCCCTGCTGTCGGGCGGCCTGCCGGAGTCGAAACTCAGCGCCCTTCAGCAGGTGGCCCAAAGTCACCGCGCGGAAGTCGATGATCCCCGTCTGGTGGAGATTTTGGACGAAATCGACCTTAGGGCGCAGGTCGAGCTTGCCAAGCTGGCGCCCAGAGGGTAGCTCATCCCCAGGATTTCGCCGTTTTTCCAAAGGCTTGTATCCGGTCGAGAAGCCCATCCGCGACGGTTGCGGTGGGGCTTGCCGATCCATATACTCCGCGCCGTTTCGGCAGCCATCCGGTTTGGGTGTTAGAGGATGTCGTCACCGTTTCCGCCGCCTGACTATAGGCCGTCCGAGGACGAGCCTTTCATGAACCCCCAGATGACGGAGTATTTCCGTCGGAAGCTGCTGAAGTGGCGTTCGGAGCTCCTCCACGAGTCGGAGGAGACGCTGCAAAGCCTACAGGAAGGCGGGCTCCAGGAAGCCGACATCGCCGACCGGGCCTCGCTCGAGACCGACCGTTCGCTTGAGCTGCGGACCCGCGACCGCGAGCGCAAGCTGATCTCCAAGATCGACGCTGCGCTGGAGCGGATCGAGGACGGAAGCTACGGCTACTGCGAGGAAACCGGGGAGCCGATCAGCATCCGGCGGCTGGAGGCGCGTCCCATCGCGACGCTGAGCCTCGAAGCCCAGGAAAGGCATGAGCGGCTGGAACGGACCCACCGTGACGATTAGCCGCCCGGCCCGTTGTCTCGTCGCCTGCGTCCTGGCGCTCTCCGCATCGTGCCTGCCGGCAATGGCCCAGGTGCCCGGACAGGGGCGCGAGAGCGCCGTGCTGGAAGGCGTCAACATGGCCGTGGTGATGCCGGTCGACCTCGCCTCCAGCGCCGCCAACGCCGAATGCGGACTGACCGAGCAACTGGTCGCCGAGTCCATCCAGCTCACCGTCCAGTCCGCCGGCCTGCGGACCGAGCTGCTGTCCCAGGCCCAGCCCTTCACCACGGTGACTCCGGGCGTCTACCTGATCCCGACGATCGCGACGCTGCGGGACAGCTCGTCCCTGTGCGTGACCTGGCTGAGCCTAAAGGCCCAGTCGGCGCATACCCTGACGCTTCCCTCGACCCAGCAGCGCAAGACGGTCCAGGTGCTCTACTGGGACCGCGGCATGCTGCTGAGCACGCCGCGCGGCAGCCATGCCGGCGCGGTCGCCGCCGGCCTGCGCCAGCTCGCCGCCGATTTCGGGGAGCAGTGGCGGCGCGACCAGCGCTAGAGGATCCCCCGGCGAACTTCATGGGTCGAACTTCATGGGGGTTCGCCGGCCAACGAATCGTCCTCTAGACTGTTGGATCAACGATCCGTCCCGTTTCGCTGCCCGGAAGCTTCCATGACGTTCCGATCGATCTATCAGCACGGTTTTGCGCGCGTCGCCTCCTGCACCATGCGTTGCTCGCTGGCCGATCCCGCCGGAAATGCCGAAGCCGTCCTGCGCGTCGCCCGGACATGCCACGACCGCTCGGCGGTGCTGGCGCTGTTCCCGGAGCTGGCGCTGTCCGGCTACGCGATCGACGACCTGTTCCATCAGGACGCCCTGCTCGACGCGGTCGAGCGCGCGGTCGAGACCGTGGTCGCCGGGTCCAAGGACCTGCTGCCGCTCCTGCTGGTCGGGGCGCCGCTGCGTCACGCCGGGCGCGTTTACAACTGCGGGCTGGCGATCCATCGCGGCCGCCTGCTGGGCGTGGTGCCCAAGGTCCACCTGCCCAACTACCGGGAATTCTACGAGAAGCGCCATTTCGCGTCCGGGGCCGGCACCGAAGGCGGCGAGATCCGGGTCGCCGGCCAGAGCGCTCCGTTCGGCCCAGACCTGCTGTTCGCCGCGGAGGACCTGCAAGGATTCACCGTGCACGTGGAGGTCTGCGAGGACCTGTGGGTGCCGGTGCCGCCCAGCTCCGCGGGCGCCCTGGCAGGAGCCACCGTGCTGGCGAACCTTTCGGCCAGCAACATCACGATCGGCAAGGCCGACACCCGCCGCCTGCTGTGCCAGTCCCAGTCGGAGCGGTGCATCGCGGCCTATCTCTATTCCGCCGCGGGGGCGGGCGAATCGACCACCGACCTCGCCTGGGACGGCCAGACCTCGATCTACGAGAACGGCGCCGTCCTGACCGAAACCGGCCGCTTCCCGACCGGCGACCAGATCGCCGTGGCCGACATCGACCTGGACCGCATCCGCCAGGAGCGGATGCGGATGGGCAGCTTCGACGACAACCGCCGCTACCAGGCCGTCATCGCCGCCGATTTCCGCACGGTCCGGTTCCGGCTGGACCCGCCCTTGGCCGACATCGGGCTGGAGCGGCGGGTCGAGCGGTTCCCCTTCGTGCCGGCCGACCCGGCGCGGCTGGAGCAGGACTGCTACGAGGCCTACAACATCCAGGTCGCCGGGCTGGTCCAGCGACTGCGCGCGATCGGCAACGAGCATCCGGTGATCGGCGTTTCCGGCGGCCTCGACTCGACCCACGCCCTGATCGTGGCAGCCCGCGCCATGGACCAGCTCGGGCTGCCGCGGTCCAGCATCCTGGCCTACACGATGCCGGGCTTCGCGACCAGCGACCACACCAAGGGCAATGCGGTCCGGCTGATGGAGTCCCTTGGCGTCACCTGGCGCGAGCTGGACATCCGCCCGGCGGCCCGGCAGATGCTGTCCGACATGAAGCATCCGTTCGCCGGCGGCGAACCGGTCTACGACGTGACCTTCGAGAACGTCCAGGCGGGCCTGCGGACCGACTACCTGTTCCGGCTGGCCAACCAGAACAACGGCATCGTGGTCGGCACCGGCGACCTGTCGGAGCTGGCGCTGGGCTGGTGCACCTATGGCGTCGGCGACCAGATGGCGCACTACAACGTCAATTCCGGCGTGCCCAAGACCCTGATCCAGCACCTGATCCGCTGGGTCATCGCGTCCGGCCAGTTCGAGTCGGATGTGTCCGCGACCTTGGACGCGATCCTCGGCACCGAGATCTCGCCCGAACTGGTGCCGGTCGAGCCCGGCCAGACGCCGCAGAGCACGGAGGCCAAGGTCGGCCCCTACGAGCTTCAGGACTTCAACCTGTACTACACGCTCCGCTTCGGCTACCGGCCGGCCAAGATCGCCTTCCTGGCCCTGCATGCCTGGAGCGACACCGGGCAGGGCGCGTGGCCGCCGGGGTTCCCGCCGGAGCGCCGCCGCAGCTACGAGCTGCCGCAGATCCGGCAGTGGCTGGAAGTGTTCGTCCGCCGCTTCTTCGGCTTCAGCCAGTTCAAGCGGTCGGCCATGCCCAACGGGCCAAAGGTGAGCGGCGGTGGCTCGCTGTCGCCGCGCGGCGACTGGCGGGCGCCTTCGGACTCGACCGCCCGAACCTGGCTCGACGACCTGGAGCGCAACGTACCCCGGTCATAAGCTGAACGCCCGGCCCCGCAAACGATCCGATATGGTGACAATCTCAACGGCAACCGCCATGATCCCCCGGCATATCGGCCAATGGTACTCAGTCCGATAGGACTGCATATTGAGAGGGGACTGCCGTGAGCTTCATGACAAGAAAAAGCCGCCTGGCGATCGGGGCGATGCTCGGAGCCATCGCGATCGGCACCACGGTCGCCATGGCGCAGGCGCCGGCCTTCTTCCGCATCGGGACGGGCGGCACCGCGGGAACCTATTATCCCGTGGGCGGCCTGATCGCCAACACGATCTCGGCGACCGGCGGCGGCGTGCCAGGACTGGTGGCGACCGCCGTATCGTCCAACGGATCCGTCGCCAACATCAGCGCCGTCAACGGCGGCTCGCTCGAGTCGGGCTTCTCGCAGTCCGACGTGGCCTATTGGGCCTATACCGGCACCGGCCTGTTCGAAGGCAAGGGCAAGATCGAGAACCTGCGCGCCATCGCCACCCTGTACCCCGAGACGATCCATCTCGTCGCGACCAAGAATTCCGGCATCAAGTCGGTCGCGGACCTCAAGGGCAAGCGGGTGTCGCTGGACGAGCCGGGGTCGGGCACGCTGGTCGACGCGCGGATCGTGCTCGGCGCCTACGGGCTGACCGAGAAGGACGTGAAGGCCGAGTATCTCAAGCCGGGCCCAGCGGGCGACCGCCTGCGCGACGGCGCGCTGGACGCCTATTTCTTCGTCGGCGGCTACCCGACCGGCGCCATCTCCGAGCTGGCGACCTCCAGCGGGATCACGCTGGTGCCGATCGCCGGCCCGGAGGCCGACAAGCTGCTGTCCGAGTACCAGTTCTTCTCCAAGGACACGGTGCCCGCCGGGACCTACCGGGACGTCCCGGAAATCCAGACCATCTCGGTCAACGCCCAGTGGGTCACCAGCGCCAAGCAGCCGGAGGAGCTGGTCTACAACATCGTCAAGGCGATGTGGAGCGACAGCGCCCGCGCGGCCCTGGATGCCGGCCATGCCAAGGGCAAGCTGATCACCCTGGAGAACGCGGCGAACGGCATCGCGATCCCGCTGCATCCGGGCGCGGAGAAATTCTACCGCGAAAAGGGCGTGCTGAAGTAGCCGCCGCCCCGGACCTCCGCCCTCCGGAGGGCGGGGGTCCGTCCTGCTGGCATCCTATCGAAATCATGACTCTGGAATACCGATGAGCGACCCGTCGCGCGATCAGGCGCACCTGTCCAAGTCCTCGCTCGAACTCGACCCGGAAAAGGCGAAGGAGCTTGAGGAGAAGTTCGATAGCGAGATCCGCTTCCGGCCGCTGGCGCCCGCCGCCGGCTGGCTTGTCGGCGGGCTTCTCGTGGTGCTGTCGCTGTTCCACTATTACACGGCGGGCTTCGGGCTGCTGTCGGAGATGGCCCACCGCGGCATCCATCTCTCCTTCGTGCTGGGGCTGGTGTTCCTGGTCTTCCCGTTCTCCAAGCGGGGCTACGACCAGCCGGCCCGGGGCACGGTCCTGCGTCCGCTCGGCATCTCGCTGCCGGATTGGGCGCTCGCCATCGGCGCCGTCGTCGCCGTGCTGCACGTTCCGCTGATCCCCCTGGACGATTTGGCCTTCCGGGTCGGCAACCCGACCACGACCGACGTGGTGCTGGGCGGAACCCTGATCGTCGTCCTGCTGGAGGCGACCCGCCGCTCGGTCGGCTGGCCTTTGCCGATCATAGCAACGCTGTTCATGAGCTATGCGATCTGGGGGCCGTCGATGCCCGGCATCCTGGTCCATCCCGGCGCCAGCTTCTCCCAGCTCGTCGACCACCTTTACCTGACCACCCAGGGCATCTACGGCATCGCGCTGGGCGTGGTCGCGACCTATGTCTTCCACTTCGTGCTGTTCGGCGTGCTCGCCACCCGCATCGGCCTCGGCCAGCTTTTCCTCGACTGCGCCGCCTGGGTGGCGGGACGCTATGCCGGCGGTCCGGCCAAGGTGTCGATCTTCGGGTCCGCCCTGTTCGGCATGATCTCCGGCTCGTCGGTCGCTAACACGGTCACCGTCGGCTCCCTGACCATTCCGGCGATGATCCGGCTGGGCTACAAGCCGCATTTCGCCGGTGCCGTCGAGGCGACCGCGTCCACCGGCGGACAGATCACTCCGCCGATCATGGGGGCCGCCGCCTTCCTGATGATCGAGTTCCTGGGGCTGCCTTACACGACCATCATCATCGCGGCGATCGTGCCCGCGTTCATGCATTTCTTCGGCGTCCTGGTCCAGGTCCATTTCGAGGCGAAGCGCACCGGCCTGCGGGGCCTGCGCCCGGACGAGATGCCGGACGTCAAGGCGGCGCTCAGGCGCGACTGGCCGACGGTGATTCCGCTGATCGTCCTGGTCGGCATCCTGCTGGCCGGCTACACCCCGTACCTGGCGGCCTTCTGGGGCATCACGCTGTGCATCGCGGTCGGATTGCTGAACCCGCGCAACCGCATGAGCATCCCGGACCTGGTGATCGATCTGCGCGACGGCGCCAAATACGCGCTGGCCGTGGGAGCGGCCGCGGCGACGGTCGGGATCATCGTCGGCGTGGTCACCCTGACCGGCGTCGGCTTCAAGATCTCCTTCATCGTCACCTCCACCGCCGCCGAGATGGCCGGCTGGGTCGGGGCGTTCCTGCCGGCGGGCTGGACGGCGCCGCAGACGCTGACCCTGCTGTTCACCCTGATCATGACCGGCATCGTCTGCATCCTGATGGGCTGCGGCATCCCGACGACGGCCAACTACATCATCATGGCGACCATCGCCGCCCCGACGCTGGGCTTGCTCGGCGTGGCGCCGATCGTGGCGCATTTCTTCGTCTTCTATTACGGCGTGCTGGCCGACATCACGCCGCCGGTCGCGCTGGCGGCCTACGCCGCCGCCGGCATGGCGGGGGCCGATCCGTTCAAGACCGGCAACACGGCTTTCCGCCTGGGGCTCGGCAAGGCGCTGGTGCCCTTCGTCTTTGTCTTCTCGCCCTCGCTGCTGCTGGTCGCCCCCGGCTTCACCTGGCCCGACTTCATCATCGCCTTTGTCGGCTGCATCGTCGGCATCACCTGCCTGGGCGCGGCATTGGCCGGCTGGATGCTGACCACGGCCCGGATGTGGGAACGGCTGCTGCTGGCGGCGGCGGCGATCCTGCTGGTGGCGCCGGAGCTGTACTCCTCGCTGGCGGGGCTGGCCCTCATGGCGCCGGTTCTGGTGCGCCAAGTCACGGTTTGGCGGACGGAGACGCCCGCCGCCGCCTAACCATCGGGCATGCTCGGGGAGCATTGCGGTTCCTGTCGAACCAAGCCCCCGTCCGGGTGTTCTCCCTTGCAAGGCATCGAGACCCTGCATGAGGAGAACGCCCGTGGCGGAAGTCACCGACAACCAGGCGCATCACCGGTACGAGATGGACGTGAACGGCACCGTGGCCTTCATGAACTACCGGCTGAAGGACGACGTCATCGCCCTTGTCCATACGGAAGTGCCCGAGTCCCTGTCCGGACAAGGCGTCGGGTCGAAACTGGTGCGCGGCGTGCTGGACGACGTCCGCGGCCGGGGCCTCAAGGTCGAGCCTTACTGCACCTTTGTGCAGGGCTATGTGGAGCGCCATTCCGAGTACCAGGATCTCATCCTGCCGATCCGCTGAACGACGCGCGCCGGCCGATATACAGAATCAAGGGAGGATACATGACGGATGGAACAGCCAGCCGCCGCATCGCCATGCCTGCGTCCGGGCCCGACCGGGACGCAGGATTCCTGAAGGACGTTCTCGACGGCCTGGGCCGGCCGGTCAAGACCTTGCCGGCGAAGCATTTCTACGACCAGCGGGGATCGCGGCTGTTCGACCGGATCTGCGAACTGGAGGAATACTACCCGACCCGTACCGAGACGGCCATTCTCACCCGCCACGCCGGCGACATCGCCGAAAGGATCGGCCGGGGGGTGACGCTGCTGGAACTGGGCAGCGGGTCGAGCGTCAAGGTGCGCCTGCTGCTCGACGTGCTGGACCAGCCCGCGGCCTACGTCCCGGTCGACATCTCCGGGGCGCATCTGGAAGCGTCGGCCGCCCGGCTGGCGGCCGACTACCCGGAAATACCCGTCTCGCCGATACATGCCGACTACAACCAGGCCTTCCCCCTGTCCGTGAAGGGCGGGCCGGAACGCACCCTGGCGTTCTTCCCCGGCTCGACGATCGGCAACTTCTCGCCGGAGGAAGCCCGGGCATTCCTGGCGCGACTGGGCCGGCAGCTCGGTCCGGGCAGCAGGCTGCTGATCGGGGTGGACCTGAAGAAGGACGTCGCGCGGCTGGAGGCGGCGTACGACGATGCCGCCGGAGTGACCGCCGCGTTCAACCTGAACCTGCTGGAGCGGATCAACCGCGAACTGGACGGCACGTTCGACATCGCGGCCTTCGCCCATCGCGCCTTCTACAACGGGGACCTCGGAAGGATCGAAATGCACCTGGAGAGCCTGAGGCCCCAGACGGCCCTGGTCGCGGGCGTCCCCTTCCGTTTCCAGGCGGGCGAGACCATCCACACCGAGGTTTCGCACAAATATACGGTGGAGGAGTTCCGGAGCCTGGGGCGCGACGCCGGATGGCTTGCCGACGAGACCTGGACGGATGGCGAACCCCTGTTCAGCATCCATCTGCTGACCTTCCAGGCGCCGCCCAGCCGCTTCCGCCGGACTTCGGGCGCATAGCGCCCAGCCCGATCCGGCCTTAGCCCTCCTGCCGCGCCTCCGGTCCGCGGGTCGAGTCCCGCCCGGCCAGCGCCTTGGTGAAGCGCCACTGGTCGCCGGGTCCCATCACCTGGGCGTCGGTCGCCCCGGTGAACCGCGCGGCACCCATTCCGCCGGAGCGGATCCGCCTGATGGTCTGGGCCATGGGCTTCTCGCACATGACATGCTTCCCGGTCTTGGCGGCGCGCAGCGCTTACCCGCGCAATCGTATGCCGCTTGGTCGGGAATGCCGTACTGAGCGGTCACCAGCCGGAGGCGGCGGACAGAAGACCGATGGAGCCGGTCCCGATCAGGCTGCGACGGGAGAGGAGCGGAAGGTCGAATGACGTCGGCGTGCGCTGCTCCTCGAAATCCGCGGACGGATCAGATCACCCCGATCACCAGCAGCACGATGATCACGATCAGAGGGACACCCATCATCCAAAGAATTCCACCCTTGAGCATCTGCGGTCTCCTGTCGTCGTCTCATGGAGTTTCGTCAACTCGGCAAAGTTCAACAGCCGCAAGGGCAATTCGTCACGCTCTCCGGCGGCCTGCGCCCGGGGACCCCGACATGCGAAAGGCGCCTCCGGACCGGTTCCGGAGGCGCCTCGCCGCTCAAGCCGCCCGACCGTCTTCAGAACGGCATGATGATGTCGAAGATCTGCTGGCCGTAGCGGGGCTGCTGGACGTCGGTGATCTGGCCGCGGCCGCCGTAGGAGATGCGGGCTTCGGCGATCTTCTCGTAGCTGATCGAGTTGGCGGAGCTGATGTCCTCCGGCCGGATCACGCCGGCCAGCAGCAGTTCGCGGACCTCGAAGTTCACCCGGACCTCCTGGCGGCCCTGGAGCACCAGGTTGCCGTTGGGCAGCACGTCGGTGATCAGCGCCGCGACCTGGAGGGTGATCGTCTCCCGGCGGTTGATCTGGCCGGTGCCCTTGTTGCTGGTGTCGCTGCTCAGGCCCAGCAGGTTCTCGCGTCCGCCCGGCTCGTACTGGGTCGAGTTGCCCTCAAGCTTGCCTTCCAGCAGCGCCTTGGCGGCGCTGGTCCCGGGCAGGACCTTGTTCAGGTCGAAGCCGAAGATCTCCGGCATGCCGGCGTTCTCGCTGTTGGCCCGGGTCCGGGTGGTCTGGTTGTTCATCTGGGCCTGATCGTTGATGTTGATCGTCACGGTCAGGATGTCGCCGACCCGGCTCGCCCGCTGGTCCTTGAAGAAGGCCCTGGCACCCGAGCGCCACAGCGAGTTGGCCTCCCGCACCCCGGTCTGCGGCGCCGGCATCGGCAGGCTGACCGGGACGAAGCCGGGGGCGCGGTTCGGGTTCTCGATCTGCGTCAGGGCCGGCGCGCTGCCCACTTCGGACAGGCGGCTGGTGGCGTTGCAGGCGGAGAGCGAAGCGGCGGCGGCGGCGATCAGGGCGATGCGGGCGAGGGACGGCATGACGGTATTCCTTGGGACGGCGGAGGTCGGCTGCTCGGCGTCTGGCCGGCGCCGGAGGCTTCCGGAAAGGTTCAGTTCAGGACGGTGGCGCCGGGCCGGGCGACGGAGACCTGGTTGGGGCCGACCACGACCGCCTCGACGGTGCGGTTGCTCATGGTGTTGACGACGCGGATCACCGCCCCGTCGGCGCCGCCTTCCAGCGCCTTGCCCTGTGCGGTCAGCGTCATCGACTTGTGCTGCAGCACCATGGTGACCAGCGCGCCCTTGGCAACGACCTGCGGCTGCTGCAGGTCGCGGGCACGGACCGGCGTGTTGGCGGCGATCTGGCGGCGCGGGGTCTGGCCGACCAGCTCGTCGGCGTCGCGGAGCAGTTCGGCGCCGATCCGGTTCATCCGCACCTCGGTGTAGCCGATATCGGAAGCCGTGATGACTTCGCCCGGCTTGATCCGGCGGGTCAGCACCGGGACCTCGACGATGGCGGCGGCGCGGCCGGAGATGGCGGTGCGGCCCTGTTCCGGCCCTTCGGCGGGTGCCACCACGACCGCGCTGAAGCGGCCCTGGATCTGGTCGTAGGTCACGGATTCGAGCTTCAGCGTCGCAGCCTGGCCGCTCGGCAGATGCAGCTCCAGCAGCTTGTTGTCCAGGTCGACGTCCAGACGGTCGGCTTCCGACCGGCCGGCCAGCTCCTGCGCCACCGCGTCGCGGACCCGCTCGGCATCGACGATCGTGCTGCCGCGGGTCACGACCACCCGGTCGAACTGGCTGGCCGGGCGCCAGTCCAGCTGGTGGTAGGAGGCGAGCCGGACCAGGAAGCCGGCGTCGTAGGTCGCGCGGCGGCCCGGCGCCGGGGCGCGGCCGACCGGCTGCCCGGCCTTGTCGCCGACGTCGTCGAACAGGTCGCCCAGGTGGACGGTGTCGCCGTCGATGGTGCCGTCGGTCCGCAGGGTCGCGGCGTCGGCGGCGAAGGAGGCGACGGCGAGCGCCGCGGTGAGGGAGGCGGACAGGGCGATCAGGGAGAGCTTGTTCATCTATCGGTCCTCCGCTCAGCGCAGCTGGCTGGTGGTGTTCATCATCTGGTCGGTCGTGCTGATCACCTTCGAGTTCATCTCGTAGGCGCGCTGCGCGGTGATCAGGTTGGTGATCTCGGCCACGATGTTGACGTTGCTGGTCTCCAGCGCGCCCTGGACCAGCCGGCCGTAGCCGGGGGCCGAGGGGTTGCCGGGGACGGCGTCGCCCGACGCCGGGGTCGCCAGCAGCAGGTTGCTGCCGATCGCTTCCAGGCCGGCCTCGTTGGGGAACACGGCGAGCTGGATCTGGCCGACCACCTGGGGCTGGATCTGGCCGTCCAGCTTGACCTGGACCTCGCCGCTGCCGTTGACGGTGATGTCCACCGCGTCGGCCGGGACGACGATGCCCGGCTGCACCGTGTAGCCGTCCGCCGTCACCACGGTGCCCTCGGCGTTGATCTGGAAAGAGCCGGCGCGGGTATAGGCGGTGTCGCCGTCGGGCAGGGTGATCTGGAAATAGCCCTGGCCGTTCACCGCCAGGTCCAGCGCGTTGTCGGTCACCGACAGGTTGCCCTGCTCGTTGATCCGGTAGACGGCGGCGGCCTTGACGCCCGCGCCGATCTGGACGCCCGAGGGGACGATCGTGCCGGCGTCCGACGAGGTCGAGCCGACCCGGCGCTGGTTCTGGTACAGCAGGTCCTGGAACTCGGCGCGCTGGCGCTTGAACCCGGTCGTCGTCATGTTCGCGATGTTGTTCGAGATCGTCTCGACGTTCAGCTGCTGGGCCAGCATGCCGGTGGTGCCGATGCTCAAGCTACGCATGGTTGGTTCCTCTTCCTCTCAGGGGTAGCCGGGGCTTCAGCTCAGCCGGGACAGCTTGGTGATGGCGTTGCGCTGCCGTTCGTGCTCGGCTTCGATCATTTTCTGGTTGACCGCGTACTGGCGCGAGATCTCGATCATCTGGGTCATCTCGACGACGGACTGGACGTTGGATTCCTCGACCGCGCCCTGCACGACCTTGGTCTCGGGGGCCGGCAGCGGCGGCTCGTCGGTGGTGAAGATCCCGCCGCCCAGCTCGGTCATGAACTGCTCGCGCTCGAAGCGGACCAGCTTGATGCGGCCGATCTGGCCCTGGTCGGACGAGACGGTGCCGTCCGCCGTGATGGTGACCGGGCCGGAATTCTGCGGGACCGTCATCGGCAGGTCCTGCTCGTTCAGCACGGGCAGGCCGTTGGTGTCGACGATCTGGCGGTCCAGGTCGAGCTGCAGGCGGCCGTTGCGGGTGAACCGCTGGCCGTCGCGCGTCTCGACGGTCAGGTAGCCGTCGCCCTGGAGCGCCACGTCGAGGGGGTTGCCGGTCGAACTGATCGGGCCGACCGCGGTGTTCCGCAGGACGCCGTAGTCCTGCACCATGGAGACCTTCTCGACCGGGGTGGCGGCCGGCTTCACCAAGTATTCCAGGAACATCATGCGCTGGTTCTTGTAGGCCGGCGTCGTCATGTTGGCGAGGTTGTTGGCGACCACGTCCATCTGCCGGCGAAGCGCGTCCTGACGCGACAGGGCGATGTAGATGGGGTTTTCCATGTCCGACGCTCTCGTTCCTGGTTGCTGGCCGGCGCCCTCCGCCGTGCCGCGGTATCCAATGCATCCCCCGTGCCAGAGCCGGAAACGGCGCGGATGCCGGGATTTCGCCGCCGGCAAGGGTCCGGGGCAGGGATTGCCCGGCACGAATTGCCGGTGCCGGCGGAGCGCCGGGGCAAAGGGTGCCGGGAGCGCGTCCGCGCCTGCCGGGCTGCCCGCCGGGTGCCGGGCCGAAGATCGCGGGGAATTATACTTAAAGGTTCCTGAACGGCGAACTGGTCCGCCGCTTGCAGAACGGCAGTAGCGCTTAATAATGCCGGGTAGCTTCAACGACTTGTTAACTATCCCGAGCTAAGTGTTTACCTAGTTTTTCGCACGCGCGGCGATCGCAGGGAGCCCAGTGATTATGGCGGGTGCAACGCACGAGGAAGATGAGGGAGCAGGCGGCGAAGCGCCGGCGCGCAAGAAGTTCAGCGGCAAGAAGCTGGTGCTGTTCGTCATCCTGCCGCTGCTTCTCGTCCTGGGCGGCGGAGCCGCCGCGTTCTTCGCCGGCGTCTTCAGTCCCGCCGAACCCGCCGCCGAGGAAGGGCACGGCGAGGCGGCGCCCGCCGACGGCGGGCACGGCGCGCCGAAGGCCGACGACCATGGCGGCGGACACGGCGCACCGGGTGCCGGCGGCGTGTTCTTCAACGTGCCGGACCTGGTGGTCAACCTGAACAGCACCGGACGGCGCCCCAGCTTCCTCAAGATCAGCATCAGCATAGAGGTCGGCCGGCCGGAGGATATGCCGGAGATCGAGAAGGTCATGCCCCGTATCGTCGACAATTTCCAGGTCTACCTCCGCGAATTGCGGCTGGAGGATCTGCGCGGCTCCGCCGGGATCTACCGCCTGCGCGAGGAACTGCTGATGCGCGTCGGCGTCGCCGCCCAGCCGGTGCAGGTCAAGGACGTCCTGTTCCGCGAAATGCTGATCCAGTGAGCCGGGGGAGCGTGTCATGAGCGACCTTAAGCTGGACGGGCTGAGCGACGAGGAGCGGCTGGCCGCCGAGTGGGCGGCGCTGGCCGACGAGGGCAGCGATGGCGGCGGCGACGTGGGCGGCGGCACCTCGACCCGCGTGCTCAACCAGGACGAGATCGACAGCCTGCTGGGCTTCGACAGCGACGGCTCGGGCGACGGCGACAATTCCGGCCTGATGGCGCTGGTCAACAGCGCGCTGGTCAACTACGAGCGCCTGCCCATGCTGGAGGTGGTGTTCGACCGCCTCGTCCGCATGATGTCGACGTCGCTCCGCAACTTCACCTCCGACAACGTCGAGGTCAGCCTCGACCAGATCTCCTCGGTCCGGTTCGGCGACTATCTCAACTCCATCCCGCTGCCGGCCATGCTGTCCGTCTTCAAGGCGGAGGAATGGGACAATTACGGCCTGATGGTGGTGGACAGCGCGCTGATCTACTCCATCGTGGACGTGCTGCTGGGCGGGCGGCGCGGCACCGCCGCGATGCGCATCGAGGGCCGCCCCTATACCACGATCGAGCGGAACCTGGTCGAGCGCATGGTCCATGTGGTGCTCAGCGACCTGTCCGCCGCCTTCGACCCGCTGTCGCCGGTGACCTTCCGGTTCGACCGGCTGGAGACCAATCCGCGCTTCGCGACCATCGCACGGCCGGCCAACGCCGCCGTGCTGGCCAAGCTGCGCATCGACATGGAAGACCGCGGCGGCCGCCTGGAGCTGCTGATCCCCTACGCGACGCTGGAGCCGGTGCGCGAGCTTCTGCTCCAGATGTTCATGGGCGAGAAGTTCGGCCGCGACTCGATCTGGGAGACCCACCTGGCCAGCGAGCTGTGGATGACCGAGGTCCAGATCAGCGCCGTCCTCGACGAGATCACGGTGCAGCTCTACGACGTGCTGAACTGGAAGGTCGGCACCCGCATCCTGCTCAACGCCACGCCCGACGACACGATCGAGCTGCGCTGCGGCGACGTGCCCATGTTCGACGGCCGCATGGGACGCAAGGGCGGCCACATCGCGGTCCGCATCGAGCGCGAGGCCCCGCGCGAGGAGGACACCCGGAGATGACCATCACGTTCCCCCTCATCCTGGACGTCCTCATCGTCGTCCTGCTGTCGGCGACCATCGGATTCGCCATCGTGCTGAACCGCCGGCTGACCCGTCTGCGCGACAGCAAGGACGAACTGGACGCGCTGGTCAAGGGATTCGCCGATGCGGCCGGCCGGGCCGAGACCAGCGTCGCCGGCATGAAGGACACGGCGGCCAAGGTCGCCGAAACCCTTCAGAAGTCGATCGACCGGGCCCAGACCATGCGCGATGAGCTGCAGTTCATGATCGAGGCCGCCGACAGCCTGGCGAGCCGCCTGGAAGGCTCGGTCGGCAGCCACGCGCTGCGCGCCGCGACCGGCCCGGCTCCCGCCGCGATCAAGGCGGGCGCCATGCCGAAGCCCGCCGCCGCGGCATCGCCGCAGACCCCGGCCGGTCCTGCGCGGCCGGCCAAGGCCGAAGCACCCGCGCGCCGCGCGGCACCCCCGTCCGGTCCGCCCAACGGGGCACAGCATCCGGCGGTGCCGCATGCCGCGCCCGCCGGCCATGCGGAGCAGCCGGCACCCATCCCATCCCCGGCGCCGCCGCAGGAGGCCCGCTCGCGGGCCGAACGCGAACTCCTGCGCGCCCTTGAAAACCTGCGCTAGCAGCGCACCAGATACAGCGTCGAGCCGACCGCCATGTCCAAACCCGAACGCCCCGCCAAATCCCCGGCTCCGGCCAAGCCCTCGAAGGCTCCCGCCGGACCGGCGGCCCCCGTCACGACGCTGAGCCTGCCGTCCCGTTTCCGGCCGCGCCTGCTGCCGCTCACCATCTTCGTCGCGGTCCTGATGCTGGGCGTCAGGGTGGGCGATATCTGGCTGGCGATCGGCGGCGGGATGCGCGATCCGATCGCCGTCGTCCAGGCCCAGGAGCCTGCGGCCAAGCCCGGTGCCACGCCGGCCCCGGCTGCCCCGGCCGCCGCTCCGCCGGCCCCGTCGCCGCAACCCGCCCTGGCGCCCGTCCCGCCGTTGCGGATCATGACCGCCTCGACCGGCGAGAGCGAGGGGCAAGCCTTCGGCAATGTCCAGGCCGAGGTGTTCCAGCGGCTGACCGAACGGCGGGAGGAAATGGACCGGCGCGCCCGCGAGCTTGACCAGCGCGAAGCCCTGCTGACTGCAGCGCAGCAGCGGATCGACCAGAAGGTGGCCGAACTGACCGAGCTGCGGACCAACATCGAGGGACTGCTCCGCCAAGTCGACGAGAAGCAGGCCGCCCAGCTCGAAAGCCTGGTCAAGATCTATGAGACGATGAAGCCCAAGGACGCCGCCCGGATCTTCGAGGCGCTCGACATGCCGGTGCTGCTCAACGTGATGGAGCGCATGAAGGAGGCCAAGAGCGCCCCGATCCTCGCGGCGATGGATCCGCTGAAAGCCAAGGAGGTCACGGCATCGCTCGCCGACCGCAGCGCCCTGCCCACCATACCCCAATGATCCGGCCCCCAGTGATCGACCCCCAGTAACCAGCCCTTGAGGCCGGCCCAGCGAGGAAGAAGATGACGACCGCCCATATCGGCTCGACCCCGCCGCTCCACCAGCGCCTGGCGCTGGCGCGCGATGAAATCCGGCAACCCTTCGCCCGGGAGGAGGTCGCCGAGATCGTGACCGCCGTGCTGACCTCCATGGAGGGCGACGTCTCCGCCGCCGACCTGAAGCTCTACGGCGAGCTGGAGGCGCTGGCGCGCTACATCCAGCATGCCAAGCGCGAGATCGCGGCGATCCGCCCGGACGACATCGGCAGCGAGCATATCGCGAGCGCCACCGACGAACTGGACGCCGTGGTCGGCGCCACCGAGGACGCGACCAACCGCATCATGGATTCCTGCGACGTGATCGGCGCCATCGCCGGCAAGGTCGATCCGGAGAACGGCGCCGCGCTGACCGCCGCCGTCACCGCCATCTTCGAGGCCTGCAACTTCCAGGACATTACCGGGCAGCGCATCACCAAGGTGGTCCGCACGCTCAAGCATATCGAGGGCAGGATCGACGTGCTGATCCAGGCCCTGGGCGACGAGGTCCAGAAGACCCACCGGGACGCCGCCGCGGCGGCCGACCCGGGCGACGAGTCCTCGCTGCTGAACGGCCCCCAGCTTCCGGGCAACGCGATCGATCAGAGCGAGATCGACAAGTTGCTCGCCAGCTTCGACTGAACCGACATGGCAACCCGGCTGGGCGCGGCACTCGGGGCCGCGATGCTGCTCGCCGCCGGGTTGACCGGGGGTCCCGATCCGGCCGCGGCTCAGCAGGCCGCTCCCGCGGGCTCCGGCCCGGCAGCCTCGGACACCGTGGTCCGGGTCCGCGCGGGCGTGCATCCCGACCGTAACCGGCTGGTGTTCGACTGGCCGGGAGCGGTCGACTATTCCGTCGCCCAGCGGGGCGATACCGTCCAGATCACCTTCTCCAGGCCGGGGCAGGCCGACTTCTCGCGGCTGCAGCGGGTCCGCCTGCGCAACGTGCCGACGGTCGGGCAGGCGGCCGTCGATGGCCGGCTGGTCGTGCAGATCACCATACCGCCCGGCAGCGAGATCAAGGATTTCCGCACCGGGGCCGGCGGCGTTGCCCTCGACATCGTCGATCCGCCCCGCCGGGAAGCCGCCGCTCCGGCCCCTGCGGCGGCGCCCCTTGCACAGCCCGCCGCCCAGCCGCAGCGGGTGACGACGCCGGCTCCCGCACCGCCGGCCGCCCAGCCCGCCCCCGCGGCGCAAGCCGCCCAGCTCGCCCCCGCGGCGCCGGCCAAAGCTGCGGCTTCCGCTCTATCCGCCCCGGCCAGATCGGAGCGGCCACCGGCACCGCTGCCCCAGGCCCAGCCCGCGGCTCCGGCCTCCCGCGCGGTGCCGGAGCCGCCGCCGCCTTCGGCCGCCCCGCTTCAGCCCGTGGCGGCGCAGCCGCTGTCCCCAGGCGGCGCCGAGACATGGCGCGGCACCGTGTCGGTGGAGGCGCAGGAACCCGCGGCGGCGGCCGTGTATGTCCGAGCCGGATATCTATACGCCGTGTTCGGACGACCGCTGGACCTCGAGGGCCGGATCAAGGTGGATGCGCTGATCCCCGGGCTCGGAGGGCCGGAGACGGTGCCCATGCGGGGCGCCACCGCTTTCCGCATGGCGGTTCCCGACGGGCTGGAGCCTACCGTGGCGCGCGACGGCAATACCTGGCGCATCGCCCTGGCCCCGCGCGCCGCGGCCCGGCCCGAAGGGCTGCCGGTCGATGCCCAGCGCGATTTCCCGCTCGGCGCCCGGCTGGTCGTCGGGGTGCCCGACGCCCGGCAGGTGGTCCAGATGAACGACCCGATGGCGGGGGACCAGCTCCTTCTGGTGCCGCTGCCCAATCCCGGGCAGGCGGTGGTCGAGCCTCACGGGTTCGCCCAGCTCCGCCTGCTGCCGGCGGCGCAGGGCATCGTCGTCCAGCCGCTGGAGGATACGGTCGCGGTCCGGCCGATCCGCGACGGCGTGGAGGTGACCACCGCCGGCGGGCTGATGCTGTCGCCGCCCGGCGACCTGGTCGGGGTGTCGCCGACCCGGCTGAGCGGACGGGGCCGGGAGTTGCAGTCTCCGACCGGGCTGTTCGATCTGGCGAAATGGAAGCGCGGCCCGAGCGGCGAGTTCAACAAGCTGCGCCAGGAGGTCCAGCGGGCGGTCGTCACGGCGCCCGAGGCGGAGCGCGACCGCGCCCGCATGGACCTCGCGCATTTCTACTTCGCCCACGGCTACGCCGCGGAGAGCCTCGGCCTGCTGGGATTGCTCGCGGGCAACCAGCCCGACCTGGAAACCCGGCCCGAGTTCCTGGCGCTGCGCGGCGCCGCGCGGCTGCTCTACGGCGACCCGCAGTCGGCCGCCGACGACCTCGCCAACCCGGCGCTGGACGGTAAGGAGGAGGCGACCCTGTGGCGTGCCGCGGCTGCGGCTGCGCGCGGCGACTGGCCGGCGGCGGCGCGCGACTTCGACCGTGTCCGCGCCAAGCTCGACGGCTACCCGGACCCGTTCTTCACCAAGCTGGCCGCCCTGGCGGTGGATGCGCGCGTCCGCACCGGCGACCGTGCCGGCGCCGCCCGCATGCTGGAAACCCTGGCGCGGCGGACCGGCGGCGAGTTCGAGCGCAAGCCGGCCGGGCAGTTCCGCCGCGCCCAGCTCCAGCAGCTGGCCGGCGACAAGGACGGCGCCGCGGCGTCCTTCCGGGCGGCTGCGGACGGCACCGACCGGCTGTACCGGACCCGGGCGGAGCTGGCCCTGGTCGATATCGAGCTTGAGCAGGGAAAACTGACGCCGGCCGACGCGGCGGCACGGCTGGAGCGGCTGCGTTTCGCCTGGCGCGGCGACGACCTCGAACTGGACATCCTGCAGCGCCTGGGCGAGACCTACATGAAGGCGAACAATCACGCCGAAGGTTTCAACACGATCCGGCAGGCCGTCGCCCTGTTCCCCGAAAGTCCGCGGGCGGCCGAACTGTCCCGCGGCCTGTCCGACAGCTTCGCCAACCTGTTCATCAAGGACGGCGCCGCGGCGCTCCCGCCGGTCGAGGCGCTGGGGCTGTACGACCAGTTCAAGGATCTCGCCCCCGAGGGGCCGCGCGGCGACCTGGTGGTCCGCATGCTGGCCGAGCGGATGGTCGAGATCGACCTGCTCGGGCGCGCCGGCGACCTGCTCCAAGCCCAGGTCGCGGGCAAGCTCAAGGGAGCCGAGAAGGGCGAGGTCGGCGCCCGGCTCGCCGAGATCCGGCTTCAGGACGGCAAGCCCGACCATGCTCTGTCGGCGATCGACCAGTCTGAGGTTCCCGATCTTTCCGCGGAGATGGTGGCCCGGCGGCGTGTGCTGCGCGCCCGCGCACTGGCCGACCTGAAGCGCTACGGCGAGGCGGTGGCACTCCTGAAGGAGGACTCCAGCCAGTCGGCGGAACTGATGCGGGTGGACATCGCGTGGCGCGGTGCCCAGTGGGCCGAGGCGGCGGCCGGCCTCGCCAAGGTGATCGGCCCGCCACCGCCGGGCGGCACGCCGCTTTCGAAGGACAAGGCCGACCTGGTGCTGAACCAGGCGGTGGCCTTGTCCCTGGCCGGGGATGCCGCCGGGCTCGACCGGTTGCGCGGTCAGTTCGCCGCGGCCATGGAGGGGACGTCCCACGCCGACACCTTCCGGGTGCTGGCCCGTCCGGGGCAGTCCGGCGGGCTGATCGACCTGGCCTCGATCCAATCACGGGTCAAGGAGGTCGGCACCTTCCAGAAGTTCCTCTCCAACCGGCAGGGCGGGCAGGCGGTGAACTGACGGAACGGACGCCGTCCGGGTCCTGTTGAGTCTTCCCGATTGAACGAGATCCGGAGAAGCCGACCGTGTCAGACCATGATCAGACCATCAGGGACCAGAACGGCAGGAACGACGAAACGGAGCGGCTGAGGTTCCGTCCCGGCCAACCGATCCAGAAGGATGCCGACGGCACCGAAGCCGGGCAGGCGGCCGGCCCGGGCAGCCCGACCGCCGCCCCATCGAGCAGCGGCGGTTCCGGCGACCATCTCGCCCCGGAGCACAAGGGCGCCAATCCGGTCGCCGGCGGCACCGAGCGGGCGGATGCCGCTAGCGATGCCCAAAGCAAGGCGGACGAAGGGGATGGCGGACCGCGTGGAGAGCCCGCCACCTCCTGACCGCACGGGCCGATCGGAAGGACCGGATCAGGACTTGGCGGACTTCCGGTCGATTTCCTCGACGGTGACGTCCTGGCGCCGGACGGTGCCGCTCACGGTGGCCTCGCGCTCGCCCGACTGCTTGGTCAGCGCGACTTCCTCGACCACATGGGCCTGCTTGGAGACGACCGGCTTCTCCTTGATTTCGGTCATCTCGATCGTCCGGTCCTCGAACGCCTTGTCGGCTTCGCCGGGCTTCAGGACCCGGTCGGCCTTGGTGCGCTCGACATCGACGGTTTCCTCGTGCAGGGTCACCGACTCCTGGACCTCCCGCTCGCTGACCGAAACCTCCAGGCGCTTGCCGCCGGTCGTCCGGGTCTTGCCGACCTCCAACTCCTCCTCGATCACCTGGGCCTTTTCGGTTTCCGAGCCGCCGATCTTCTCCAGCAGGGCCTCCGGGGTCAGGACATCGAAGCGGCGCATGGTGCTCAGGGCTTCGTCGGCCTTGTCGTCGCTGGTTTCGGCGATGATGAGCGCGCCGCCCTTTTCGACTGCTTCGCCGTAGCTCTTGGCCCGATCCTGTTCATAGCCGGCGTCGACCAGCCGGCTGGAAATCTTGGATACCGCGACCCCCTGCAGGACCTCTACCGCCTTCTTGTCGAAGCCGGCCTTGGTCAGTTCGCCAAGAACCTTGCTGGCGACGTCGCGGCTCTCGAAGAGTCCGATGACGGAAGTGGTCATGTGAAATTCCCTTGCGATGGTTTGCTATGATTGTCTGCGGTAGTGGTCTTGAGCGAGAAGATCGGCCGTCGGTCGGCCTCCCTCGCACATGCAAACAAACATGCTGCACCGCACGGGGTTCCTGAATTTATCTGAGATCGTCGAAGTTTTATTATTCGAATGCAATAAAGAGTGAAAAGAATTTTGAGTCTCTTTCGAAAGAAGAATAAAGTCCGCAATATGTGGGATGACTAACCAGCAAGATAGGGGCGGGTAATTTTTATAATATTTGCGCACTAATGAACGTCCGTGCATTTACCAATACTCCGGCGAATCAATTTCTAGAGCGGGTAGGTGTGGTGCTCGCCCGTGGGTCGGCGTCTGCCCAGGGCCGAGGCCGACACCGTGCCCGCAGCGCCGATGTTTGGTGCCGGCCTTCGGCACCGCAGCACCCCATCGCGATCACGGTGGCGGAGCCTTAGGAGATCGTCCCGAAGCTCTGTACCAGCGTGCCCGAGATCAGGTGCCAGCCGTCGACCAGGACGAAGAAGATGATCTTGAACGGCATGGCGACTGCGGCCGGCGGCAGCATCATCATGCCCATCGACATCAGGATCGAGGCGACCACCATGTCGATGATCAGGAACGGCAGGAACAGCAGGAAGCCGATCTCGAAGCCCCGGCGCAGTTCGGAGATCATGAAGGCGGGGATTAGCACCTGGAGCGGCGTGTCCTCGGGCGCGCGGATCTCGCCGACCTTGGCGATGTCGGCGAACAGGATCAGGTCCGCCTCGCGCACATGCCGCATCATGAAGGTGTGGAACGGCTTCACCGACTGGTCGAGCGCCTCCATCTCGTCGATCTCATTGGCGATCAGGGGGGCGATGCCGTTCGTGTAGGCCTCGTCCATGGTCGGAGCCATGATGAAGGCGGTCAGGAACAGCGCCAGGCTGATCATCACCGAGTTCGGCGGTGTCTGCTGGATGCCCATGGCGGTCCGCAGGAACGACAGCACCACGACGATCCGGACGAAAGCGGTCACCATGACCAGGATGCTGGGGGCGAGCGACAGCACCGTCAGCAGGGCGAATAGCTGGATGATCTGCGACGTGCTGGACCCGCCCGCCCGGTTCAGGTCCAGGCTGAAGCTCTGGGCCAGGGCCGGGGACGCCGCGAGCCATGCGCCCAGCCCTGCGGCGGCGGCCAGCCCCGCGACGACCGCTCCCGGGGGAATCCACGTCTTGAAGAGCGACATCTTCATGGGCAGGGTCCTCATGGCACGGTGCCGCCGGCTTCCGCCGCGGGCCGGATGCCGCTTTCCAGGACGAGGTCGGCGTTCATGCCGAGCAGCACCAGATGCTCGACGCCGTCGCGCCGGACCAGGACCAGCTTCCGGCGGGCGTCGATCTGCGTCACCTCGACGATGCCGAGCCGCCGCTCGCGGCCCGGGCGGGATGCCGCGGCCCCGCCATAGCCGAACCGTCTCATGAGCCAGGCCGCGACGACGATCAGGCCCAGCACGAAGACAAGGGCCAGGGCGAAGCGCAGATAGGTTTCCATCTCCATGTCGGCGGGTTCCAGGACTGTCGGGAGGCTATTCGCGGGTCGGATCGCCCGGCGGCGGCGGTAGCGGCACCGGCTGGCGGCCATAGGCCAGCGAGGCGCGGTTGCGGGTCGCGACCCGCTCCAGCTCGACCGAGGTGTCGGCCTGTACCTGGTCGCAGGCGGCGGAGAGCATGTTGAGGTCTTCCACCAGGGTCAGCAGCCTGGGCAGCAGGGACCGGGCCGCTTCCGGCGTCCGGGCTTCCAGGGCGGCGCAGATGGCGCCGATCCGGTCGTCCAGCCCGGCCAGGTCGATCACCCCGCCGCCGCTCAGCGCCACCCGCGCATCGGCCACCGCCAGCACGATCCCCTCCAGTTCCCGCCCGATCGCCTGCATGTCCTCGGCATCGGGCAGGGCCGCCGCCGGAGCGGGCGGGTGCCCGGTCATGGCTGGCCTCCGCGCGGAGGCAGCTTGCCGTTGGCTCGATAGATATAGGCAAGGATCTCGGCGACCGCGACCAGCGCGTCGGCCGGGATTTCCGAGTCGAGCTGAACCACCGACAGCAGCTCGGCAAGGTCGGCGTCCTCGCGCACCTTCACGCCGGAGGCGAACGCCATTTCCAGGATCTGCTCGGCGACGTGCCCCTGTCCGCTGGCCACGACGCGCGGCAGCGACGGACCGTCCAGCTCGTACTGGAGCGCCACGGCGACCGGGCGGCGCGGCTTGGCGGGCCGGCTGCGGGAACGGGCCGCGTCTGAGGGATCTGGATAGGCCACGGGGAGTCTCGACCGGGTTTGGAAACACTGCCCGCTCGCGCGGGCCGGTCGTCACCCTAATCCGGTCATGCTTAACCAAATCTGAAGGAGGGCGCGGCAATCTTGACCCGGCAGGAATTGCCGCAGTGCCGGCCAGCTCAGGCTTGCCGCGTGACGATCCGCGGAAGCCGGTGCGTCCGGTGTTGGCCCGCAACTTGCTTAGCTGACACGAGGCGGTTTGGCGGAGGTTCGGCCGGGCCGCAGCGGCGCGGCGTTAACGACAAATTAACGCGACCGGGCAATTCTGGAACCTTGCGTTGCAAAGGGTGGTGGCACCATGGATCTGGGCAATACGGGGCTCTTCAAGCTCATGAAGGGCAAGCTGGACTGGCTGACCGAGCGCCAGCAGGTGCTCGCCCAGAACATCGCCAATGCCGACACGCCGCGCTACCGTCCGAGCGACCTGACGGGGTTCACCTTCGACAACGCGCTCACCCAGACCCGCCAGCTCAAGCCGCGGATGACGGCGGTCGGCCACATGTCCGGTTCGGCGGCGGCACGCGGCAACGACGTCCGCGAGGACAGGCCGAAGAACAATTTCGAAGTCGCCCCGGACGGCAACGCCGTGGTGCTGGAGGAGCAGATGAGCAAGGTCGCCGACACCGGCATGACCTACCAGCTCGTCACGAACCTGTACCGCAAGCATGTCGGGCTGATGCGCACGGCCATCGGCCGCAGCGGCGTCTGACCGCCGACACCCGACGCCAGGAGGAGGACACCAAATGGATCTGCGCGACAGCCTGAACGTCGCCGCCGCGGGCATGAAGGTCCAGGGCGCCCGCATCAAGGTGATCGCCGAGAACATGGCGAACGCCAACTCGACGGCCGAGACCCCCAACGACCTGCCGTACCGGCGCAAGGTCATCACCTTCGAGAACGCGCTCGACCGCCAGATGGGCGTCGAGACCGTGCGGGTGCGCAAGATCGACAAGGACCGCAGCGACTTCCAGAGGCGCTACGACCCGACCCACCCGAGCGCCAACGCCGAGGGCTACGTCCTGTACCCCAACGTCAACACGCTGGTCGAGACCAACGACATGCGCGAGGCGCAGCGGAGCTACGAGGCCAACCTGAGCGTCATCGAGGCGTCCAAGACGCTGCTGATGCGCACCATCGAGATCCTGCGCGGCTGATCCGCCCTTGTTGACCTGACCTTGTCCGGAGCCTGAACCATGGTCGCCACCGTCGCCAACGCCGTCAACGCCTATGCCAAGATGGCCGCCACCGGCACCACGCCGGGCATGGCGCCGCGCGACGCCGGCCCGTCGTTCGCGACGTTCGTGCGCGAGGCGGCGGAGACCGGCATCGGGCAGCTTCACAGGAGCGAGCAGGTCAGCGCCGCCGCCGTCGTCGGCAAGGCGGACCTGACCGAGGTGATCACCGCGGTGACCAACGCCGAGCTCACCCTGCAGACGGCGACCAGCGTGCGGGACAAGGTGGTGCAGGCCTACCAGGAAATCCTGCGGATGCCGATCTGAGCCTTCCCCGAAGCTGAATCCGGTGCCTGGCCCATGAACGAGACCGACGTGATGGAGGTCGTCCGCGAGTCGATCGTCGTGACGCTGAAGATCGGCGGCCCGATCATGATCCTGACGCTGGTCGTCGGGCTCGTGATCTCCCTGTTCCAGGCGCTGACGCAGATCCAGGAAATGACCCTGACCTTCGTGCCCAAGGTCGTCCTCGTGTTCGGCGCCCTGCTGCTGCTGATGCCGTTCATGCTGTCGACGCTGGTCACCTTCACCCAGCAGCTGGCCGACCGGATCATCGGCATGGGAGCCACATGATCCCATGCCGATGGAGTTGCTGAGCCTGAACGAGGCGCTGACCGGACAGATCTACGCCTTCATGGTGATCTTCTCGCGGCTAGGCACCGCCTTCATGCTGCTGCCGGGCTTCGGCGACGCCTATGTCTCCGCCCGCATCCGCCTGCTCCTGGCGCTTGCCATCACCGTGGTGGTCCAGCCGATCCTGATGCCCATGCTGCCGCCGGTTCCCGCGGGCGTCCTGGGAATGACCGTGCTGATCGTGAAGGAGGGCTTCATCGGGGTCTTCCTCGGCACCGTCACGCGGCTGCTGACGGCGGCGCTGGATACGGCCGGGACCCTGATCTCCATGCAGATCGGCCTGTCCAACGCCTTCATGTTCAATCCGGCACTGGCGTCCCAGGGCACCCTGATCGGCGCCTACATGGGCTATATGGGCATCGTCCTGCTGTTCGTCACCGACCTCGACCATCTCCTTATCCTCGCGGTGATCGGGAGCTACGAGGTGTTCGTCCCCGGCGCCGTCCTGCCGATGGGAGACTTCGCCGAAATGACGACGAAGATGGTCGGGCAGAGCTTCGCGATCGGCGCCCAGATGGCCGCACCTTTCCTGGCGGTCGGCATCATGTTCAACCTGGCGGTCGGCCTTCTTCAGAAGATGATGCCGCAGTTCCAGGCCTTCAGCGTGATCATGGGCGGACAGGTCGCCCTTGGCCTGGCGCTGTTCGCGATCGTCATCTCGGCGACCATGCTGTTCTGGCTGCGGAAGGTCCAGGACACCCTGATGGGATTGCTCGGCTGAGCCCGCTCCGGACATGCGTTCATCCCGGTTCCGAAATGACCGGTGGACCGCCTTGGCTGCTTGGAGGCGCCGATGGCCGAGGATGATGATGACGCCTCCAAAACGGAAGACCCGACCGGAAAAAAGCTGAGCGACGCCCGCGAGAAGGGCAACGTTCCGATGAGCCAGGAAGCCAAGAACTGGCTGATGCTGCTCGGCGGACTGGTGGTGGTTTCCCTCGTGGCGCCGGCGTCGATCCGGCGGCTGAGCGACGCGCTGGTGGGCTTCTTCGAGCGGGCCGGCACCGAGCGGCTCGACCAGGGGATGATCGGCCTGATCCTGGCCGATACCGTGCTGACGGCCCTGCTGGCGATCCTGCTGCCGGTGATCATCATGGCGGCGGCCGGCGTGCTGGGCACGATTCTCCAGATCGGATGGCTGGTCACCGCCGAGAAGATGAAGCCGGACCTCACCAAGCTGAACCCGCTCCCCGCCTTCATGAGGTTGTTCTCGATGCAGAACAGCCTCGAGATGGTCAAGGGCTTCGTGAAGATGGCGGTGGTCGGCGTGGTCTGCGCGATCGTCCTGCGGCCGGTGATCGCCAGCGTCGAGCACTATGTCGGCATGCCCATGGATCTGCTGCTGGCCGAGACCCAGTATCTCGTGGTCAAGCTTTTCCTGTGGGTCACGATCATCATGCTGTTCGTGGCCATGGCCGACTTCTTCTATCAGCGGTTCGAGTACACCAAGAAGATGCGGATGACCAAGCAGGACGTGAAGGAGGAGTTCAAGCAGCAGGAGGGCGACCCGATCGTCAAGGCGCGGCTGCGCCAGATGCGCTTCGACAAGGCGCGGCGGCGCATGATGCAGGCCGTCCCGCGCGCCGATGTGGTCGTGACCAACCCGACCCACTTCGCGGTCGCCCTGAAATACGACCAGTCGGCCATGGCGGCGCCGGTCGTTCTGGCCAAGGGCGCCGACGCCGTCGCCGCCAAGATCCGCGAGATCGCCCGGGAGCACGATATCCCGCTGGTCGAGAACCCGCCGCTGGCGCGCGCGCTCTACGCCGCCGTGGAAATCGACCAGGAGATTCCGCCGGAACATTATAAAGCCATGGCGGAGGTCATATCCTACGTGTTCAAGCTCAAAAATCGCTTCTCGGGACGGTAACCGTACCTCGCGCGGAACGCATGCAAGTAGTAGGATCGATACGTAATCATTGGCATGGGGCAGCAGTGCAGGAGCAGGTTTCTTCATCCTCCCTCGACCTTGCGGGGCCGAGGCTGTCCGCCGGGGAGAAGCCGTCGCGCGACGGCGCCCTGACCCGGACCGCGTTCACCGGGGCGGGCGGGCTGGCGGCGATCGGCGCCGCGGGCCTGGGTCTGGCGGCAGGGGGGATCGTGACCGATCCCGTGGCCCTGAGCGGCGGCATGTTCGTCCTGCTGGCCGCCGGCGGCGCCGCGCTGGCGGGCAGGATCTCGTCTCTCCAGGCGTCGGACCGGGGTAAGGCGGATGGCGACCGGGCGATGCTGGCCAGCGCCTTCCAGGCCGGGAAGGTGGGGCGCATGATCACCGGCCGCGACGGCCGGGTCGTGCAGGTCAACGCCGCCTTCCGACATCTGGCCGGCGGGGCTGGCAAGGACGCGCTCGATTCGCTCCGGCTCCGTTTCGATCATGCTCCGGAGATGGCCTCCCGCTTCCGTGGGCTGGTCGACGCGGCGCTGCGCGGCGATGGGGCCTCCGCCGAACTGGCCCTTGGACCGGACCGCCCGTGGCTCCTGGTCCAGGTGATGCCGCTGGCCGATCCGGATCCGGCCGCCATCGGCCCCGGCTCCGGGGAGAAGCTGGTCAAATGGGTGGTCGAGGACATCACCGAACGCAAGCGGGCCGAACAGCAGCTGCGTGAGGAACAGGCGAACCTGTCCGATTTCATGGGCAGCGCGCCGATCGGCTTCTATTCGGTCGACCAGGACGGCCGCTTCCTGTACGCCAACGCCACCCTGGCCGAATGGCTCGGCTGCACGCCGGCCGACCTGGTCGGCGGTTCCGTCAGGCTTCACGACGTCCTGGCCGAGCCGCCGCCCGGCCCGTCGGCGGCCCACAGCCCGTTCGCCGGAGCCGAGAGCGGCGGCGACGTGACCATGAAGGGCATCGAGGGCCGGCGTTTCCAGGCCTCGGTCGTCCAGACCGTGGTGGCGTCGGGCGATGGCCGGTCGCTGCGGACCCGCTCCGTGGTGCGGGACCTGACGCCCGAGCGGGAATGGCGCGAGGCGCTGCACCTGTCTGAGCAGCGCTTCCAGAGCTTCTTCGAGGAGGCGCCGATCGGCATCGCGCTGATCGACGAGGGCGGCAGGCTGGCGGAATGCAACCAGGCTTTCCTGACCATGGTCGGACGTCCCCTGCGCAGCATCATGGGATGCCCCCTGGCCGAACTGTTCAGCGCGGGCGAGCGGTCCACGGTGGTCGCCCGCCTGGAGCAGATCAAATCCGGTTCCGATATGATCGCTCCTTTCGAGGTCAACCTGCGCGCCCAGGGCCGCGACAAGAAAATGGCGCAGCTTTATGCCCGCCGGATGGCCGGCGGATCGGGCAATGGATCGGGGAGCGGAGAGGCCGGGGCGGGTTCTGGCTCCGGAATGATCCTGCACTTCATCGATCTGACCGAGCAGAAGAGCCTGGAGGCGCAGTTCGCCCAGAGTCAGAAGATGCAGGCGATCGGCCAGCTCGCGGGCGGCGTGGCCCACGACTTCAACAACCTCCTGACCGCGATGATCGGCTTCTGCGACCTGCTGCTGCTCCGGCACAAGCCGGGCGACCAGTCGTTCAGCGACATCATGCAGATCAAGCAGAACGCCAACCGTGCGGCCAACCTGGTGCGCCAGCTGCTGGCCTTCTCGCGCCAGCAGACGCTGCAGCCGCGGGTGCTCAACATCACCGACGTGCTGGCCGAGCTGTCGAACCTGCTGCGCCGGTTGATCGGCGAGAACATCGAGCTGAAGATGACCCACGGCCGCGACCTGGGCCTGATCAAGGTCGACCAGGGCCAGCTCGAGCAGGTCATCATCAATCTCGCCGTCAATGCCCGCGACGCCATGTCGGGCGGCGGGCGGCTGACCATCCAGACCAGCAACGTCTCGACCGAGGGCCCGACCCGCCGCGAGCACGAGGAGATGCCGCCCGGCGAGTATGTCGCGATCGAGGTATCGGACACGGGCATCGGGATTCCCAAGGAGAACCTCGCCCGCATCTTCGAGCCGTTCTTCTCCACCAAGGAGGTCGGCTCCGGCACCGGCCTCGGCCTGTCCACCGTGTACGGCATCGTGCGCCAGACCGGCGGCTTCATCTTCGTCGACAGCGCCCCGGGGGAGGGCGCCAAGTTCACCATATACCTGCCGCGCCACCAGTCGGCCAAGGCCGCCGGCGCCACGGCGGAAGCCGAGAGCGAGGCCCGGGAGCGGTCGGCCGGGGATCTGACCGGGACCGGGACCATCCTGCTGGTCGAGGACGAGGACGCGGTGCGCGTGTTCAGCGCCCGGGCGCTCCGCAACAAGGGTTATCAGGTGCTGGAGGCCCGCAGCGGCGAAGCGGCGCTCAGCCTGCTGAACTCAGAGTCGAACCGTGTCGACCTGCTGGTCAGCGACGTGGTGATGCCCCATATGGACGGTCCCACGCTGATCCGGCACGTCCGCGACAAACGGCCGGAAATGAAGGTGATCTTCATCTCCGGCTATACCGAGGACAAGTTCCGCGACCAGATCGACGCCGGCGAGCACATCCATTTCCTGCCCAAGCCGTTCAGCCTCAAGCAACTCGCCGGCAAGGTGAAGGAGGTTCTGCGCGACGGGTGACACGGGCCGCAGCGGTTTCCACATGACGGGTTCCTACGGACGTTTGCGGAACATGGGACGGGTGATTCGTTCCCTTTATGTTCTGATTGCCTCTTGGCAGGAGAGAACGAAAAGAGTACATTCTCTTCACGTTGCACTCCTGCCGACCGTATGAGAGAAGAGGGGCCCCAGCATGTCGTCCGCACCCTTGCGTTTGGTTGAAAGTCCCATGGATAAGCAAAAGGCACTAGACGCGGCCCTCGGTCAGATCGAACGCGCGTTCGGCAAGGGCTCCATCATGAAGCTCGGTGCCCGCGAAGTTTCGACGGAGGCCGAGGTCGTCTCGACCGGTTCGCTCGGCCTCGACATCGCGCTCGGCATCGGCGGCCTGCCGCGCGGCCGCATCGTCGAGATCTACGGCCCGGAAAGCTCGGGCAAGACGACCCTGGCGCTCCACGCCATCGCCCAGGCCCAGAAGAACGGCGGCACCTGCGCCTTCGTCGATGCCGAGCATGCGCTCGATCCCGGCTATGCCCGCAAGCTGGGCGTCGACGTGGACGAGCTGCTGATCTCGCAGCCCGACGCCGGCGAGCAGGCGCTCGAGATCACCGACACGCTGGTTCGCTCGGGCGCCATCGACGTGCTGGTGGTCGACAGCGTCGCGGCCCTGGTGCCGCGTGCCGAACTGGAAGGCGAGATGGGGGACAGTCACGTCGGCCTGCACGCCCGGCTGATGAGCCAGGCGCTCCGCAAGCTGACCGGCTCGATCTCCAAGTCGCACACCACCGTCATCTTCATCAACCAGATCCGGTTGAAGATCGGCGTCATGTTCGGCAACCCTGAAACCACGACCGGCGGCAACGCGCTGAAGTTCTACGCCTCGGTTCGCCTCGACATCCGCCGGATCGGCGCGATCAAGGACCGGGAGAACGTAGTCGGCAACCAGACCCGCGTGAAGGTGGTCAAGAACAAGATGGCCCCGCCGTTCCGGGTGGTCGAGTTCGACATCATGTACGGCGAGGGCGTGTCCAAGGTGGGCGAGCTGCTCGACCTCGGCGTCCAGGCCAACGTGGTGGAGAAGTCGGGTTCCTGGTTCAGCTACGAGGGCCAGCGCATCGGCCAGGGCCGCGAGAACGCCAAGAACTTCCTGCGCCAGAACACCGAGGTGGCCGACTCCATCGAGGCCAAGATCCGCGCCAACGCCGGCCTGGTGGCGAACGCCATGATGGGAACGCCGGAAGCGGACGGCGAAGCCAGCAGCCCGGACTGATCCGTACCCCGGGATATCCTGCACCGGAAAAGCCGCGCGGACCTTCGGGACCGCGCGGCTTTTCCGTTTGGGCATTGCCCGGGGCTTCCCCCGGGGCTTCCGCAGCATCGGTGGACATCAGCCCCGCCGGCACGGTACAAGCAGGGAAACCCGTGTCGGCCGAAACCTTTGAACAGAAGACGGGCCGCACCATACCTGCGTCCTGGGAACCGAGCGCCATCATGCAGACCGCCAACGACATCCGCGCCACCTTCCTGAACTATTTCGCCAGTCAGGGTCACCAGATCGTGGACTCCAGCCCGCTGGTGCCGCGCAACGATCCGACGCTGATGTTCACCAACGCCGGCATGGTGCAGTTCAAGAACGTCTTCACCGGGGCCGAGGCGCGCTCTTATTCCCGGGCGACCACCAGCCAGAAATGCGTGCGCGCGGGCGGCAAGCACAACGACCTGGACAATGTCGGCTACACCGCCCGGCACCACACCTTCTTCGAGATGCTCGGCAATTTCTCGTTCGGCGACTACTTCAAGGAAGGCGCCATCGAGCATGCCTGGAACCTGATCACGAAGGAGTACGGGCTTCCGGCGGACAAGCTGCTGGTCACCGTCCACTCCTCCGACGAGGAGGCGGCCGCCCTGTGGCGGAAGATCGCCGGCCTGGACGACGGCAGGATCATCCGCATCCCGACCGACGACAATTTCTGGCGCATGGGCGACACCGGCCCGTGCGGCCCCTGCTCCGAGATCTTCTACGACCACGGCCCGGCGGTGGCCGGAGGCCCGCCGGGCAGCGCCGACCAGGACGGCGACCGCTTCATCGAGATCTGGAACCTCGTGTTCATGCAGTACGAGCAGGTGACGCCCGACCGGCGGATCGACCTGCCCAAGCCTTCGATCGACACCGGCATGGGCCTGGAGCGGCTGGCGGCGGTGCTCCAGGGCAAGCACGACAACTACGACATCGACCTGCTGCGCACGCTGATCCTGGCCTCGGCCGACGCCACCAAGGTCGCCGCCGACGGTCCGCACGCGGTCTCCCACCGGGTCATCGCCGACCATCTGCGCTCGACCTCGTTCCTGATCGCCGACGGCGTGCTGCCGTCAAACGAGGGCCGCGGCTACGTGCTGCGCCGGATCATGCGCCGCGCCATGCGCCACGCCCATATCATCGGCTGCAAGGAGCCCTTGATGCACCGCCTGGTCCCGGCGCTGGTCCAGCTCATGGGCACGCATTATCCGGAACTGGTGCGGGCGCAGCCGCTGATCACCGAGACCCTGAAGCTGGAGGAGACCCGGTTCAAGCAGACGCTGGAGCGCGGCCTGCGCCTGCTGGACGAGGAGACCGCCGGCATCCCCGAGGGCGGTTCGCTGCCCGGCGAGGTCGCCTTCAAGCTCTACGACACCTTCGGCTTCCCGGTCGACCTGACCCAGGACGTGCTGCGCGGCCGAAACCGCACGGTGGACATCGACGGCTTCAACCAGGCCATGGGCCGGCAGAAGGCCGAGGCGCGCAAGGCTTGGTCCGGCTCCGGCGAGGCCGCGACCGAGACCCTGTGGTTCGAGCTGCGGGACGAACTGGGCGCCACCGAGTTCCTAGGTTACGACACCGAGGTGGCCGAGGGCAAGGTGCTGGCCCTGATCGTCGACGGCAAGCGGGTGGAGACGGCCGAGGCCGGGGCCGACGCCCAGGTGATCGTCAACCAGACTCCCTTCTACGGCGAGTCCGGCGGCCAGGTCGGCGACAGCGGCGTCATGTTCACGGCGGACGGTGCCGAGGTGCCGGTCAACGACACCCAGAAGAAGCTGGGCGCGCTGTGGGTCCATCAGGCTAAGGTCGCCAAGGGCGCGGTCTCGGTCGGGGACGTGGTCGAGCTTCGGGTCGACACCGACCGGCGCGCCGCGATCCGCGCGAACCATTCCGCGACTCACCTGCTGCACGAGGCGCTGCGCCGCCGCCTGGGCGGGCACGTCACCCAGAAGGGATCGCTGGTGGCGCCGGAGCGCCTGCGCTTCGACATCAGCCAGCCCGTGGGATTGACCATCGAGGACATCGCCGTGGTCGAGGCGGAGGTCAACCGGCGGGTCCTGGGCAACAGCGACGTCGTGACGCGCCTGATGAGCCCGCAGGAAGCTGTCGAGCTGGGCGCCATGGCGCTGTTCGGCGAGAAGTACGGCGACGAGGTCCGGGTCGTCTCCATGGGCGGGCGCGATCCCGACGCCAACAAGGAGTTCTCGATCGAACTGTGCGGTGGCACCCATGTCCGCCGCACCGGCGACATCGGCCTGTTCAAGATCGTCGGCGAGGGCGCAGTGGCCGCCGGCGTCCGCCGCGTGGAGGCGCTGACCGGCCCCGGCGCCGCGGCCTACCTCAACGAGCAGGAGCACCTGCTCCAGCAGACCGCGGCGGCCCTGAAGGCGACGCCGGCCGAGGTGCCCGCCCGCGTCGCGGCCCTGGTCGAGGAGCGCCGACGGCTGGAGCGGGAGCTGACCGACCTCCGCCGCCAGGTCGCCATGGGCGGCGGCACCGGCCCGGCCGGCGGCGGCGGCGGCGAGAAGGAGGTCGCCGGCGTCAAGTTCGCCGCGCGCGTGCTCGACGGCATGCCCGCCAAGGACCTGAAGCCGATGGCCGACGAGATGAAGAAGCAGGTCGGCTCCGGCGTGATCGCCCTGGTCGCGGTCAACGACGGCAAGGCGTCGCTGGTGGTTGCCGTGACCGAGGACCTGACCGGCCGCTTCAGCGCGGTCGACTTGGTCAAGGCGGGTGCTGCGGCGGTCGGCGGCAAGGGCGGCGGCGGCCGCCCGGACATGGCGCAGGCCGGCGGGCCCGACGGCACCAACGCCCGGGACGCCGTCGCGGCGATAGAGCAGGCCATGGCGGGAGTTGCCTGAGATGACGCCTCCTGAAGTGAAGAAGTTCACCGGGACCGACAACTACGTCGCCACCGAGGATCTGCGGGTCGCCGTCAATGCCGCCGTGGCGTTGCAGCGCCCGCTGCTGGTCAAGGGCGAGCCCGGCACCGGAAAGACGATCCTGGCCGAGGAGATCGCGCGGGCGCTGGGCCGGCCGCTGATCCAGTGGCACATCAAGTCCACGACCAAGGCGCAGCAGGGTCTGTACGAGTACGACGCGGTCAGCCGCCTGCGCGACAGCCAGCTGGGCGACGAGCGGGTCCGCGACATCGCGAACTACATCGTCAAGGGCAAGCTGTGGGAGGCGTTCGACGCCCCCGAGGCGTCGGTGCTTCTGATCGACGAGATCGACAAGGCGGACATAGAATTCCCCAACGACCTGCTGCTCGAACTGGACCGGATGGAGTTCTTCGTCTACGAGACCCGGCAGGTGGTGAAGGCCCGCCGGCGGCCGGTCGTGATCATCACCTCGAACAACGAGAAGGAACTGCCGGACGCCTTCCTGCGCCGCTGCTTCTTCCATTACATCCGCTTTCCAGAACCGGAGACGATGGCGCGCATCGTCGAGGTCCATTATCCCGGACTGAAGGGCGACCTGCTGCGGGAAGCGCTCACCTTGTTCTACGAGGTCCGCGAGACGCCAGGCCTCAAGAAGAAGCCAAGCACCTCCGAGCTGCTGGACTGGATCAAGCTTCTGATGGTCGAGGACGTGCCGCCCGAAACCCTGCGCACCCGGGACGCCAAGAAGCTGATCCCGCCGCTCCATGGCGCCCTGCTGAAGAACGAGCAGGACGTACACCTGTTCGAGCGCTTGGCCTTCCTCAGCCGGCGCGAACGGGGGGATCCCGGGAAATAAGGGCAGAACTGCCGGGCCGAAACATGGCACTATGCGGGCTCGACGATTTCAGCCCGAAGTTCACCGACGAGCCATGTTCACGAATTTCTTCTACGAGTTGCGCAAGGCGCAGGTGCCGGTATCCCTGAAGGAGTACCTGGCGCTGATGGAGGCGATGCGTCAGGGCATCGCCGATTACAGTGTCGAAGACTTCTATTATCTCTCCCGCACCTGCCTCGTGAAGGACGAACGCAACCTCGACAAGTTCGATCAGGTTTTCGGCCACGTCTTCAAGGGGCTGGAAAGCACGAGCGACGGGGCCGATCCGGTCACCGCCGAAATCCCCGAGGAGTGGCTGCGCAAGCTCGCCGAAAAATACCTCACCGAGGAGGAGAAGCGGCAGATCCAGTCGCTCGGCGGCTGGGACAAGCTGATGGAGACGCTGGCCCAGCGGCTGGCGGAGCAGAAGGAGCGTCACCAGGGCGGCTCCAAATGGATCGGCACGGCCGGCACATCGCCGTTCGGCGCCTACGGCTACAATCCGGAGGGCATCCGCATCGGACAGGAGGGCAGTCGCCATCGCCGGGCCGTCAAGGTGTGGGACAAGCGTGAGTTCAGGAACCTGGACGACACCGTAGAGCTGGGCACCCGCAACATCAAGGTGGCGCTGCGCCGTCTGCGCAAGTTCGCCCGCGAGGGAGCGGCGGAGGAACTGGACCTCCCCGACACGATCCGCTCGACCGCCCGCAACGCCGGCACGCTCGACCTGAAGATGGTCCGGGAGCGGCACAACAGCGTCAAGGTGCTGCTGTTCCTCGACGTCGGCGGCTCCATGGACGACCATATCCGGATCTGCGAGGAGCTTTTCTCGGCCGCGCGGGGTGAGTTCAAGCATCTCGAATATTTCTATTTCCACAACTGTGTCTACGAGGGCGTCTGGCGCGACAACCGCCGCCGCCATGCCGAACGTACTTCCACCTGGGACGTGCTGCACACCTATGGGACCGATTACAAGCTGGTCTTCGTCGGCGATGCCGCGATGAGCCCCTACGAGATCGTCTATCCCGGCGGCAGCGTCGAGCATTGGAACGATGAGGCCGGGCAGGTCTGGCTACAGCGCCTGCTGAACACCTACAACCGCTCCATCTGGCTTAACCCCGCCCCCGAAGCCTATTGGGGCTACACGGAGAGCACCCGGATCCTGCAGCGGCTGATGGGCGGGCGTATGTATCCCCTGACCCTCGACGGGTTGGACGCCGGGATGCGTGAGCTGAACCGCTGACCGGCAGGGTGGTGCTTCCCGCGGCCATCCGGTCGATGCCCCGCGGCGTGGCTCCGAAGTCACGGTGCATTATCGTTTTCATGTCCGGCACCCGCCGGAAGTAGAAAGAACAGTTCATGTAATTGCCTTGAAAATTACCGTAGTGGTAGTTTGATCCTGTGCACGGATGCCTGTGCACCGGGGCACCGATCGCGGTATTCCATTGGAATAATTGGCATATGGGCGGTTTTTCTCCTGTATCGGAACAGAATGGTCATTCTCTTGCCTATGGCTTTCAACTTGATGGCGGGAGCAATCTAAACAAATGGTTTACCACTTTTGCATATAAATGTAACAGCAACCCTCTAGGCATCGGCAAGCTTATCTGGTAGCCTTCCACCGCGTCGGCACTAGATATAGGTTTTTATGGAAAGCGGCACGCCATATGCGGCCCACCATACTCCTGTCGGCAACAAATAATAGGGACCCGGATGAGTGGAGACAGCGGCATGAGTTGGACTGACGAACGGGTAGAGCGCCTGAAGCAACTCTGGGGCCAGGGGATGAGCGCGAGCGAGATCGCGGATGCCCTGGGTGACGTCACCCGCAACGCCGTGATCGGTAAGGCCCATCGCCTTGGATTGTCAGGACGGCCGTCACCGATCAAGAAGAAGCCGTCGCGCGGCGCCACGATCCTGGCCCTGACCGAACGCATGTGCAAATGGCCGGTCGGCGATCCCAAGCACGCGGATTTCCATTTCTGCGGCAAGACCGCCCAACCCGGCATGCCCTATTGCGCGGAGCACGCGGCCATCGCCTACCAGCCCAGCTCGAAGAAGCGCGACGAGGAGCGCGAGCGCAAAGTCGGCGCCGCCTGATCCGATCTCCGCGAAACCACCGAACGGCCCGCCGGCTTCCCGCCGGCGGGCTTCTTTTTTGGTACCTGGAGCAAAAGGCCGGGCGTTCAGGCTGTTGCTGAGCGCATCCTAATGAGGTTGGGCAAGTACGGGGCATCGGCTCCGGGAACGCCAACGCGATGGCCGAGATAGTTCCAGAAGGAGACGCCGAGCTTCGTGCAGGACAGCAGCAGGCCGGCGAAGGCGTCCCGGCACTCGCGTCCCTGATCGGAGCGGGTACCGCCGGAGATCTTGCGCTTGATCACCTGTGGGCGCAGGTCGCGCTCCGAGCCGTTGGTATTGAGCGGCACCTCGGGGCGGTCGAGCACGACCAGCAGTTCATCCTTGTTCGACCGCAGCCGCTCCAATAACCGGTCGAGCGTCGCGAACCCGGTGCGCCGTCGGAAGATCCGGTCAAAGCGTGCCCGTAGCTGTCCGCGCCGTCTTTTGTCGGGATCGCGACGATAAGCCTTGAGATCGGCGTAGAACCACCAGACCAGGCTGCGCAGGCGTTGCTGGGCCTGGAGGTGCTTGTCGGTGAAGGTGTCGAGCTTATGGATCAGCCGCTCGGCGTGGACCCAGCACAGGGCATGGCGCCCGACCGCGAACTGCCCCGCGTCGTCGGACAGGACCACGGTGTCGGGCAACAGGCCATGGGCCTTGATCGCGCCCCACACCGCTCCTTCGGTGGCGACCAGCACCGGATCGGGCGTCACAGCCAGCGTCGTGATCCCGAGCCGCTCCAGATGCCGGATCCACGCCTCCTCGTCGGCGAACCGATGCTCGGGATCGGCCTCCAGCCGGGCGACCACCGATCCCGCCAGCGCGCGCCGACGCATGTAGTCCAGCGCCTCGGCGTTGATCACGTAGTCGCCGTATCCGGCGCGCAGCACCGTCAGGAAATTCAGCCGGCTCTTGGAGCCTGTGGTGGCGAAGGCGGCAAAGTTGTCGTTGCCGATCTGGGTGCAGAAGCCGTTCCGGTGTTTGTGCCGCGCACCTGTGTCATCGACGCTGATCCAGGCGGCGGTTTCCAGTCCGGCCCGCAGCACCGCGCGGGCTTCGTCCAGAAAGGCGCCGTTGCCCGCGTTCAACAGGCGGACCACCTGACGCTTGGAAATGTCGATGCCAAATGCCCGGAGCTGGGTGACCAGCCGCGGCATCGTTACCTGGCCCTGATGATATTGCAGCAGCACGAAACGGCGCAGTTCCGGCCCAAAGTGGCCGGTGATCCCGGCCGGCATCGGCGCTGTCACCGTCCTGCCGTCCGGCGTTTTCCAGCGTTCACGGCGGATGCGAACGACATGCGGGCGCAGCTCGAGATCCTGGACGACGAAGTCCTCGTAACTTTTGAAGCGCGAGCCGGTCGGCACGTCAGCCTTGATGATCCGGTCCTCGTGGATGACCAGCCGCTCGGTCTTACGGCGCTTCCTCCCGCGCCGACTGTCGGTGCCCTCCGGCTTAGGCTCGGTCTTCCGCTCCATGCCGCTCGGACGGATCGCCGGCCGACCCTTCACGCCCTTGAGTGCGGCGATCTCCGCTCGCAAGTCCGCAATCGCCTGCTTAAGCGCGGCATTCTCTGCCAGCAGGCGTTCGGTCAGGGCTTCAAGGTCGCCGCGCGACAGGCCGGAAAGTGAAAGTTTCTCAGGGGCGGACACATCAGGAAAGATGGCGCCAGCGCCGATCACAACCAACCCCAGCACGCCTCATGCCTGCCCGGCCTTTTGCCCCAAGTACCTTTTTTGCCCGTAACCCCTTCCGGCGGCTTGTTTCGGACAAAGAAAAAGGGGTGCCGTCCGGCACCCCTTTCTCCTGTCGGGTCCCTCCGCTGGAAGGGCCCGTGAAACCCGTCCGGATTACTGGAAGCGGATCTCGGCGCGACGGTTGGACGGCTCGCGGACGCCGTCGCCGGTAGCGATCAGCGGCTGCGTCTCGCCGACGCCGCGGGTGGTGATCTGACCGGCCGGGACGCCACGCTGCACCAGGGCCTCGCGTACGGCGGACGCACGACGCTCCGACAGGCGCTGGTTGTAGGCAGCCGAGCCCGAGGTGTCGGTGTGGCCGAGCACGTTCAGGCGGGACGCGTTGGTCCGGCGGGCATCGCTGACGACCGTGTTCAGGATGTCCTGGGCCGCCGGGGTGATGGCCGAGCGGTCGAAGTCGAAGAACACGAAGTAGACGGCGTTGGCCAGCGGAGCGGCCGGCGGAACGGCCGCCGCCGGGGCGGCGGCTGCGGCTGCCGGCGGCGGCGGGCAGTCATAGCTTCCGGCGTGGAGAACGGCAGTGTTGGTGGCGGCAATCACGGGCTTGCCGGTGGAGTCCACCACCGTGTTGCACTTTTCCGAGGCGCTTTGAGCCAGCACGCTGGCGGGCGCAACGACCGACATCGCCAGGAACGCAAAGACGCCCGAGGCAGCGATTTGATTAAGGCGCACGACCTTCTCCCTTGAGCTGAATTGGTGCATCAACATAACGCGTACACGCGAGAGTCCAATGCGGAAAACACATACGGCGCGGGCACGGTTCCTATCGGATCCGAAGAACGGAGGCTAGTCCGTAACATCCAGAACGAGGAGTAACCTGCCGAAAACAAACGTTTTCCACAAGCTTCGCGGAGCGGCCGGCCGGAGCGCCGTTTCCGTACAAACGAGACAGAAACGATAAAGTCACGGGACCCGGACAGAGCCGAATAATCCATAACCCTATAATCAAGACGGAGTGAACCCGACCAACACGGACTCAATAGTCCAAGTCACCATGCTTGATCTGCACCAGCTCGCCTTTGGACAGGGAGAGCAGCAGGACGGCGATCAGTTCATGCATGATCACGGTATGATGGTTGTCCGACTCCTGCATGTAGTGGCGCAGCGCATCGCGGACCTTATGTACACCTGTCACATCAATGAATATATCGATATCTTCACCCATTCGGGCCAGTTCCATGAAATCGCTGTAAGTTTTCACGCCTCTAGACCGGGCCAATACAATGCCCGGGGCATCGGGGTTTAAATCGGCAATGCCTATAACCTTGACAAAATCTGCGGAGAGAAGCTGCTCAAGCAGCGGCGCGCCGGTTTCACCTGCCCCGACGATCGCGATTCTGATCTTGTGTGGCATCTTTGCAATTCCTCTGCACGGCGGACACAGGTAGCCCCCGGTATTATGACGCGTCCGGTTTATACCATTTCGCGAAGTGGCCTCTAGATTTACGCGCCGAGCAGCAAAAAGCAACCCCGCCCGATCGAATCGGGCGGGGTCGCGGTGAAACGAAACCTGCGACGGGCCGGGTCAGGCGGCTTCGGCCATGGCCTTCTTCAGGTTCTCGTCCAGCTTGTCCAGGAACTGCTTGGTGGTCAGCCAGGGCTGCTCCGGGCCGATCAGGATGGCGAGGTCCTTGGTCATGAAACCGGCCTCCACGGTGCTGACGCACACCTTCTCCAGGGTCTCGGCGAACCGGGTGACCTCGGGGGTGCCGTCGAACTTGCCGCGATAGGACAGGCCCTGGGTCCAGGCGAAGATCGAGGCGATCGGGTTGGTCGAGGTCTCGCGGCCCTTCTGGTGCTCGCGATAGTGCCGGGTCACGGTGCCGTGGGCGGCCTCGGCCTCGACCGTCTTGCCGTCGGGGCTCAGCAGCACCGAGGTCATCAGGCCCAGCGAGCCGAAGCCCTGCGCCACGGTGTCGGACTGCACGTCGCCATCGTAGTTCTTGCAGGCCCAGACGAAGCCGCCGTCCCACTTCATGACGCTGGCGACCATGTCGTCGATCAGGCGATGCTCGTAGGTCAGGCCGAGCTTCTTGAACTCCTCGGCGAACTCCGCGTCGAAGACCTCCTCGAACAGGTTCTTGAAGCGGCCGTCATAGACCTTCAGGATCGTGTTCTTGGTCGACAGGTAGACCGGCAGCTTGCGCGCCAAGCCATAATTCATGCAGGCCCGGGCGAAGCCGCGGATGCTTTCGTCCAGATTGTACATGCCCATGGCGACGCCGGCCTCGGGGAACTGGAAGACGTCGTAGGTCACCGGTTCGCCGCCGCCGTCGGGCGTGAAGGTCATGGTCAGCTTGCCCGGGCCGGGAACCTGGAAGTCGGTCGCGCGGTACTGGTCGCCGAAGGCGTGGCGGCCGATGATCAGCGGCTTGGTCCAGCCTGGAACCAGGCGCGGCACGTTGGAGCAGATGATCGGTTCGCGGAAGACGGTGCCGCCCAGGATGTTGCGGATCGTGCCGTTGGGCGACTTCCACATCTTCTTGAGGTTGAACTCCTTGACGCGCGCCTCGTCCGGGGTGATCGTGGCGCACTTGACGCCCACGCCGTACTGCTGGATTGCCTTGGCCGCATCGACGGTGACTTGGTCGTCGGTCTTGTCGCGATACTCCATGCCCAGATCGTAGTACTTCACCTCGATGTCGAGGTAGGGCAGGATCAGCTTTTCCTTGATGAACTGCCAGATGATCCGGGTCATTTCGTCGCCGTCGAGTTCGACGACGGGGTTAGCGACCTTAATCTTTGCCATGTATGAAATCTCCCGGTTGGAGCGGGTAGCGTGTGGTTCTTGGGCGCCCTGGATGCCGCCGTTCGGAGGCGGTTCAGCAGGCGTCGTGCGGCGTGCCAGAAGTTTGGACGGCGCGTCTTATAGCACCGTCCTTTCCGCATAAGAAGGCGCACATGCCCGCAGCGGTCCCGCGTCGCAGGCCCAGGGTCCCGGAGGGGCCGCCTGTCGGTTCACAGCCACTTGGTTTCGGGCTTGATCACGGATTCCGGCTGGCGCGACAGGGCCGGCATCACATCCTCCACCCGGCTCACCACGGTGAACAGCTTGCGGTGCCCGGGCTGGGCGAAGCCCTGGGCGATCATGTGGTCGAGCAGCGCTTCGAACGGATCCCAGTAGCCGTCGATGTTGGCGATCACCACCGGCTTGTCGTGCAGGCGGAGCTGCTTCCAAGTCAGGATCTCGAAGGTCTCGTCCAGCGTGCCCAGTCCGCCGGGCAGGACGACGAACGCGTCGGAACGGTCGACCATCATCCGCTTGCGGGTATGCATGCTGTCGACCACCAGCAGTTCGGTCAGGCCGGTATGCTCCACCTCGAGCACCTGGATATGCTCCGGGATGATCCCGACGACGGCACCGCCGGCCGCGATCGCGGCATCGGCGACGATCCCCATCAGCCCGACGCGGCCGCCGCCATAGACGAGCTGGTGGCCGTTCCGCCCGATCAGCGTGCCGAGCAGATGGGCGGCATCCTTGTAGGTATCGCTGACGCGGCTCGACGAGCCGCAATAGACGCAAATCGAATTCAAATCCTTCATTCCATCACCCTTACGGACCGCGGCGGCCGGAACCGGGCATGGCGCCTGCCGCCGGCGGTCGATCCGTCCGCGCCGTCCAGCCTCTCACGGCGGAGCCGCCGAGCCAAGTGCAACCATGACGATCCGCCGCATGTCCTGGCGCCCAGGCGTGAACAGACCGGCTCGACGGATGGCCCGGCATGATTTAGACGGATGAGTTTCGGCGGTTGACGTAACTTCTATGCATCCTGATCTACACCGAATAGACTTTGCGGCGGACGAGGATCGGATCGTTCGGAGAAAGACAAGCGGGACGATCGTGAAGAGAGCGCTCATAATCGGTGCCATCGGCGTCGCCCTGTTGGGCACCGCCCTGGCCTTGACCTGGCTCGACCAGCCCGGTGAATCGTTGATGGACGCGGCACCTCCCACGGCCGGAAAAGCGGATGCCGGGCCGTCCGTGTCGGCTGCGGCGCCCGCTTCCGAACCGGCCGCGACGCCGGACAAGCTTCCGGAGCCGCCAAGGCCGGAACCCGGACCCGGCTCGCCGCCAAGCTTCGATGTCGTCCGGGTCACGCCGCAGGGCAACGCCGTCATCGCCGGGCGTGCCGAACCGCATGCCACCGTGACCGTGCTGGACGGCGGCCGGTCGATCGGGCAGGCGGTCGCCGACCAGCGGGGCGAATGGGTGCTGCTGCCCGACGATCCGCTCGGACCGGGCGGGCGCCAGCTCAGCCTGTTGGCGCGGGCAGCCGGGGCCGAGGCGTCGGTGCGCTCCGAGGACGTCGTGGTGCTGGTTCTGCCCGAGCCGGCCCAGGACCTGGACGGCGCGATCGCGCTGGCGGTGCCCCGGGACGGCGGCGGCGCTTCCGCAGTCCTCCAGGCGCCTTCGGCCGCCGTTCCGGCGACGGCGCCGCAGCCGGCCGGCGGCGTGTCGGTCGACATCGTCGACTACGGAGGGGACGGGCGGGTGAACATCGGGGGGCGGGCGCCGCCGCAGACCCGCGTCCAGGTGTATCTGGACAATCTGCTGGTCGGCAACTCCCGGTCGGGCGGCGACGGGCGCTGGACCCTGACGCCCGAACAGCCGGTGCGGCCGGGCCGCTATGCCCTGCGCGCCGACCAGGTGGCCGAGGACGGCAAGGTCGCCGCCCGCACCGAGATCCCGTTCCAGATGGCCGAGCAGCGTCCTGTCTTGCCAGCCGGCCAGACGGTGGTGGTCCAGCCCGGCGCCAGCCTGTGGCGGATCGCACGGAGCACCTATGGCTCCGGCGTCCGGTTCAGCCTGATCTACGAGGCGAACCAGGAGCATATCCGCGATCCCGACCTGATCTACCCGGGCCAGATCTTCAGCGTGCCCCGGACCAATTGAAAGGGACGATTGGACGGGGCGGTGGCGTTACAGATAGTCGGAAAGGATGCGCAGGTAGGGCCGGACCTCCTGCAGGAACAGCAGGGTCTCAAACACGACGCCGGTCACGTCGAGATGCCGGTCCGCCTCGGACTCGCCGATCACCAGGATCTTCTGGCCTTCGTCGAGCACGAAACAAGCCCGTTCCAGGTGCTGCGACGCCCGGAGGATCGTCAGCACGTCGCGGCGGCGCTGGGGCGACTCCGCCGTGTAGGGAACCCAGCCGATCTCCGCCCAAATGCGGAAGCGCATGCGGTCGCCCAGCGGCGTGGTGGAGACCTGGAACAGAAGGTCGTCGACCACGAAGCGCTGGCTCGACGCCGGCGGGACCGCGGAGATGCCGAGCAGGCCGTCCGGGGTCACGTGGACGGTCCCCAGCTTCAATGGCAGCGCCGCCTGGGAGACTTCGACGAGAGCCTGCATCCTATCCGCTCCGATCTGGAAATGGACCGCGCAGGGCGCCGCCGAGGGGAGCATGGTGGAGTTTTCGCCTTAATATCGGGTAAAGGCACCGGGGTGCGGCGGTGGAAGTGGTTTGCATCCCGCTTCCGGTGCCATAAGTATCGGTGTCCGCCGAGCCCGTCTTCGCAATCCAGACCACCGCAGGAATCAACTTCCGACCATGTCCGCTCTGCAATCCGTCGTCGTTCCGATCAACCGTGCCGGTTGGCCCTTCATCGCGCTCTTCGCAGCCGCCACGGCCGTCCTTGCCTTCGTCGCCCAGCCGCTCGGCTGGATCGGGGCGCTGCTGACCGCCTGGTGCATCTATTTCTTCCGCGACCCCGACCGCGTCGTGCCGACCCGGCCTGGTTTGCTGGTCAGCCCGGCCGACGGAACGGTGCAGATGATCGTGCCGGCGGTGCCGCCGCCCGAACTGGGCATGGGGCCGCAGCCGCGCCTGCGCATCAGCATCTTCCTCAACGTCTTCAACGTTCACGTCAACCGCACCCCGGCCGCCGGCACGGTCGAGGCGGCGGAGTACCGCAAGGGCCGCTTCCTCAACGCGGCGCTGGACAAGGCGAGCGAGGAGAACGAGCGGATGGCGATCCGGCTGCGCCTGGACGACGGGCGGGAGATCGCCTTCGTGCAGATCGCCGGCCTGGTGGCCCGGCGGATCATCTGCCACCTGAAGCCGGGGCAGGTGGTGGCCGCGGGCGAGCGCTACGGCCTGATCCGCTTCGGCAGCCGGACCGACATCTACCTGCCCGACGGCGTTCACCCGCAGGTGATCGTCGGCCAGACCACGATCGGAGGGGAGACCGTCATCGCCGACCTCGGCTCGACGGAACCGGCAAGGCTTGGGAGGTGCGCTGACATGACCGCCCGCACCGAACGCGCCCGCCGGCGCAACCGTCCACCCCGCCTGAGCGGCCTGTCGATCAACCGGCTGCTGCCCAACATGCTGACCATGCTGGCCCTGTGCGCCGGCGTCACAGCCATGCGCTTCGCGATCCAGGGAAGGTTCGAGGCGGCCGTGGTGTCGGTCATGATCGCCGCCGTGCTCGACGCCCTGGACGGCAGGATCGCCCGGCTGCTGAACGGCCAGAGCCGGTTCGGCGAGGAGTTGGACAGCCTGTCCGACGTCGTCAGCTTCGGCGTGGCGCCGGCCATCACCTTGTACCTTTGGGTCCTCGCCGGTGCCGGCACGCCGGGCTGGATCGCGGTGCTGGCCTTCAGCGTCTGCGCGGCGCTGCGGCTCGCCCGGTTCAACAGCAAGCTGGGCGACTCGGACCTGCCTCCTACGCCTACAACTATTTCACCGGGGTCCCGGCGCCGGCAGCAGCCGGGCTGGTGCTGCTGCCGCTGGTGATCTCGTTCGAGGCGGGCACCACGGTGTTCGGCCATCCGCTGTTCGTGGGGTGTGGGCCGCGGCGATCGCCCTGCTGATGGTGAGCCAGTGGCCGACCTTCTCGTTCAAGGGCATCCGGGTCCCGCAGAAATACGTGATCCCGCTGCTGGCCGCGGTCGGCCTGCTGGCGGCGATGCTGGTCAGCACCCCCTGGCTGACCCTGGCCCTGATCGGCGTGGCCTATCTGGCCAGCCTGCCGTTCAGCCTGCGGCAATACCGCAGGCTGCGCCGCGAGGCCGAGCGCCTGCACGAGGCGGCGCATCCGGACGCGGAGACGGCGGCGGAGACGGAAACGGAAACGGAAGCGGCCGACCGCCGGCCGGCGGACTGAACGGCCCGGGATGCTCGACGCCCGCCTGCGGCGGTTGATCGACCCGCCCCTCGGCCGCGCAGGCGCGGTCCTCGCCCGCCGCGGCGTGCCCGCCGACGCCGTGACGCTGGCGGGGTTCGCCGTGGGAGCCGCAGCCTTCCCGGCGCTGGCGGTCGGGTCTTACGGCGCGGCGCTGGCGCTGATCTTGCTGAACCGGGCGATGGACGGCCTGGACGGCGCGGTCGCGCGCCATGCCGGAGCCACCGACTTCGGCGGCTACCTGGATATAGTCTGCGACTTCCTGTTCTATTCGGGAGTGGTGTTCTTCTTCGCCGTGGGCCGGCCGGAAGACGCGCTGGCCGCCGCCTTCCTGGTGTTCAGCTTCGTCGGTACCGGCTCGTCGTTCCTGGCCTACGCGATCCTGGCGGCCAAGCGCGGCATTACCACCGAGATCCGCGGCGCCAAGTCGCTCTACTACGTCGGCGGCATCACCGAGGGGACCGAGACCATCGCGCTGTTCGCGGCGATGTGCCTGTTCCCCGACGCCTTCCCCTGGCTCGCCTGGGGCTTCGGCGCCCTGTGCTGGCTGACGACGGCGGCAAGGATCGCGGCGGCGGCCCGGACTTTCAGGGATTGAGGGAGAGTCGATCGTTCCGACATAGTCGTTCGGCGCAATCTCTTTGAACAGAAACGGATAATCGATAGGCAGCGTCGGGTGATTGCCCAGACCAGTATCTCTATTCTAAATGGCTTCTTACTCAAGACACTGAGGCTTTGTAACTGGGCGCCGAGATACATCAGAAAGTCTCTATCTTCTACCTTAGGATCGTCGTTCTTCGATAAAATAACGCACAGGTAGAATGCCGATCAATAGAAATCTTGTCGCATGCAATTCTCTTCCTGAACGTGCTATTACTTATATGGTGGCGACGAAATGACGGATTTGGCATCTATGTTGGTCAGGCATACCTGTAAGCCCAAAACTGCTTCAGTCGAAAAACTTGCTGCATTTGCGAACAAGACGGGCTTGGCATTCTGGGTCGTTGAGCCAGGCGGCGGTAAATTTGTCCACGTCAACAGTCATGCAAAGGCTATGTATCCGTATCATGACTTCAATAGCTCGGAATTTGCCAGTTGGCAGCGCTCTGGTGTCGAAAAGGGGAGAATTAGCAATCTTATTGCATACCTTGATACAGAGCTTTATATTCACCAAGTAAAAGATATATTCAACCGTAGTCCATTAATTGAATTTACTGTTGGGCATGCGGATACTGGAGCCAAATGCCACGTCATTCATGCTCAATGCCCGGATGGTTCTTGGATCCAATTGCGTTCCATGGATGGCGAGGTTCCTCCATTCGACGGAGAACATCTCGACGAAATACTGGGCTCCCAATCTCTGACGCCCCGATCCGTCGAGCGCATGATTCGGCGGGCAAATTACGAGTGCCCCCTCACGGTTGAGGAGTCGCTTAATTTAGTACAAGTTCCAACTGCGATCTGTACCTACTCAGGGTTGGTCATATTTGCCAATGAATCCATGATCCGCCTGTGCGAGCAAGGGGACGGGCTGCGCCTCGCCGGTGGTCGCCTGGTTGCACAGAATGACTGCGTAAGTGCCGACGTCAGCCGCATGATCGCGGACCATGCTGTTCTGGACGGGTCGCAGACTCCATCATTGTTGCGCATTCCCCGCAAGCGCGGACTTCCTCTGGTCGCATCGATAGAGCCTGCAATGCGGCATGTGACTGCGATCAAAGGGGTGGAGCCCATGTCGCTCGTTTCCGTAGCAGATCCTGATCAACGGCCGGAAATCCATCCCGAATGGCTGCAGTCTCTGTACGGATTGTCGATCGCTGAGGCGGAAGTAGCAGTGCTTGTGGCGTCCGGCCTTTCCGCGAAAGAAGTTGCCAGGGCGAGAAACGTATCACCTGGAACTGTCAACAATCAGCTGTCAGCGGCCTACGCTAAGACCGGAGCCTCCTCCGGTGCCAAGCTTCAACAGATCATCTCCAACCTTGCCCAGCTTCGCCTTGCGAACAGGCCATGGTCACGGTCCAATTTCAATTGACAAGCCCAAACCCGAGGAGATTCGAATGCAGATCGAGAACGTTAAAGCAAAGCTTCCGGTTGATGCGCTGACGGAAATTATGCTGGGAGAGGGCTTCTCGCATGGCGACATCAAGGTTGGCATGGAGGAGTATTGCCGACTTCTGGTACTTCTGAGGAGTAATCGTGAACCGCTTCGTCCTACAAAGCTGGGCGATGAGGTTCTTCATCTGCATTTGAAAATGGCTCGTTTCGATCACGATTGCCTCGACATTCTAGGGGCGAAGCTTAATCACTATGCCAGTGATAGAGAGTCTGTCGAGTTGACTGCGATGTGGCAGCGCACTCGGGAACTCACCATCGCTACGTTTGGCATTGATCCATTAACTGGTGGGAATAGACACGTTTCGGACAAGTCTCATCCTGTAGTGAACGAGCAGGCGGCGCCGTGCCACGTGACGCTGGAGCAGGCGGCGCCGTGCCACGTGACGCTGGAGCAGGCGGCGCCGTGCCACGTGACGCTGGAGCAGGCGGCGCCGTGCCACGTGACGCTGGAGCAGGCGGCATAAGTCTGTTTCGGAACGGCGGTGGGCTATTCCCGCCGCCCTTGTTCAAACCTTATTGGTCAGCTTTGTTGCTATTCGGCAACACTTCACCTGGCCTGCTTGCACCTATATGGATCGTCTCATATACGAATGAACTAAGCTTTATGCACTTCGCTGTATGGGCTAATGTCTTTCTCGCGGAACGATAATTGTTCCCCTGGGTTGCAATTCATTCCCATAGAAAGAGACGAGCCATGTCAGATGATATTGAACCGTCGCCTGGCCGGCGGAACCTGTTTGTCTCAAAGAACATCACCATCGGATCCCATCGGACCAGCATGCGGCTGGAGCCTTATGCCTGGAACCCCCTTTATGAGATCTGCAATCGCGAGCGGCGATCCGTGAACGATCTCTGCACGGAGATCGCGGGAAGCCGGAGCGAATGCGGCAGCCTGACCAGCGCCGTTCGTCTTTACGTCCTGCGCTATTTTCGCGAGGCTGCGAATGAGAGGGGGCATGCGGAAGCCGCCCACGGGCAGGGACAAACGCAGGATGCGGCCCATGAAGCGCCCGGGCACGGTGCCGCTCGTCCGCGTGGTTTCATGGTCAACTGACTCAGCAATCTCCCCTCATGCCGCCGCGCACACCTCTCAGGATTTTCTCGATGTCGGCTTTGGCTCTGCCGTACTTTGGATCGCTTCGTGCCCGAAAGTAAGTGATCGCATACTGCCATAGCGCCGATGGAAGTTCGTCTCCGAGCCACTCGTCCGAAATCCTGTGAATGATGGTTTCGAGGCTGGTCTTCTCTTCATCGCAGATCTGGTCGAGCGCCAACCACAGATCGGCCTCGAGCGTCAAACTCACCACGCTGCAGCCAATGTAAAGTTGACGGGAGAGAAGTGTGTCAGGTCTATGGCTCAAGATGTTCTCTCTTCAATTAAAGGTTTGCATCGGCCATGATGGAATTGAACGACTTTCTTGATTTCTATCATAGTGCAAGCCCGACTTGCATGGTCCGAACGTATTGCGCCTGCATGCCGCAGGGTTGCAAGAGGGCTGGGTTCGACACGGCGCTTCTCCGCCCCCATTACTTGGCATCCGCAGCCGTTACCCAGAGTGCGGCCGTCACGATCAGCGCGGCACCGGCGAAGGTCCAGGTATCCGGAACCTCGCCGAAAATCAGCCACCCGATGCACGCGCCGACCGGAATCTGGGCGAGATCGATCGGGGCTGCCCTGGACGCACCGATCCGGCTGTAGCAGCGAGCCGAACACCACTGTGAGCAGACTCCGAAGACGCCCAGGGCGATCAGGATGCCCCAATCGCCCGGACCCGGCGCAGTCCAGTTCCAGGCCGCGGGAATCGACAGCACGGTGACGGCAAAGATCCCGAAGACGATTACGATGACCGACGGGGAGTTGGTATCGGTCAGGCGGCGGACCGCAAGCTGGCTGCCGGACGACGTCAACGCGGCCGCGAGCGCGGCGGCGGCGCCCACCGTTGCCGCCGTCGGCGTGAAGTTGTCGGCGAAGGCGGAACTCAGTTGCGGCCACAGGGCGATCACCACCCCGGACACGCCGAGGCAGGCCGCCGCCCACACGATTGGACCGGGGCGCTCCTTGCACAGGACCGCGGCCAGGGCGATCAGAAGGAAGGTACGCCCCGCGAGAACGACCGAGACAAGGGCGATCGGGAGATGCGTGAACGCGACCAGGATGCAGAACAGGGCGGTCACGCCCAGGATGCCGCGAGCCGCATGCCAAACGGGATCCTTTAGAACGCGCAACTCGGCGATGGCGCGCCATGCCACGATGACGATCAGCAATCCGAAGCCGGCCCGGAGGAATGCCAGTTCGACCGGAGGGAGCTTCGTCCCCAGGAACTTCGCCGAGGCTCCGGAAAGGCTGAAAGCAAAGCACCCGGCAATCATCCATGATGCGCCGTCGATCCGGCGACGGATATCAATCAATCCGGTCATTTTTATCCGCTCCACGCACCAAAAAGTTTATTACCTGGGCAATCTAACTTATCTTACACGAAAATGTGGTTATTGCCACATACCGTTAGATGTCGTTGAACTTAAAAGCCTAGGTTTGGTGCGGGAGCGGAGCGCAGGTCATCCCGCGACGCAGTTGTAGGCCGAGATCCGGCTGTTCCGGGACTCGGTCTCGTAGCGCTCGACCACGGAAGCGGTACGGCCCCACTGGCGGCAGATGCCTTCCGCTTCCGCGTCGACCGCCGGTTCGGGCCGCCCGTCGGCCGGGTGGCTGATCGTGACGGCGGCAGGCAGCCGGACCGGAGGCTGGTCCGGCGTGCCGCATCCCGCCAGGCCGGCGGCCGCGAGGAGGAGGAGGAGGCCCGCGGGACGGAACGCAGCCAGGCCGTCCACCGTCAGGCCCCCTCGCCGAAGGATTCGCCCGCGACCTCGACCAGGTCGCCGCGCCTCTGCAGGGCATCGACCACCCGCCGCCAGTCCTGGCCGGCGGGAAGGTCGAGGGTCACCGTGGTCAGGCCTTCCTCGCCGGAGTGGCTGCCGGTGACGCGCGCCTCGCCGAACCGTTCGCCGATCCCGCGCAGGACGGAGCTTTCGAGCCCCTCGTCCCGTTCGCCCTCGTAGCTGTAGATGATCTTCATCGGAACTCTCCCGGACCGCTATTCGCGCCCGTGGACCTGGGCCGGCGGGCTGGTCGCCTCGACCGCGGTGAAGGGCTCCAGGATCTTGTACATGTGCTTGGCGCCTTTCGGCACGGACCAGCTGTCGCCGGCTTCCAGCCTGACCATCTGGCCTTCGATGTGAAGCTCCGCGCTGCCGGAGATGACGTACCCGACCGTCTCGTAGTCCCGCGCCGTCGGCTCCTTGGCGTCGGCCCGGGAAGGCTGCTCGTCCTGCCACAGGCGCATCGACAGGCTTTTGCCCGACGCCAGATACTTCTGGCCCATCTCGCCCCTGGGCGAACTGGCGGAGTGGACCTTCATCACGGTGGTGTCGGCCATGGCGCTCTCCTTGAACGGTTGCGGGGGAGGGGTGCGGCCGGCCGAAGCCGGCGCTCCACCCCACGACCCCACAACATCGCCGGCAGGGCGAGGTTCCCCGGCCGGCCGAGGGAACGCTCGCCGCGGCGCCCAGGAACGTCATCTCGAACATGGCGCGGAGATTAGCATAACCGGTCCCCCGACCCGGCGCGCAGTTGCGCCCGCCGGGCCGCTCCCCCACAATCAGGCCTGCAATCTTGGGTGACGGAACGGTCGGGCGGGCACCGACCGAAGGGACGGGCGGCGTAGCGTGATTCATTCCTGGTGCGTAATCCTGCTGATCTGCGCCGTCTTCGGTATCGGCGGGTTCGAGTTCGTGCTGAGCATGGCCGGGGAGCCGGGGCCGTACGAGGGCGCCGGGCTGGCGGTCACCCTGGCCGTGCCGCCGGCCCTGGCGGGCTTCCTGGCCTTCCGGACCGGGCTGGCGGCGATCGGCCGGCGGTTCGCCGCGCGCACCGACACCGAGCACGAGCAGATCGTCATCCGCATCCTGCTGGTCAGCCTGATCCTGGCCTATGTGCTGGTGCTGGTGCTGGCAGAGGGCACGGCCGGCCATCTGGTCCGATCGGTGCTGATCCTGCCGACCGTGTTCGCCGGGTCCTGGCTGCTGCTGGTCCACCTGATGCTGGAACCGGCGCCGTCGGTGCCGCGCCGGGCGGTCGGCAACCTGCTCGACATGTCGATGGTCAGCGCCTTCCTCCATGTCGGCGGGGCCATGGCGGCGCCCTGGTACCTGATCTACCTGTGGGTCACCTTCGGCAACGGCTTCCGCTACGGTCCCCGTTTCCTGATGTCGTCGGCGGTGCTGGGCGCCGCCGGGTTCGCCTGGGTGATCCACGTGACGCCGTTCTGGCTGGAGATCCCCCATGTCGCCTATGGCCTGCTGGCGGCGCTGGTGGTGCTGCCGGCCTATGTCGCCCGGCTGATCCGGCAGCTTACCGAGGCGAAGGTCCAGGCCGAGGCGGCCAACCGCGCCAAGGGCCGGTTCCTGGCGACGGTCAGCCACGAGCTTCGCACGCCGCTGACCGCGATCATCGGCATGGGCGACATGATGATGGGGACGAAGCTGGACGGCGAGCAGCGCGAGATGGCGGCCACCGTCAACGCGTCGGCCAAGCAGCTCCTGTCGCTGATCACCGACGTGCTGGATTTCTCCCAACTGGAGGAAGCCAAGCTCACCATCGATTCCGGCCCTTTCGACCTGCACCGCGTGCTCTACGCCACGCGCCTGATGCTGCGCGGGCAGGCCAGGTCGAAGCGGCTGGCCCTCCGGCTGGTGGTCGGCGCCGACGTGCCGCGGGCGGTGGTCGGGGACGGAAGGCGGCTCCAGCAGGCGCTGACCAACCTGCTGGCCAACGCGGTCAAGTTCACCGAGAGCGGCGACGTGACCCTGTCGGTGCGCGTGATCCGGTCCGTCCATGAGCGGGGCGGGCACCGCGCGGTCCTGGAGTTCCGGGTGGCCGACACCGGGATCGGCATCGCGCCGCAGCACCTGGACCGCATCTTCGACCGCTTCACCCAGGCCGAGGACGACATCAACCGGCGCTACGGCGGCACCGGCCTCGGGCTGGCGATCTCGCGCCAGCTGGTCGAGCTGATGGGCGGCACGATCAGCGTGTCCAGCGAGCTTCACCGCGGCAGCGAGTTCTGGATCACCCTCCCCTTCGCGACCCGGTGCGCGGCGCCGCCATCCGGCCATGCGGTGGCGCCGCTGCCGGTCCTGGCCGGGGCGCCGGACCGGGTCTCGGCGATCCGCTCGGCCCTGAAGGGGGAGTGGGACGGCATCGCCGATGCGCTGGACGCCGAAGCGCGGCTGGCCGCGGCGCTGCGGGACGACGCGGCGCTTCCCGTGCTGCTGATCCCGCTCGACGCGCTGGACGACCCGGCCAACGCGCTGGAAGCCTGGCTGGAGAGCGCCGCCGGCGTGGAGCGCGCCGTCGTGGTGCTGGTCGGCGCCACCCCGCTCGAAGCGAGCCGGCGCGCCCGAGGCTGGCGGGCGGAGCTGGTGCTGAGCTGTTCCGACGAGCCGGGGCAGGTCGCGCAGGCGCTGGACACGGCGCGGGCGCTGGCCGCGGCCGCCGCGGGCGCGTCCGGTGCCGGCGAGCCGGGGCCGTCCGGACGGCGCTGCCGCATCCTGGTCGCGGAGGACAACGCGATCAACCGGCGGGTGATCGAGAAGATCCTCCAGCGGGCGGGTCATGACGCCGTCTTCGCGGCCGACGGCGACGAGGCGCTGGACCTGCTGGACCACAACCGCTTCGATATCGTCCTGATGGACATGAACATGCCGGCGGTCAGCGGCCTGGACGTCGCCCGGATGTACCGGTTCACCCACACCGACCGGCCCCACCTGCCGATCGTGGCCCTGACCGCGGAGGCGACCGAGGCGGCGCGGCGCCAATGCGCGGAAGCCGGCATGGACGCTTTCCTGACCAAGCCGGTCGATCCCGGCGCGCTGTTCGCCACCATCGCCCGGCTGGTCGACGGCGGAACCCGGGCCGTTGGGCCGCTTCCGGCCCGGACCGATCCCGCGGCCGTGGCCGAACCGGGACCCGGCCTGGACGAGCCGAGCATCGACACCGCGGCGCTGGACAAGCTGCGGTCGGTCGACGACGACCCGGCGTTCGTGGCACAGATCGCCCGCGAGTTCCTGAACGACGCGGAGGAGCTGGTGGACGAGCTGGAGCATGCCTGGGCGTCCGGCGACCTCCACGCCTTCAAGGATCACGCGCATTCGCTGCGCAGCAGCGCGTCCTATGTCGGCGCGGCACCCATGGTGCGCCTGCTGCTGTCCTGCCGCGACCTGTCGCGCGAAGAACTGGCGGAAGAGGGATACCGGCGCGTGAAGGACATCCAGGCGGAGTTCGTCCGCGTTCGGGCGGCGCTGCGGGAGCTGGCGTGACGGGGGCGGGAGCGGGGCCGGGGCGGGACGGTCACGCGGCCAAGCCGGCCTCGACCACCTTCAGGCGCAGGGCCAGCTCGGCCCAGGACAGGCCGGCGACCTCGTCGGGCAGGTCGTCCAGCAGGTCGGCGGGGAGATCCTCCAGGAATTCGGGGGGAAGCCCGGCCGCCAAGGCTTCGATCAGTCCCGCGGGCAGTTCGGGAGCGGGAGCGGGAGCGGCGGCGGGGTCACCGTCCGGAACCGGCGGAAGGTCATCCTTGGTCACTGCCGGGGCCTCGAGGTCCTGAGGGACCGCGTCCATCCACTCCATCGGGTCGGGGGCCATGTCCGCGACGCCCGCGTCGGGCGACTGGCGCTCGCCGTGGAAGTGGTGGGCGATCCGGCGGTCCTGGATGACGCCGAACAGCTTGAGCTGGAACTCCACCGCCCGCATGGCGATGCCCGGCTTCTTCGCTTCCACGGCGTCGGCGATGATCGTCTCCATCACCTCCGCGGCGCGGTCGAGGCGGGACTGGTGGAACGCCCGCCGTTCGGCGCGGAGCGCGTCGATGCGGACGCGGATCTCCTCCCGGCCCAGCAGGAAATGGCCCCGCTGCTTCGCGCCGCGCGGAGAATAGCCGGCGCGGCGCGCGGCCTCCGCCGCCGACGCGCCGGCGGCGATCTCCTCGCAGAAGAGTTCCTGTCGGACGGCGAGCCGGGGAGCGGGGGCGTTCATGGCGTGGCTTTCGTTCGGCGGTGGTCGGTGAAGGATGTTAATCCTATTATAGGTGTCCATGTCAAGGTCATAGGAACGCACCGGGAATATCGGGCGGGAGGCCGGGAGGGGGTGGCATCCCGCGTACCGCGGACGTCGGAGATTTATCGCTTTACGGCGAGCAGTCTATGCGTTTAGTGGTAAGCCTTCCGGGAATCTGATGGAGTGCGCGGGTCATGGTGGTGTTCGGGTCGCTGACGGTGGAAACCTTCCGGAGCGAGGTCGGAAACATGTTCTGGGTGGATACCGTGCCCAAGCCGGTCAGGATCAAGCTGATCCGCCTGAAGGAGGGCGTGCCGACGCTGCGCGATTTCCGCATTCCCTTCTCGCTGATCTTCGCCAGCCCGCGCGACACGCTGCTGCTGGAAGGCACCTACGATTTCAAGAGCGAGAGCGGGCGGGAGTTCCGGCAGGTCTTCATGGCGCCGATCCAGTCCAGCGGACCGATGCAGGAATACCAGGTCCTCCATAACTGACAGGCGCGGAGGCCGGGTCAGCGCAGCGCCGGGGGCAGCCATTCCAGCGGGATCATCGGCGAATCGGGCGTCATCGGAAGCTCGGTCACGCCCAGCCGGGCATAGAGCCGGCGCGCCGGATTGTGCGGGGCGACGGAGGCCCGCGCGATCTTCCCGCAGCGGATCGCCTCGGCGAAGATGACATCCTTGATCACGAGCCTTCCGCCGCCCACGCCTTTCCGCCCCGGCAGCATCGCCAGGTCGTGGAGCAGGATCTGGTCCGGCGGGTTGGAGAAGATCAGGCGGCCGACCGGCTCGCCGTCGCACTCGATGATCCACTGTTCCAGGTCGGGATAGAGATGCCGCCAGTTGTAGAGCTGCGAGACATGCTGCTGGCGGAGCAGGAAGTCCTTCTGGTGCTGCGGCAGGGGCATGCCGTCGAAATCCAGCGCCTTGGACGCCACGAAGATGCGGAAGAGCAGCGCCTCGTCTTCCGGCCGCTCGGGCCGCAGGGTCAGGCCGGGCCTGGTGGTCAGGATTCGATCGCCATCGCGGATCATGCGGGAGAACCCTTTGGTTCGAAGCTTCGGAAAGCTGGAGTAATATGCCTTTAGGGGTATAATGACGGAACGTTACACTTCCGGAAGGAGTTCCGCCATGACTGAATCCGCCGCCGCCCCAGTTGCCGCCCCGGCCGCCGTCCCCGCCGCCGATATCTTTACCCTGGAGGTCTTCACGCCGTGGATCGGGAAGGAGTTCTCGATCCTGCACCCGAACGTTTCCGCCGACTTCAAGCTGAGGCTGACCAACGCCTACGATCCCAGCAAGGGGGCGTCCCACCCCAAGTTCCGCAAGCCGCTGACCCTCCGGTTCCGGGGCCGGCCGACCCGATCCTGCTGGAAGGCTTCTACGATATCGAGGCGGAGGGCACGGGCGTGCTGGGCCTCCACATCGTTCCGACCCTGACGCCGGACCGCGAGGAGAACGGCATGGGCTATCACGTGGCCTTCAACTGACCGGCGGCCGGGCCGCCGCTCCCCGGGGGAGAGCGGCGGCCCGGGAGCGTCGGGTCACGGACGGGTCGGATAGATGCCGTTGGTCGCGATGACATAGTACATCACGAGGAACGGCTCCCGGATGCTGAACGGGGTGGCGCTGGTACCCTGGTTGGGGCCGACGGTCAGGCCGGTGAGCGAGACGGTGCCGGTGCCGATCGGGGTGGCGGTGGGGGTGCCGGCCGGGGCATAGATATTGACCGGCTTGTTCTCGGAGATGGAGGGGTCGTCATAGTTGGCGGTCGCCAGCACGTTGCCATTGCCGGGTCCCGGAAGAGTCGCTTGCCCTGACGAACCCATGATGCTCACCGTCGCCGTCGCCGACCCGCCGGTCAGCGGATGGACGTGCGGGGCCAGCGGAACGTTGGCGGTGGACAGCGTCGCGGTGTTGCTGCCGCCCTTGGTACCGGGGAGGTACTGGGACACGCTACCATTGAGGTTCAGGATGCCCTGGCCGACGATGGTCCGGCCCTGAAGGTCGGGCAGATTGAAGTTCTGGCTCTGGGACCCGCCGAAAGTGGTGCCAAGCAGCGAGTACAGGGCGGAGTACTGGTTGACCGGAAGATTCTGCCCCTGGCAGGTCTGCCAGTCCTGGGGAGCGAACTGGAACGCGACGGGCATCACTGTGCCCATATACGGATCGGACATGGTCGACTCTTCCTTCCTGGTGCGATGACGAAGCTTCGCGGGTATGCCCCGCGGGGTGTCCGCCGTTTCCCCCCATCGGATCCCGAGCCGCCGGATCGTGGCAGCCTCCCAGCCTCCTCCGAAAGGCATGGGACCCGAGCCATGGCTATCCGAAATCCCGTCCGGATTGAATCGATAAAGCGCCGAAAAAGGAGAATCGATATCGTACTATGCTCGTAAATGGAGGTAGACGATGCCCTGGCGCCAATCAACGGTACTATCGTATGTCGCGGTGGCGTCGGGAGGCCCGGTCTGGCTGGCCCGGCGGGCCGGCGAAAGGGTGGCCTGCCTCGACTCGGAGCGCGCCGGCCGGTACCGGCGGAACTTTTCCACCGGCCGAATCCCCCGCATTAGTGAAGAATTAGTTCTTTCGATATAGGCAGTTGGGAGGAGCAAGCGCGGGGCAGCAGCCGAAAAGGTGGCCGGCATGAATGGATGGGCATCCATGGACATCAAGTATTTCAAGAAACAGGTGGGCAATATCTTCGTGGCGGCAGCCATCCCGAGGCCGGTCGAGCTGAGGCTGATCAGGGTCAGGGAAGGGGAGGAGGATTTCGAAACCTCCCACGTGCCGTTCACGCTGACCTTCGCCAACCCATCGGAGGAACGGCTTTCGCCGGGCATTTACCAGCTGACGAGCGAGGACGGGCTGGAATTCGCCTATGTTGCTCTGATCCCGGTCGCCCGGACCGAACCGGTGCAGCAATATCTGGCGGAGTTCACCTGACGGGGAGCCGCCCCTTTGCCGCAAGGGCTTGATTGGGGTGGCGGGCACGCCGTCAAAGCGTGAACTGTCGCATGCGGGGATGGGGCCCCCGGTGACGATCGCCGACAAGACCGACGTGATCGTCATCCGGCCGGAGGCCCGGTGCTGCTGGTGCATCTGATCGGAGGCATGGACGGAAACCGGCAGGACGTGAACGGGAAGCCACGGGTGTCCGGTACGGTTATTGCTGAAACAATCGGAAGGGGGTTTTTCCGTCAGAGCGTTCCTCCCCTTACCTTCATGACCGGGCTTGACCCACGGCTGTCCGGCACGGTTGTTGCTAATCAACTATTGAGAACATTCCAGGCGACTGTTTTCTCCTTTGGCTCGTCATCTGCGGGCTTGACCCGCGGATCTCAAGGCACAGAGGCTTCGATGCTTCCCGCGAAAGATGGCCGGATCAAGTCCGGCCGTGACGAAAACGGAGTGCTTCTGCCCGCGATTAACCCTTTCCCGTAATAGGCAATCACCGTGCCGGACAGCCGTGGACTTGATCCGGGTATCTCACCGCACGGCGGCGCTGATGGAGTCCGCAAGCGATGACCGGGTCAAGCCCGGTCATGACGATGAGGGGAGGAGCGCCCCACCAGAAAAGCGTCCACTGGTTGAGGCGGCAATTACCGTGCCGGACAGCTGCGGATCAAGTTCGGTCATGACGATCAGGAGCTTTAAGGCTTTCCGGTAAAGTATCTCCTGATTTAGTAGGCGATTACCCTGCCGTACAGCCGTGACCGGAATCTGAACATCCTGCTCGCCCACATGGGATTGACGGAATAGCCCGTTGGTTGGTCAACCCTCGGCCCAACGTTTAAGGTGCCGGTCCGCGTGGCGAACCCGCGCTCCCCGTTACGCTGTCTTTCTCCCGGCGACCAGTGTTGCGCCATGGGCGCAACTACGAGCGGCAAGGCGAAAGTGTCGCGGTGGCAGGCATGCAATGACGTGGCACGCTGCCGCCATGGAATACCGGCGCGATCGGACCCCGGGCGGGACGTATTTCTTCACCGTAGTGACCTATGGGCGGCCGCTATTCGAAGATCCAGCGGCGGTCGAACTCCTGCGCGGAGCCTTCCGCATAGTGATGAGCCACCGGCCGTTCCAAATCGGGGCAAGCGTCGTCCTGCCGGATCATCTGCACATGATCTGGACGCTGCCGGAAGGCGACTCGGACTATTCCATGCGCTGGAACGCGATCAAGGGCCGCTTCACCGCTTTGCTTCCCTCGCATCTACGTCCCGACCCGTCGAAGGCCCGGACGAGACGCGACGAACAGGCGGTGTGGCAGCGCCGGTTCTGGGAGCATCGAGTTCGCGACGAAGCCGATTACGAGCGGTGCGTCGCATACATCAATGGGAACCCGGTCAAGCACGGGTTGGTATCCGCCCCGGCCGATTGGCCCCATTCAAGCATCCACCGCCGGCCAACGTCGTAGGTTGCGCCCATGGCGCAACACCCACACCGGCGCTGTGATCATTCCAGCCAATTCTCGACCCGCAGGCCCGATACCCGCGAAAATTCCCGTGTATTGGCGGTAACAAGGGTCAGCCCAAGCGCCATCGCATGCGCGGCGATCAGCAGGTCGTTCCCCCCGATCGACAGGCCGGCCCGCTCCAGCTCGCACCTTATCCTGCCGTAGTCGCCATCGGCCGGGACGTCGAACGGCAGCACCGGTATCACGCCCAGGATTTCGTCGACCTTCCGGGTCAACTTGGGCGAAGCCTTTCTTGCACAACCGTATCGAAGCTCCCCCGCGACGACGATGCTTGTGCAGAGGGCCTTGTCGCCGACCGACATGATGCGATGGGCGGCTTTGCCGGCCGGGTTCCTGATCAGGTCGGAAACGATGTTCGTGTCGAGCATGTAAAGGGGTGCGGTCAAAATACGTCCTCGGGTTTCACCGGTTCGTCGGTGACCTCGGGAAGCTCTTCGTCCAAGGGTTCCCATGTGGCGAGAAGGGCGAGAAGTCCATGCCTCGGCACTGGTTCAAGAACGAGCCTGTCGCCGTCACGGTGCATGATGGCCTCGTCGCCGGGCAGTTCAAACTCGACCGGTATTCTGACCGCCTGATTCCGGCCATTCCGGAAAAGGCGGACATGCCGCGAAGCGGGTTGCATTTTTCACCTCAATGATCAGGAAGATGGCCTATGGCAGCATATGCTTGCGCTTTTCCCTGGTGCAACAGGGAAAAGGAGCGGTAGTCGCCCGACGACCAAGGCCGACCACTGTGTGTTGCCAATGCACCTGTCGGGACGAGGTTGGTTGATTCAACTTCCCTCGCATCCACGTCCCGACCGGTCGAACGCCCGGACGAGACGCAACGAACAGGCGGTGTGGCAGCGCCGGTTCCGGGAGCATCGAGTTCGCGACGAAGCCGATTACGAGCGGTGCGTCGCATACATCCATTGGAACCCGGTCAAGCACGGGTTGATATCCGCCCCGGCCGATCGGCCCCATTCAAGCATCCGCCACCGGCAAGCGTCGTAGGTTGCGCCCATGGCGCAACACCCACACCGGCGCCGGGGGCGACCGGCAGGCGGGGACGTGCCGTGTTGCGCCATGGGCGCAACCTACAGGTGACGCCTGGGGTTTGCCGGCATGTCGGCGTTCGCCCCACGGCCGAGGCCGACATATTGCGGGCGGTCTCCAACGGCAGCCTTATCGACGAGGGTCCATCTGTACACCAATTGCAAACGAGAGTATTATACCGAAGAGGTACTCATTGCTGTTAGCGCATGGGTCGAAGAAGTTCGCGTCAGGTGGGGAGGTCGTGATGGGTGTGATGGGACTTGGTCGGCGGGGAAAGCGCGGCGGTCTGACCGGCATGCGGGATCACCTGCACATGTCCACATCCGTCATCGCGCTGGAACCGCGTTTCATGTTCGACGCGGCGGGTGTGGCGACGGCGGTCGATGCGACGGTGCTGGACACGGGAGTTGACCCGCTGTTCGATGGGACTTGGTCAGTTTCGTCGGCGGATAGCGGCCACGGCGGTTTGCTGTGGACTACGCTGAGGCGTTTTGGCGGATGAGATCGGGGAGTCAGGGCACGCGGTCGGCGTCCGGGATATTTAGCCGAGCCCCGAGGTAGTCCCAGAACGAGATGGCGAGCTTGGAGCAGGTTTTCAGTAAACTGAGGAAGGTGTCCCGCGCCTGCTTGCCGGCCGCGGAGCGGGTCTCGCCGGAGATCCTGCGTTTGGTGACGAAGCTGCGGACGTCGTTCTCCGAGCCGTTGGTGTGCAGCGGGATATCTGGCCGGTCGAGGACAAGCAGCAGCTCGTCCTTGTTGGCAAGGGTCCGGGCGACGGCCTCATCGAGTTCGGCAAAGCCGGTGACCCGGGTGAAGATCCGATCGAAGCGCCGCCTCAACGCCGTTCGGCGGATGGCGTTCGGGTCGTCCTTGTAGAGTTTGAGATCGGCGTAGAACCACCAGACCAGCTGGCGCTGCAGCGCGACCTGGCGCTGCTGCTCGTTGGTCACGCAGACGATCCGGCGGAGATGGCGCTCGGCGTGGATCCAGCACAAGGCGTGCTGGAAAACGTCGAACTGACCGGCATCATCGGAGATGATCACGGTGTCGGTCAGCAGGCCGCGGGCGACGATGGCTCCGACCATGGCCGCCTCGGTGACCCGCCGACGATGACCGGCGCCGAAGCCGAAGCTGTCCAGCTGGGCCTGCCACGCCGCATCGTCGGCAAAGCTCCGGGGTCCGGCGGCGAGCAGAGCGGCGACGATGCTTTCCGGCACGCCGTGTTCGACCAGGTAGGCCAGCGCCGTGGCATTGATCACGTAGTCGGGATGGCCGGCACGGAGTAGGTCGAGGAAGTTCAGTCGGCTCTTCGACGGCCGGGTAGCGAACCAGGCGAAGCGGTCATTGCCAATGTGCGTCGTGTACTCGTTGGCCCCAGCGTGGCGGGCGCCGGTATCATCGACCGTCACCCAGGCGGCAGTTGCCAGCCCGGCCTCCAGGATGGCGTCCTTCTCGGCATGGAAAGCATCCTTGTTGGCCGTCAGGAGGGTGATAATCTGACCCTTGGAAATGCGCACGCCCAGGCCTCTCAGCTGGGCGCGCAGGCGCTCCACCGTCACCTGCCCCTGGACGTGCTGCATCAGCACGAAGCGCACGATCCCGGGGCCAAAGTGGCCGCGCACCTCGGGCGGCAGCGGTGCGATGATCTCCTGGCCGTCCGGTGTCACCCAGCGCTCGCGGCGGAAGCGGATGACCTGCGGCGCCAGGATCAGATCCTGCACGGTGAAGGGCTCGAAGCCGCGCCGGCGCGAGCCCGCCGGGGCCTCGATGACAAGGGTGCGCTCCGTGGTCACCGGCGGGGTGCGCCGGCCACTCTGCCGGTTGCGCCGCTGCCGGCGCGCCTCCTTGGTCCTGGCCCGCCTGTCCGGCTCTGTCGCCTTGTCCATGCCGCCCGGTGCCAGCTTCGGTTTCTTCGGTAGATCCTTCAGCTGGGCGTTCTCTGCCCGCAGCTGCTGGTTCTCCTCTTCCAATGTCGATACGCGAACCAGCAGCTCGACCACCAGCTTCTTCAGCTCGGCGAGAGACAGGGCGTCCAAGTCTGGAAGCGGCGCTACGGACATGGCTTAGACAACCATGTCCACCCTCATCATGGGAAGCCCTCACATCACCTCGACACACCCGCCGACCGGGGAAACTGACCAAGTCCTGTTCGATGCCGCCGACGAAGCGGTGGATCAGGCGCTTCTGGATGCGGCGGCGCAGGCGACCGTATCGGACTCCCCGGTGGTCGTTGCCGCTGCAACGGTAGCGCCGGAAACAGCTCAGCAAACGGATCTATCGGCCTCTTTGGTGGGCATCGGCGCAGATGGTGGTCGGCAGCAAATCGTGTTTGTCGATTCGTCGGTGACGGATCACCAGACACTTGTCGATGCCGTCAGTCCCGGAGTTGAAGTCATCGTCCTTGATGGTTCGCGCGATGGCATCGTGCAGATGGCCGAGATTCTGGCCAATCGCTCGGGCCTCGACGGTATTCAGATTTTTAGCCATGGTTGGGACGGGCAGGTACGTCTGGGTACCGTGACCTTGTGGGAAGGGTCGCTCGATCGGTACCGGACCGAGCTGGAGACGATCGGACGTGCGCTGAATGCGGATGGCGACATCCTGTTCTATGGCTGCGATGTCGCCGAGACGGATTATGGCCTCGCCTTCCTCCAACAGGTCAGCGATATCACGGGTGCCGATGTCGCGGCATCGACGGACCGGACTGGAAGTTCGGCACAGGGCGGCGATTGGACGTTGGAAGCCACCATCGGCACGGTGGTTTCGGACATCGGATCGATCGTCACGCTCTCCGCGCTCGATAATTTCTCGGGCGGGCTGGCGACTTATACTGTCACTACCAACGCCGCCAGCGGCGCCGGCAGTTTCCTTGCGGCATACACGTCGGCGAACGTGGTCAGCAGCACCGATTCGATCGTTTTTGACAGCACCACATTCGATCCTGGCTCAAAGACCGTTGCACAAAGAACGATTACGCTTGGCGCCAATCTGGCGACCCTTGTTGCCAGCGTTACGATCGATGGCGATGTCAACGGCGATGATATTCCGGACGTCATAATTAATGGCGGCAACTATGGCGGCCTTACAACTGGCAACGGTACTGGCGGCAACAATGTTGATATCGTACTGAGGAGCTTGGAACTTACTGGTTTTAGTAATAGTGGAACAATTTCCAATCCAGTTGTTGTTAGGCACAATGGCGCAACGGCGGGCGGATCGGTCAGTATATTCGACTCAATAATTTATAGTAATGCGGCAACTACATCCGGTACTAATGGAGCAATAGTAACTGGCGGAACCGCAACTTTAACCATCGACCGAAGTGTATTCCATTCGAACACCTCAGCGTCCTTTGGCGCTGCGGTAGGCATTCTTGGTAATGCTGGCGGCAGCATCACGAACAGTGTATTTTACAACAATACGACGACCGGCTCGAGCTTACAAGGCGGCGGTGCAATCCGCGTAAATAACGCCAGTGGCACGTACAATTTTGCCAACCTGACTATCGTTGGCAACTCGGCTGGTACTAGTACAGGCGGTGGAATATTAAAAGGTGCCGCTGGAACTCTTAACATTTATGACTCGATCATCGCCGGCAATTCTGCGACCACCGGGGCAGATGTTGGAACCGCATCGGGTGGAACTGCCGCCACCTTGACTAATACCACCACCGGCTCGGCAGCCGATTTGTTCGTCAATCTCGGCTCGGGTTCTGCCAGGGACCTGCGACTGAGCAGCAGTTCGACCGGCGTTATAAACGGGGGGAATACCACCGGGCAGGTCTCCAGCTATGGCACCTACGACGCTTTGTCCAATCCGCGTACTGTCGGCTCCAATCTCGATCGCGGTGCCTATGAATACGCCGCGGCGCGGACGCTCGACCTCGATAGCGGCACGGGCGGAAACAACTATACCGTCAGCTATGTGTCGGGTGGCGTGGCGATCGGAAACAACGTCGCGATCGGCACGCTTTCCGGCGATACCAATGTCCGCAGTGCGGTTATCACGCTAAGCGGCATCCAGGACGTCGCATCGGAAAGCCTGTCGCTGACCGGTACCAACAGCAATATCAATTCGGTTCTCTACGACTCCTCCACGGGCAGGCTGACGCTCTACAGCAAGCCCGGCGCCACCGTGGCCGACATGCAGGCGGCAATTGCCAATGTCAAGTACATCAACTCGGCGGGTACGCCGACCGGTTCGTCGCGCACCATCAACGTCTATGTCTCCGACGCCTCGGATAGCGCCGTAGCGACGACGACGGTGAATTTCACGGTCGCCGCCGACACCACCCCACCGACCTTCGACTCGGGTCCCACGACAACCAGCGCGACCACCACCGGCTTTACCCCTTCGGCCAGCATCAACGAGGCTGGGACGATCTACTACGTCGTCGTGGCGGACGGGGCGACGGCGCCCTCGGCCGCGCAGGTGAAGGCGGGCCAGAACAATACCGGCAGCGCCGCGCTGAAATCCGGCACTTCCTCGGCCACGACGGGCAGCTTTGACAGCAGCTTCTCCGCGGTTACCGGCCTGTCCTCCGGCACGGCGTATGACGTCTATTTCGTCGCCGAGGACAGCACCGGCAACCTGATGGCCTCGCCCACCAAGGTGGATGTAACCACCTCGGCGGCCACCGTCTCGCTCTCCGTCAACAACGCCAGCGTCGCCGAGGCGGCCGGCACCTCCACCGTCACCGCGACGCTGAGCGCGGCGGCCTCCGAAAACACCACGGTGACGATCGGCCGCAAGAGCACCAGCACCGCGACGCTGACGGACGATTTCACCCTGTCCTCCACGACGATCACCATCCTGGCCGGCAACACGACCGGCACCGCGACCCTGACCGCCGTTCAGGATGCGCTGGACGAGGACGACGAGACGGCCATCATCGAGATCACCGCAGTGTCCGGCGGCGGCGGGGCGACCGAGAACGGCACCCAGGAAGCAACGGTGACGATCATCGACGACGACACGACGCCCACCCTGTCGATCGCCAACGTCAGCCAGGCCGAGGGCAACAGCGGCACGTCCAACATGACGTTCACCGTGACGCTGAGCGCCGCGTCGGGCCGGGCCGTGTCGGTCGACTACGCCACCACCAACGGCACCGCGACGGCGGGCAGCGACTATACCGCCACCAGCGGCACCCTGAACTTCGCCGCCGGCGAGACGAGCAAGACCTTCACCGTCACCATCGCGGGCGACGCCACGGCCGAGTCGAACGAGACCTTCACGGTCACGCTGTCCAACGCCTCCAACGCGACCATCCCGACGGCCACGGCCACCGGCACCATCACCGACGACGATTCGGGACCCGAGATCAACGTCCAGGGCAACAGCACCAGCATCACCGACGGCGACGCCACGCCGACCACGACCGACCACACCGATTTCGGCTCGTCCGCCGTCACCGGCGGGACCGTGGAACGCACCTTCACCATCCAGAACACCGGCAGCGCCTTGCTGACGCTCGGTTCCAGCGCGGTCACCATCACCGGCACCAACGCCGCCGACTTCACCGTGACCGCCCAGCCGGCGACCACCGTCGCCGCCAACGGCAGCACCACCTTCACGGTGCTGTTCAACCCGTCGACGACCGGCGCCCGGAATGCCACCATCAACATCGCCAACGACGACAGCAACGAGAACCCCTACGACTTCTCGATCACAGGCACGGGAACCGTCGATTCCAACGCCACGGTCACGTCCAGCGCCACCCTGACCGAGCCGTCGAGCATCGCGACCACCGCGGTGGCACAGGGTTCGGCGGTCTCGCTGCTCGACTTCACGATCACCGATCCGGGCACCGACAGCGCGGCGACGACCGTCTCCTCGTTCCATGTGGCCGTGACCGGCACCAGCACCGACGCCGAGCGCGGCGCCATGGTGTTCCTGCTGAACGGCCCGGACGCCACGAACGTTCAGGGCACCTATGATTCCGCCACCGACCGGATCACCTTCTCCGGCCTGAGCATCTCGGTCGCCGACGCCGCGAACGAGGTCTACACGATCAGCGCCTATTTCAACGACAACACGTCGTCGGCCGACATCACCGAAGGCAACACGCTGATCCTGACGCTGAACGCCAGCAACTTCACGGTCGGCGGCAGCGGCACCCAGATGGCGGCCAGCCAGTCCAACGTCGCCAACGGCAGCGGCGCCGCGATCGACGTCACCGCCACGCAGCTCGTGTTCGGCACGGCACCGGCGGGATCGGTCAGCGGCGTCGCGCTGACCACCCAGCCCGTGGTGCGGGCGGTGGACGCGCGCGGCAACATCGACACCGGCTTCACCGGTTCGATCACGCTGAGCGAGGGCAGCTCCGGAACGCTGGGCGGCACGGTCACGCTGTCGGCCACGGCGGGCGTCGCGACCTTCACCGGCGTCTCCTACACCGCCACCGCCGACCAGGAGACCTTCGTGCTGACCGCGGCGTCCGGCGCGCTGACCAGCGCCACGTCGTCCAGCATCACGTCCGACGTGGTGGCGACCAAGCTGGAGTTCTCGACCCAGCCGGTCCCGCTGACGTTGCAGAGCGGCGTCGCGACCAGCTTCACGACCGTTCCGGTGGTTCGCGCCGTCGATGCCGGCAACATCGTCGATACCGGCTACACCTCCGCCATCGTGCTGTCGGTGACCAATACGAGCGGCGGCGCCGTGGCCGGCACGGTCACCAGCCTGGGCGTCACGAGCGGCGACACCGACGGCACCGCCACCACGGTGACGCTCAACGCCGCCAGCGGTGCGGCCACCTTCACCGGCCTCTCGCTCACCTACTCGGTGGGCGGCGGCACCACCAACTCGATCGTGCTGCGCGCCGCCTCGGGCTCGCTGACCTCGGTCAACAGCAGCACGATCACGGCGTCGACCAACACCGCGCCGACGATCGGCAACCTGGACACCAACAGCGTCACCTGGGTGACGGGGAGCACGCTCACCCTCGACGTCGGTTCCAACGCCACGGTCACCGACACGGAAAACGACGCCGCCAACTGGAACGGTTCGACGCTGACGGTCCAGCGGTACACCAGCGGCGGCGCGGCGGACGCGACCGCCAGCGACACGTTCAGCCTGGCGGCGTCCGGGTTCACCCTCAGCGGATCGAACCTGCAAACCGGCGGCCAGACCTTCGCGACCTATACCAGCGCCGGCGGCGTCCTGACCGTCAGCTTCGCCAACGGCGGCGCCGACGCCACCAACGAGCTGGTCCAGGCCGTGATCCGCGCCGTGCGCTACAGCAGCACGACATCGTACGGCGACGCCAAGATCCGCTTCGCCTTGAAGGACAGCCCCACCGGCACTACCGCCACCGCCGATGTGGCGGTCACCAGCAGCACCATCACCGTCGATCGCACGGACGACGACGCCGACGGCGACGCCGCCGACGGCTTCAGCTTGCGCGAGGCGCTGGCGCGAAGCGTGGCGCAGGCGACGGCGGACAGTGTCGTTCTCAGCGGACTGACGACGAACACCACCCTGACCCTGACCGGCAGCACCGCGACACTGGGGGCGGACGACAAGATTTCCCTGTCCCAAGCAAAAACCGTGACGATCGCGGGCAGCGGCGGCGGCGGGCTGGCATTGGCCGGAACCGGCACGCTGGAAGTCAGCCCCGTCGGCGCGTCGCTGATAATCTCCGCCAACATCTCGGGCGCCAGCGGCAACATCATCAAGACGCAGGGCGGCGCGCTGACGTTCTCGGGCACCAACACCTACGGCGGCTATACCGAGCTGAGAAACGGCGCCATCACCTTCATCGGCGGATCGGCCATCCCCGACACCAGCGCCCTGACCATCAACGACAATGGCGGCAACGGTGTCATCACGCTGTCCAACAGCAACGAGACCGTCGGTTCGCTGACCGGCACCGGCACCATCGCCACCAACGGCTATACGCTGCTCACGGGCGGCGACAACACCAGCACCACGTTCAGCGGCGTCATCTCCGGCTCCGGCGGGCTGACCAAGACCGGCACCGGCGTGTTGACGCTGACGGGAGTCAATACCTACACCGGTACGACCACCGTATCGGCTGGCGGCGGCACCGGCGGGCTGACGCTGAACAACTCCAGCGGCACCGCGCTGGCCGACACCAGCGCGGTTTCGCTCGCCGGAATCCTGACGCTGTCGTCCGCGACCGAGACGATCGGCGCGCTGTCCGGCGCCGGCACGGTGACGCTGGGGGCCAACGCGCTGACGGTCAGCCAGTCCACCGACACCACCTTCTCCGGCACGATCGGCGGCACCGGCAGCCTGACCAAGGCCGGCAGCGGCACGCTGACCCTGTCGGGGAGCAACACCACCCACACGGGCACCACCACCGTGTCGGCCGGCGCGCTGAGCGTCGCCGCCGACGGCAACCTGGGCACCGGCGCGGTGACGCTGAACGGCGGCACGCTGACGGTGACCGGGGCCACCACCATCGACAACGGGATCGTGCTGGGGGCGAACGGCGGCACGGTGAGCAATTCCGCCGCCGTCACCCTGTCCGGCCAGATCTCCGGCTCGGGCGCGCTGGTCAAGACCGGCAGCAGCGCGCTGACGCTCAGCGGCGACAACATCTATACCGGAACCACCTCCCTCAACGCCGGCGTCCTGATCGCCACGCACAACAACGCGCTGGGCACGTCGCAAGGCGGCACCACGGTGGCCAGCGGCACCACGCTCAGGCTCGGCAACAACGTCACCATCGCCGATGCGCTGACCCTGAGCGGCACCGGCATCAACGCCGCCTATGGCGCGCTCAAGGTCAACGAGGGCAGCGGTTCGGCGACCGTCACCGGCAACATCACGCTGGCGGCCGACGCCTCGGTCGGCGCCTTCAACAGCGGCGACACGCTGACCCTGAGCGGGGTGGTGTCCGGCGGCTTCGCCCTGACCAAGGTCGGCAGCGGCACCGTGACCCTGTCGGGGGCCAACACCTACACCGGCGCCACCACCGTCTCGACCGGCACCCTGGTCGCGGCGCACGCCACCGCGCTGGGCACGACCGGCGGCACCACCACGGTCACCAGCGGTGCTGCGCTGGGCCTGTCAGGCGGCATCACGATCGCCGAGGTGATCGCCGGGCTGGCGGGCACCGGCATCTCCAACGGCGGCGCGCTGGTCAACGTCAGCGGCACCAACACGCTGAGCGGCGCCGTGACGCTGACCGGGAACTCCTACCTGGGTGCGGCGTCCGGCACGACGCTGACCATCAGCGGTGCCGTCGGCGGCAGCTTCAGCGCGACCAAGGTCGGGGCCGGCACGCTGGTGCTGTCGGGCGCCAACAGGACCGGCCTGTCCGGCGGAATCACGGTCTCCGCCGGAACGCTGTCGGTGGGCGCCAACAGCGCGCTGACCAGCGGCACGCTGACGCTGGCCGGCGGCACGCTCAGCCTGACCGCCACCGACACCTATGCCAACGCCGTGACGATGGGCACGGGCGGCGGCACGGTCGATGTCGGCTCGGGCATCACCGCGACGCTGTCCGGCAACATCACCGGCACGACGGCATTGACCAAGACCGGCGCCGGCGGGTTGACGCTGTCGGGCGCTACCGTCACCTATTCCGGCGGCACCACCGTCTCCGCCGGCACCCTGACCGGCACCACCACGAGCCTCCAGGGCGCGATCACGAACAACGCCGCCGTCGTGTTCGACCAGTCCAGCGCCGGCACCTATGCCGGCGTGCTCAGCGGTACCGGCACGCTTACCAAGAGCGGCACGGCGACGCTTATCCTCAGCGGCGACAATTCCTACAGCGGGACGACGACCGTCAGCGCCGGCACGCTGGTCGCGGCGCACGCCAACGCGCTGGGCACGACCGCCGGCGGGACCTCGGTCACCAGCGGCGCGGCGCTCGGGCTGCAAGGCGGCATCACGATCGCGGAAGCCATCACCGGCTTGGCCGGCACCGGGGTTTCCGGCGGTGGCGCGCTGGTCAACGTCAGCGGCGACAACACGCTGAGCGGCGCCGTCACGCTGACCGGGGCCGCGACGGTCACCACGGCGACAGCCACCACCTTGACGATCAGCGGCGCCCTGTCGGGCGGGGCGTTCGCGCTGACCAAGGCCGGCGCCGGCACGCTGTCCCTGTCCAACACCGGCAACGAGGCCGGCCTGACCGCCGGCGCCACGGTGACCACCGGCACGCTGGCGGTCACCGAGGACGACGCGCTGGTCGGCGGCACGGTGACGCTGAACGGCGGCAAGTTGCAGGTCAAGGGTGCAAGCACCTACGACAACGCCATCGATCTGGCCGGAGCGGGCGAGATCGAAGCCATTCCGGGCACTGGCGGTACGCAGGCGACGTTGAGCGGCATCATCAGCGGGGCCGGCAATCTCACCAAGAGCGGTCCGACCACCGTCATTCTCAGCGGAAACAACACCTACACCGGCACCACCACGATCACCACGGGCGGCGTGGAGGTCCACCACGCCAGCGGACTGGGTTCGGCCGCCAGCGGCACGACCGTCAACAGCGGCGCAACCGTGTCGATCGTCGGCGTCACCATCGCCGAGAACCTGACCATCACCGGCACCGGTTCGGACAACCTCGGCGCGATTCTCAGCGCCGGCACGTCCGCCGTCACCGGCGCCGTCACCCTGTCCGGGAATTCGTATATCGGCGTCCTTTCCGGCACGCTGACGCTGAGCGGGGTGCTCGGCGACGGCCCTTCGTCGTTCAATCTGACCAAGGTCCAGTCTGGAACGCTGGTCCTGTCGGGCACCAACGCCTACGACGGCACCACCACGGTATCGGGCGGAACGCTGAGCGTGGCGGGTGACGCCAGCCTGGGTTCCGGAGCCGTGACGCTGGCCGCCGGCACGACGTTCCAGGTCACCGGCGCCACCACGATCGACAACCCTGTGGCGCTGAGCGGCGCCGCCACGATCCGGACCGACGCCAACGTGACCGTGTCCGGCGCGATGTCGGGCGGCGCTTGGGCGCTGACCAAGACCGGCACCGGCACGCTGACGCTGTCCAGCTCGACCAACAAGGCGAACCTGACCGGCGGCGTCACCGTCTCGGCCGGCACGCTGGCAGTCGCTTCCAACAATGCCCTGGTCGGCGGCACCGTGACGCTGAATGGCGGCACGCTGGGCCTGACCGGCACCGACACCTTCACCAACGCGGTCGCACTGGGAACGGGCGGCAGCACCGTCGAGGTCGCCTCTTCGATCACGGGGACGGTATCCGGCATCATCAGCGGTTCCACCGCCCTGACCAAGACCGGCGCCGGCAATCTCACCCTGACCGGCAACAACACCTATACCGGCGCCACCACGGTGTCGGCCGGCACCCTGACGCTGAACCGCAGCGGCGGCGCGCTGGCGGACACGACGGCGGTGACGGTCGCCTCGGGCGCGACGCTCGCCCTGTCGCAGAACGAGACCATCGGCTCGCTGGCGGGCGCCGGCAACGTGACCCTGGGGGCCACGCTGACCACCGGCGACGGCGCGAACACCGCCTTCTCGGGCTCCCTCAGCGGCGCCGGCGGCTTGATCAAGCAAGGCAGCGGCACGCTGACGCTGTCGGGCGCCAACACCCACACGGGCGAGACCCAGGTGACGGGCGGCGTCCTGATCCTGAGCGGCGGCTCGGCCATCGCCGATACCGCCACGGTGGCCGTTTCCAACGGCACCCTCACCCTGGACAGCGACGAAACCATCGGCTCGATGAGCGGGTCCGCCGCGGTGAACCTGGGGTCCCATACCCTGACCATCGCCGCCGGGGCGGGCGGCAGCTCCGGTTCCGTCATCAGCGGCACCGGCGGCGTGAAGAAGACCGGCTCCGGCACCTTCCTCCTCCACGGAACCAACACTTACACGGGAGGCACCGAAGTATCCGGGGGCGTGCTCCAGGTCGTCGATCAGAACAGTGTCGGCACCGGCACGGTGACGCTGAACGGCGGCACGCTTCACTTCTACCAGAACTTCACCCTCGCCAACGCCTTCACCCTCGGCACCGGCGGCGGAACCATATCCGGCGAACCCTCGGCCTCGATCGCCATCGGCGGCAACATCGCCGGCGCCGGCGCCCTGACCAAGGTGGGCACCGGCGTGCTGACCCTGTCGAGCACCAATACCTACAGCGGCGGCACGACCGTCTCGGCCGGCACCCTGACCGGCACCACGACCAGCCTGCAAGGCGCCATCGTCAACAACGCGGCGGTGACGTTCGACCAGAGCGCCGACGGCATCTATGCCGGCGTGCTCAGCGGCACCGGCAATCTCACCAAGAGCGGCACCGGCACGGTGACCCTGTCGGGCGCCAACAGCTACACCGGCGCCACCACGATCAGCGCCGGCACGCTGGCCGCGACGCATTCCGACGCGCTGGGCACCTCGGCCGGCGGAACCTCGGTCGCCAGCGGTGCCGCGCTGAAGCTGTCGGGCGGCATCACGATCGCCGATGCGATCACCGGCCTCGCGGGGACCGGCGTTTCCAGCGGCGGCGCGCTGATCAACGACAGCGGCTCCAACACGATCAGCGGCAACGTCACGCTGACCGCCGCATCGACCGTCACCACCACGGCCGGCACCCTGACCCTCAGCGGGATCGTCGGCGGCACCGGCTTCGCCCTGACCAAGGAAGGCGCCGGCACGCTGGCCCTGACGGGCGCCAACACCTATACCGGCGCCACCACGGTCTCGGCCGGCACGCTGGCGGTCAACGGATCGCTGACCGGCACCGGGGCGGTGACGGTTTCCTCCGGCGCCACGCTGGGCGGTTCGGGCAGCATCGCGGGCGCCGTCTCGATCGCGAACGGCGGCACCATCGCGGCCGGCAACAGCCCCGGCACGCTGACGCTGACCGGCGGGCTGACCATTGCCTCGGGCGGCATCCTGGCGGCGGAGATCGACGGCACCACCGCCGGCACCGGCTACGACCGGATCGTGGTGACCGGCACGGTCACCGTGACCGGTGCGACCCTGTCGCTGACGCTCGGTTCCGGCTTCACGCCCGCGATCGGCAACAGCTTCACGCTGATCGACAACGACGGCACGGATGCCGTCACCGGCACCTTCACCGGCCTTGCCGAAGGGGCAACCTTCAGCCTGGGCGGCAAGACCTTCCAGATCAGCTACACCAGCGGCAACGACCTGACGGTGACGGTGGTCAACAACGCGCCGGTGCTGGACGCCACCAAGGCCCCCGCGCTGACCGGCATCGCCGAGGACGTGGCGGATGCTTCCAACGTCGGCACCAGCGTCGCCAGCATGGTGGCCGCCAACTCGGTCACCGACGCCGACGGGACGGCGGTCACGGCGATCGCGGTGACCGCGGTCGACAACGCCCATGGAACCTGGCAGTACTCGACCAACAACGGGACGAGCTGGACCGCCTTCGGCTCCTCCGTCTCCGAGTCGGCGGCGCGGCTGCTCGACGGCACGCTGACCGGCAACGACACGCACAAGATCCGCTTCGTGCCCGCGGCGAACTACAACGGCTCGGCCACCATCACCTTCCGGGCCTGGGACAAGTCCACCGGGACGGCCGGCGGCACGGCGGACACCGGGACCGGCAAGAACGGCGGCATCACGGCGTTCTCGACGGCGACCGACACGGCGTCGATCACGGTCAGCGCGGTCAACGACGCGCCCGGCTTCACCGGCGCCGCGACCCTGGCGGCGGTCGACGAGGACACCGCGGCACCGTCCGGCGACACGGTGACCAGCCTGTTCTCCTCGCTGTTCTCCGATACCACCGACGCGGTGACCAACGGCTCGTCGGCCAACACGCTGGCCGGCATCGCGATCTCGGCGGACGCCAGCACCACCGCCCAGGGGGCGTGGCAGTACTCGACCGACAGCGGCGCCAGCTGGCACGCGGTCGGCACCGTCTCGACCAGCGCCGCCCTGCTGCTCGACACCAGCGCCAAGCTGCGCTTCGTGCCGGCCGCCAACTACAACGGCACGCCCGGTGCGCTGACGGCGTTCGCGGTGGACAATTCCTCCGCGACGGCCTTCACCAGCGGTACCACCCGCGCGACCTTCGACACCACGGCCGATGACGGCACCTCCAACGTGTCGGCGGCGGGCGTGGCGATCAACACGTCGATCACCGCGGTCAACGACGCGCCCACGGACATCGCGCTGAGCGCCAGCTCCGTCACCATCTTCGATGCCGCCAACGCCGTGATCGGCACGCTGTCGGCGACCGACCTGGACAATGTTTCGCACACCTTCTCCATCGTCAGCGTCAACGGCGACACCAACGCCACCAGCTTCAACACCAGCGGGACCAGCCTGCGGGCGACCAGCCCGACCGCGCTGACCGCCGGCACCTACACCGTGATCGTGCGCGCCAACGACGGGGGGGCAAACGGGACCTACGACAAGTCGCACTCGATCACCGTGACGAACCAGCTCATCGTCACCGTCAACTCGGACGACGGCGTGGATGCCGCCGACACCGACACCACCGCCGATGCCACCGTCGCGGCGGCGACCGCCGACGGCGGCGGCCTGTCCCTGCGCGAAGCGCTGTATTTCGCCGCCAACAACCCGACCGGCACCACCATCCAGTTCGCCGCGGGCGTCGGCGGCCAGACCATCACGCTGGGCTCCGACGTCAGCGTGGCGGCCGGCCTGACCTTCGACGCCGATGCGGCCGGGACCCTGACCATCGCCGGCGCCGGCAAGCTCAACCTGGGCGGCGCGCTGACCCTGTACAACGCCTCGGGCGATGCGCTCACCGTCGGCGCCGTCCTGGCCAGTACCGGTTCCCTGACCAAGACCGGCGCCGGCGCGGTGACGCTGTCGGGCATCAACACCTATACCGGCGGCACGACGGTATCGGCAGGCACCCTGACCGGCACGACGTCCAGCCTGCAGGGCGCCATCACCAACAACGCGGCCGTCGTGTTCGACCAGTCCACGACCGGTACGTATGCCGGCGTGATGTCGGGCACCGGCACCCTCGCCAAAACGGGCACCGGCACGGTGACCCTGTCCGGCGCCAACTCCTACGGCGACACCACCGTCTCGGCCGGCACGCTGGGCGTCGCGGCGGACGGCAACCTGGGCTCCGGCACGGTGACCCTGGCCGGCGGCACGCTGGCCTTCACCGGCACCGGCGCGCAGACCATCGACAACGCCATCGACCTCGGGACCGGCGGCGGAACGATCAGCTACGCACCGACCGGCGGCACCAACGAGCTGACGCTATCCGGCGCCATCAGCGGCGGCACGGGCACGACGCTGACCAAGTCGGGCGCCGGATCGCTCAAGCTGACCAGCCAGTCCAACAACGGCGCCGACTGGGCGACTTCCGTCCACGGCGGCACGCTGTCCGTGGCGGCGGACGTCAACCTGGGCAAAGGGGCGGTAACGCTCGCTTCCGGCACGGCGCTGCGGGTGTCCACGGCGACGACGATCCACAACAACGTCACCCTGACCGGCGACGCCTCGCTCCAGACCGACGCCGCGGTGACCCTGGACGGGGCGCTCGCCGCCGACGGGTTCGCCCTGACCAAGATCGGCGCCGGCACCCTGACGGTATCCAACGCCTCCGGCGGCATGTCGGTCAACGCCGGCACCCTGGCGGTCGGCAGCGCCTCCGCCCTGACCGGCACGGCGACCCTGTCCGGCGGCACGCTGAACGTCACGGGCAGCTCCGTGGCGGGCAGCCCGCTCGCCATCACCAACCCGATCGTGCTGGGGGTCTCCAACGGTACCCTCGACGTGACCGGCGCCGTCACCCTGTCCGGCGGGCTGACCGGCACCGGCAACCTGACCAAAACCGGAACCGGCACGGTGACCCTGACCGGCACCAACAGCTTCACCGGCACCACCACCGTCAGCGCCGGCATCCTGGCGGTCAACGGGACGATGACCGGCGGCGGCGCGGTCTCGGTCGCCTCGGGCGCCACGCTGGGCGGCTCGGGCACCTTGTCGGGCGCCGTCTCGATCGCGTCCGGCGGCATCATCGCGGCCGGCAACAGCCCCGGCACGCTGACGCTGACCGGCGGCCTGACCGTCGCGTCGGGCGGCTTCATCTCGGCCGAGCTGAACGGCACCGCGGCCGGGACCGGCTACGACCGGATAGACGTGACCGGGACCGTCAGCATCCAGAGCGCCAAGCTGACGCTGACCCTGGGCTATGCGCCGGCGGTGGGCGACAGCTTCATGCTGATCGTCAACGACGGCAGCGACGCGATCACCGGCACCCTGAAGACGTCGGACGGCTTCACCCTGGCCCAGGGCGACACCTTCACGTCGGGCGGCTACACCTTCCAGGTCAGCTACACCGGCGGCACCGGCAACGATCTCGTGCTGACCGTGGTGAACAACGCGCCGGTGCTGGACGCGGCGCAGTCCCCGGCGCTGGCCGGCATCGCCGAGGACGTGGCGAGCGGGTCCAACACCGGCACCGGGATCGCCGACATCGTGGTCACCGGCTCGATCACCGACGCCGACGGCACGGCGGTCAAGGCGATCGCGGTGACCGCGGTCGACGACACCAACGGCACCTGGCAGTACTCGACCGACAACGGGGCCAACTGGAGCGCCTTCGGCTCCGTCTCGGCGAGCACGGCGCGGCTGCTCGACGGCACGCTCGGCGGCGACAGCACCCACAAGGTCCGCTTCGTGCCCGCGGCGAACTACAACGGCTCGGCGACCATCACCTTCCGGGCCTGGGACAAGTCCACCGGGACGGCCGGCGGCACGGCGGACACCAGCTCCAACGGCGGCATCACGGCGTTCTCGACGGCGACCGACACCGCCTCCATCGCCGTCTCGCCGGTCAACGACGCGCCGGTGCTGGCGACGCCCGCGACGATCAGCCTGACCGACACGCCCTCGACGGACAGCTTCGCCAACCAGACCGGAACCCTGGACGCCACCGACGTCGAGGGCACCACGCTGACCTACGGCATCACCGACGGCACGTCCGGAAGCACGACGATCGGCGCCACCACCTACGACATCTCCAAGGCCGGGACCTACGGCACCCTGTACCTGGCCAGCACGACCGGGACCTATGCCTATGTCCCGAACGCCGCCGCCATCAACGCGCTGTCGGCCAACGCTGGCGAGACCTTCACGGTCACGGCCTCCGACGGCGGCCTGAGCGACAGCAGGACCCTGACCGTCAGCCTGACCGGAGCCAACGACGCGCCGGTCGTGACGGTCGCTCCCGCGGTGACCGGCACGGCGACGGTCGGAGCCACCCTCTCCGCCGGGACCGGCACCTGGACCGATGCCGAGAGCAACGCTCTGAGCTACACCTACCAATGGTACCGCGCGACCGACAGCGCCGGTTCCGGGGAAGCCGCCATCGCCGGAGCGATCCAGGCGACATACACCACGACGGCGACGGACGCGCAGAAATACCTCAAGGTCGTCGTCACGGCGAACGACGGCAACGGCAGCTCGACCCAGACATCCTCGTCCAGCCGCACCTTCGTGTCCAACACCGCTCCGGTCCTGGCGGCGCCGGGCGCCATCGGCCTGACGGACACGGCCGCCGCCGACGGCTTCGCCAACCAGGCCGGCACGCTGGCCGCGACCGACATCGACAACGACACCCTGACCTACGGCATCAACGGCGGGACGACGGGCGGAAGCACGGTGATCGGCACCGTCACCTACGACGTGTCCAAGGCCGGGACCTACGGCACGCTTTATGTCCGGAGCGCCGGCGGCGCCTATGTCTACGTGCCGGACGCCGCGGCGATCAACGCGCTGTCGGCCGGCGCCAGCGAGAGCTTCACGGTCACCGCGGCGGACAGCGTCACCAGCGACAGCAAGACCCTGACCGTCAACCTGACCGGAGCGAACGACTCGCCCGTGCTGGCCGGCCCGACCACCGGCGCCACCTACACCGAAGGCGGAGCTGCGCTGGCCATCGGCGCGGCGATCACCCTGACGGACGCCGACACCGGCGCCACCGCGCGAAGCGCCACGGTCACCCTCGACAATCCGGTGGCGGGCGACGTGCTGGCGGTCTCGGTCCCCGGTCCCTATGCCGTCAGCTACAACCCCACCACCGGCGTCCTGACCCTGAGCGGCGGCGGCACCCTGGCGCAGATGCAGGCGGCGCTCCGCTCGCTGACCTTCAGCTCGACCAGCGCCAACCCCACGGACGGCGATGCCCGGACCACCCGCAGCGTGGGCATCCAGGTGGATGACGGCGCCGCGTCCGACGCCGCCAGCAACAGGATCGTCAGCACCTTCGCGATCTCCCCGGTCAACGATCCCCCGGTGGTCACCGGCGCCCCGGCGCCGATCGACATCACCGACAAGCGGACGGCCCGGCCGTTCGCCGACGTCTCGATCAGCGACGCCGACCGCCCGAACCAGTCGATCACGGTCACCGTCACGCTGGATCCGGCGCGCGGGTCCCTGGGCGGCGGTTCCGGCACCTATACGGCCGCGACCGGCACCTGGACCTTCACCGGCAACAATGCCGCCAATGCCCAGGCCGCCCTCAGGGCCCTGGTCTTCACCCCGACCGAGAACCGGGTGGCGCCGGGCACCGTCGATACCGTCGCCCTGACCCTGTCCGTCTCGGACGGGACCGCCACGACCGGCAATCTCGGCGCCACCGTCAACGTGCTGTCGGTCAACGACGCACCCTATGCAAACCGCTCCGTCAGCCGGGCGACCGCCATCCAGGGCTCGGCGTTCAGCCTGACGATCTCCACCAACGCCTTCGGCGACCCCGATGACGGCGACCCGCTGACCGGCACGGCGACCCTGTCCAACGGCAACCCGCTGCCGGCCTGGCTGACCTTCGATTCCGAAAGGCGGACCTTGACCGGCACGCCGGCGAACGGGGACGTGGGCACCCTGACGATCCGGCTGACCGTGACCGACCGGGCCGGCGCCAGCGCGTCCGACATCTTCATCCTGACCGTGGAGAACGTGAACGACGCGCCGGCCGCGGCGGACGACCGGGTCTCCACCGGCGAGAGCAGCGCCTTCTCCCTCACCGCCGCCCGGGGGCTGCTGTCCAACGACACCGATCCGGACATCGGCGACACCCGCGTCGTCAGCGCGGTGAACGGCCTCGCCTCCAGCGTCGGCCGGGCGATCACGCTGGCCGGCGGCGGCCAGGTCACGATCCGCCAGAACGGCAGCGTCGCGTTCGACCCCAACGGCGCCTATGTCGGGCTCAACGCCGGGCAGAGCGTGGTCGAGCAGGTGCGCTACACCATCGTCGACGCCGGGGGCCTGACCTCGACCGCAACCCTGTTCATCACGGTGGAAGGCCGCAACAACGGCCCCGTCCTGCAGCCGGACAAGATCGTGACGATCGACCAGGACAGCTCGGCCATCGGCCTGAGCATCACGCGGCCGGTCGATGCGGAAGGCGCCCCGCTGACCATCACGGTCACGGCGCTGCCGTCCGCCGGCACCGTCAGGACCGCCGACGGGGCGGTCGTGCCGGTAGGCGCGCTGCTGACCGCGACCCAGCTCGCCAACCTGACCTACACGCCGCCGGCCGGCTTCAGCGGCGATGCCGGCACGCTGGTCTACAGCGTGTCCGACGGCGGTTCCGTGGCCGCGCAGGCCGTCGCCATCGCCGTGACCGCGGTCCAGCGGCTCGACGTGGTGCCGGTCGCCGCCGTCGCCAGCGAGGGCACCGCCGGCAACACCGTGCTGACCTTCCGCATCACCCGGACCGGCGACACCAGCGCCCGGACGGAAGTCGACTGGCAGATCGACGAACCGACCCGCAACAACGGCCAGGCCAACCGCGACGATTTCGTCGGCGGGCTGCCGTTCGGCAAGGCGACGCTGGCGTCGGGCGCCAGCTTCGTGGACGTCACCGTCACGGTCGCCGCCGACAGCGTGGTGGAGCCGGACGAGACCTTCACCTTCTCGGTCACCGGCGTCGCCACCAGCCTCTCCGGCGGCAAGATCGTCTTCCAGCGAGAAACAGCCCGGGGCACGATCCTGGACGACGACCGCGACGTGACGCCGCCCGCCATCGTGTCGGTCACGGTCCCCGAGGCGGGCAACTACGTGGACGGCGACACCCTGACCTTCACCGTCCGGTTCAGCGAGGCGATCGACCGGACCAACCTCGGCACGCCGCGCCTGGCGCTGACCATCGGCAGGACCACCCGCTTCGCCGAGCTGGTCGAGGTGGCCGGCCAGTCCGCCGACACGCTGACCTTCGCCTATACCGTCACCCCGGCGGACGCCGACAAGGACGGCATCTCGGTCAGCCAGAACATCAACCTGAACGGCGGCAGGATCCAGGACGCGGCGGGCAACAACGCGGCCCGGAACCTGGGCGCGCTGCGAACCGGCAACGTCATCGTCAACACCTTCAAGGGCGTGGTGGTCGACGGCTACATCACCGGCGGCACCGTGTTCGCCGACGCCAACCGCAACAGCGTCCTGGACGAGGGCGAGTCCTTCTCGATCACCGACGGCTCGGGCAACTTCGAGATCCTGGGCGGCAGCGGCCCCTACATCCTGATCGGCGGCCGCGACATCTCCACCGGGCTGGAGTTCAAGGGCATCTTCGAGGCGCCGCCGCGGGCCAAGGTGATCAATCCGCTGACCACGCTGCTGGTCGGCATCGCCGGCCTGGATGCCACCGACTCCCGGATCGCGGCGGCCCAGACAGTCGTCAGGTCGGCGCTCGGGATCGACGGCGGGATCGACCTGCTGACCTACGACCCGATCGTCGAGGCGACCACGGCGGGGCGCTCCGCCGCGGAGATCGCGGTCGCCGTCGCCGCCCAGGCAAAGATCGCCAACCTGCTGGTCCAGGGCAGCTCGGTGCTCGCGGGGGCCGCCAGCACGCCGGTCAACTCGGGCGACGCCGGCCGCGCGGTGCTGGCGGCGCTGGCCGAGACCGTGTCGGCCCTGCCGTCCGGCACCAAGATCCACCTGTCCTCGCCTCCGGTCATCGAGGCCGTGCTGCGTAACGCCGCCGCCCGGCTGCCCGGCATCGACGCCGCCCGGGTCGCCGCGGTCGCGGCCGACGCCGCCCGGGTGATCGGCGCCAGCAACGGCGCCGTGGACACCGCGACGAGCGGAAGCTCGGGCGACACGCTGGAGAACCTGACCCGCATCACCCAGGCCCAGGTGGTGGCCCAGGGCAGAGCCGCGACCGCCCTGCAGGAAGGCACCGCGGGCAGCGGGCTGACCAGCGCGGTGGACAGCTTCACCGGCACCAATCTCGGCATCCAGGTCGACCAGGCCACCGTGGGCATCGTGGTGCCGTCGCGCCTCGCCATCGCTGCGGCCGACGCCGCCAAGTCGGAGGGCGATGCCGGCACCACCGCCTACAGCTTCACCGTGACCCGGTCGGGCAACCTGTCCGGCGCGCTGAGCGTCGACTGGCAGGTCACCGGAACCGACAGCCTGGACGCAGACGATTTCGGCGGCGCCCTGCCGGGCGGTACGGTGAGCTTCGCCGACGGCGAGACCGTGAAGACCATCACCGTGTCGGTCGCCGGCGACCAGGCCATCGAGGCGGACGAGACCTTCGGCGTCGTGCTGTCCAACCCGACCGCCTCGGCGGCGCTGGTCGTCGACGCCGCGTTCGGCGTGATCCTGAACGACGATCCCGCCGCTCCCCAGATCACCCTGCCGGGCACCGCCAGCGTCCTGGCCGGCACAGCCGCCGCCATCACCGGGATCGCCGTCGCCGACGGCAACAGCGCCACGGTCACCGTCTCGCTGACCCCGGTCAACGGCTCGGTCGCCCTGACCGGCCCGGCCTCGATCACCGCATCGGGCAACGTCCTGTCGGTCACCGGCAGCGTCGCCGACGTCAACGCCACGCTCGCCAGCCTGCGCTTCACCGGAGCCTTCGGCAGCGCAACGGGCGCGATCGACGTAGCGGTCTCCGACGGCGACGCGGCCACCGCCGATGCCGCGGGCCGTCTGGCGCTCTCGATCCTGTCGGCGCCGGAGAACACCCTGCCGGCGCGCCCGACCGTGGTCGCCGGCGTGTCGAGCGAGATCTTCGGCATCAGCGTCGCCGACACCGACAGCGGCAGGGTGACCGTCACGCTGACGCCGAGCCAGGGCACCGTCTCGGTGACCCAGTTCGGCTCCACGACCGTCACCAGCCTGTCCGGCGACCGGGTCCAGGTCGCCGGCACGGTGGCCGACGTCAACCAGGTGCTGGCCTCGCTGGAGTTCACGGCCCAGCGCAACGTGCTCGGCGCCAGCCTGCTGATCACCACCGCCGATGCCGACGACCTGACCGCCGACGACAGCGATCTGCTGAGCATCGACGTCGTTTCCAGCCCGGAAAGCACCGTCCCCACGGCCCAGACCGTGTTGGCGGGCGTGCCCCAGGCGGTTCCCGGCCTCACGGTCGGCGATTTCGACACGGCGGAGCTCCAGGTCACCCTGGTCCCGACCAACGGCCAGATCGGCATCGACGCGGTCGGTTCGGCCGTGCTGACCCGGCCGAACGACACGACCCTTCGCCTGACCGGCACCATCGCCGACCTCAACGCCTCGCTCGCCTCGCTGACCTTCACCGGCACTATCGGCTCGACCGCCGGCAGCGTCCAGGTGCTGACCACCGACCGCGACGCGCTGACGCCCGATCCCACGACGACGGTGGATTTCACGATCCTGAACGCGCCGACCCTGGACCTGCCGGGCCAGCCCTCGGTCGTGGCGGGGACCACGGTGTCGCTGACCGGCATCACGGTCGCCGACGCCGACCTGGGCGAGGTCACCGTCACGCTGGCTCCGACCGGCGGCACCCTGGCGGCCGCCGCGGCGGCCGGCGCCACCGTCTCGACCGCGTCCGACGGCACCGTCGCCATCACCGGCGCGGTCGCCACGGTGAACTCCACCCTGGCCGGGCTGACCTTCACCGCGGGCCGCGCGGGATCCGGCGCCGGCATCGTGCTGAGCGTCAGCGACGGCGACAGCCGTACCGCCGACGCGCAGGCGACCCTGTCGATCACGATCACCGGCACGGTCGAACTGCAGCTTCCGTCGGACGGCGTCGTGCTGGCCGCCGGCACCGCGGCGCCCCTGGCCGGCATCGCGCTCAGCGACGCCGGCACCGAGCTGATCACGGTCCGCCTGACCGCCACCAACGGCTTGCCGGTGCTGGCCGCCCAGGGCGGCGCCGCGGTCGCGGACCTGGGCGGCGGGCTTTTCACCCTGATCGGCAAGTCCAGCGACATCAACAGCGCGCTGGCGGGGATGACCTTCAACGGCACCCAGGGGGCGACCGGGGCCTCGCTGCGGATCCAGATCGACTTCACCGACCCGTCGCTGGCCGCGATCGACGAGACCCTGTCGATCGCCCTGGTCAATCCGCCGGTGCTCACCCTTCCGGCCGCGGCGGACATCCACGTCACCGCCGGCCAGACCGGTGCGATACCCGGCATTTCCGTCGCCGACTTCGACGATGCGAACCTGACGGTCACCGTGGCGCCCAGCGGCGGCACCGTAGCTCTGGTCGCGGCCGGCAGCGCCGTGGTGACGGCGGGCGCCGACGGGCGCCTGACCGTGTCCGGCACCAAGGAGGACGTCAACGCGACGCTGTCGGGCCTGACCTTCACGCCCGCGGCCGGCGCCGCGGCCGGCAGCGTGACCCTGACCGCCGGCGACTCCGACCCGGTCTCGCCCGACGTCACCGCCACGCTGCCGGTCACCATCGTGTCGCCGTCCCAGGTCACGCTGCCGGCCGGCGGCACGGCGATCGCGGGCGTCCCGATGGAACTGCACGGCTTCTCGATATCCGACGCGGACAGCGCCGCGGTCACCGCGACGCTCGTTCCGGCCGGCGGCACGGTCGAGGCGACGGCGTCCGGTTCGGCGACCGTCGCCATCGGGACCGACGGCCGGATCACGGTCACCGGCAGCCCGGCCGATGTCACCGCGACTCTGGAGACCATCAGGTTCACCATGACCGCCGGAGCGACCGCGCCGTCGCTCCAGGTCTTCGTCTCCGACGGCGACAGCCGCACCGCCGACACGTCGGCCACCATCGCCCTCACCGTGTCCACCGCGCAGCCGCCGGTGGCCGGCGGCGACATCACGGCGATCGCCACCGACAACACGACGCTGTTCCTGCCCGAGGACAGCGCCGCCCCGGGTGCCGCCAACATCAGGCTGGTGCCGTCGGTCGTGCCCAACGGCGACGGCCATTCGCCCAACGCGATCCGCATCCTGTCGGCTTCCGGCGGCACCCTGACCCTGGCCGACGGCACGGTCATCGTCCTGGGCGCCTCGGGCACGGTGATCCCGCTGACCGCCGGCGTCGCCGACCTGCGTTTCACCCCCGAGTCCGACCGCGACACCGCCGCCACGCTCCGCTACGTCATGGTCGACACGGTCCGGGGCACGCCGAACTTGGCCGCCTCGACCGCCACCATCGCGATCACGCCGGTCAACGACCTGCCGACCGGATCGGCGGACACCGGCGCGGTGGGGCAGAGCGGGACCCTGTCGGTCGCGGCCTCCGCCGGCCTGCTGGCCAACGACCGCGACGTGGACTCGGGCGACAGCCTGAGCGTCTCGGAGGTCGAGGGATCGGCCGCCCGGGTGGGCCGGGCCTTCACCCTGCCGTCCGGCGCCCTGCTGACGGTGAACGCCGACGGTTCCTACAGCTACGACGCCAACGGTGCCTTCGCGGCGCTGGCGGCGGGAGCGACCGGGACCGACAGCTTCACCTACACGGTCCGCGACAGCGCCGGCGGGACCGCCACCGCGACGGTGACGCTCACCGTCACCGGCGTAAACGACACCCCCGTGGCGACCGCCGACGTCCTGGGCGTCGCGGCCAACACCCGGCTGACCGGCGATGCGCCCGGCCTGCTGGCGAACGACCGTGATCCCGACATGGGCGACACTCTCCGGGTCGCGGCGGTCAACGGGGCGACCGACGCGGTCGGACGCCAGATCACCCTGCCGTCGGGCGCGCTGCTGCGGCTGAACGCCGATGGCTCCTACAGCTACGATCCCAACGGGCGGTACGACAGGCTGCCCGCCGGTTCGACCGCGACGGACAGCTTCAGCTACACGGTCCGCGACGCGGCCGGAGCCACGGCCTCGGCGACCGCCACCGTCACCGTCCGCGGCGTCAACGACGCTCCGGCCGCGGTCGCCGACACGGCCGTCCTGACCGAGAACAGCGTGTTCAACGTCGCCGGCATCGGCGTGCTGGTCAACGACACCGACATCGACACGGGCGACACCCTGACCGTGTCGGCGGTCAACGGCCAGACCGCCAATGTCGGCCAGACCATCACGCTTGCCTCGGGCGCCAGGCTGCTGATGAACGCCGAGGGATCGTACCGCTACGACACCAACGGCGCGTTCCGCGACCTCGCCCAGGGGCAGAGCCGGACCGACAGCTTCACCTACACGGTCCGGGACACCGCCGGCGCCACCTCGACCGCGACGGTCACGCTCACCATCACCGGCGTCAACAACGCGCCGACGGCGGTCGCGGACAGCGCGGCGACGACCGCGTCGCAGGTCGTCACCGCGACCGGCGCGGCCGGCCTGCTGGCCAACGACACGGATGCCGACAGCGGCGACGGCGCCCGGCGGGTGACCGCGGTCAACGGGTCGGCCGCCGACGTCGCCAACGCCGTCATCCTCGCCTCGGGCGCGCGGCTGACGGTCGCGGTGGACGGCTCCTACGTCTACGATCCCAACGGCGCGTTCAACACGCTCGGCTCCGGCCAGACCACGACGGACAGCTTCACCTACACGGTCGCGGACGGCTTCGGCGGGACCGCTGTGGGCCGGGCGACCATCACGATCACCGGGGTCAACGGCCGCCCGACGGCGGTCGCCGACAGCGCGACGGTGACCGAGAAGGCCATCCTGTCGGTGCCGACCCTGGGCGTTCTGGCGAACGACACCGACATCAACCAGGGCGACCGGCTGACGGTGACCGCGGTCAACGGGATCGCCGACTCCGTCGGCCGGACGGTCACCCTGGACACCGGCGCGAGGCTCACGCTGAACGCCGACGGGTCCTATGTCTACGACCCGAACGGCCGGTTCACCGCCCTGAACCAGGGGCAGTCGGCGACCGACAGCTTCACCTATACGGTGGCCGACCCCAGCGGGGCGACCAGCACCGCCACGGTGGTCGTCACGATCACCGGCATCAACGACGCACCGGTGCCCCAGCCCGATCCCGGCACCGTGTCCGAGGATTCGGCCGTCGACGTACCCGCCGCCAGGGGCGTGCTGTCCAACCTGACCGACGCGGACCACGGCGACACGGCGACCGTGACCGCCGTCAACGGCATCGGGTCGGCAATCGGCCGGGCGATCACGCTGGACTCCGGCGCGCTTCTGACCGTCAACGCGGACGGCTCGTACCGCTACGACCCCAACGGCAGGTTCGAAAGCCTGGCGGCCGGGGCGACCGCGACCGACAGCTTCACCGCGACCGTGCGCGACGGCGGCGGGGCGACCGCCACGGCGACGGTGACCCTGATCATAACGGGCGCCAACGACGCCCCGGTGGCGAGGGCCGACGCGCTCAGCCTGGGCGAGAACGACAGGACGGCCGTTACGGCGTCGGCCGGGGTGCTCTCCAACGACAGCGACCCTGACACCGGCGCGGTACTGGCGGTCAGCGCGGTCGGCGGGCAGACCAGCGGCGTGGGGCAGGCGATCGCCCTGGCGTCGGGCGCGCGGATCACGCTGAATGCCGACGGCAGTTACGTCTACGACACCAACGGGGCCTTCACGGATCTCGCGGCCGGCCAGACCAGGACCGACAGCGTCAGCTACACGGTCTCGGACGGGAAGGGCGGCAGCGCCACGGCGACGCTGACCCTGACCATATCAGGCGCCAACGCGACTCCCGTGGCGGTCGCCGATACCGGCGGCGTGGCCGAGAACGGCGTCCTGACCAGGGCTGCCTCGGCCGGCCTGCTGGCGAACGACACCGACGCCGACCAGGGCGCCGTGCTGACCGTCTCCGCGGTCAACGGCTCGTCCGCCGCCGTGGGCGGCACCATCCTGCTCGCTTCAGGGGGCAGACTGACCGTCCGGGCCGACGGTTCCTACGTCTACGATCCCAACGGCGCGTTCGAGAGCTTGGCGGCCGGGCAGAGCGGCACCGACAGCTTCGCTTATACGGTGAGCGACGGGGTCGGCGGGACCGCGACGGCGACGGCCACCATCACGATCACCGGAGAGAACGACACGCCTGCCGCGGTGGCGGACGCCGTCACGGTGACCGAGGACGCCGTCCTGGCCGTTCCGGCCAGGGGCCTGCTGGCCAACGACACCGATGTGGACGCCGGAACCGTGCTGACGGTGTCCGCGGTCAACGGCTCATCCGCCGCAGTTGGCGGCACCATCCTGCTTGCTTCAGGCGCCCGGCTGACCGTCCAGGCCGACGGTTCCTACGTCTACGATCCCAACGGCAGGTTCGAAAGTCTCCCGGCCGGAGCGACCGCCACCGACAGCTTCGCTTATACGGTGAGCGACGGGATCGGCGGGACCGCGACGGCGACGGCCACCATCACGATCACCGGGGCCAACGACACGCCTGCCGCGGTCGCGGACGCCGTCACGATGGCCGAGGACGCCGTCCTGGCCGTTCCGGCCAGGGGCCTGCTGGCCAACGACACCGATGTGGACGCCGGGACCGTGCTGACGGTGTCCGCGGTCCAGGGGAATCCCAGCGCGGTCGGGACCGCCGTCACGCTGGCGTCCGGCGCGCGGGTCACCGTGGCGGCGGACGGTTCCTACACGGTGGACACCGCCGGCAGGTATAACGGCTTGGCGGCCGGCCAGACCATGACCGAGCAATTCGGCTACACCGTTTCGGACGGGCAGGGCGGCAGCGCCACCGGGACCGCCACGGTCACGATCGTCGGGGTCAACGACGCGCCCGCGCTGACCGGCACCGTCAATGCCCAGGGCGCCCGCGAAGCCGAAGCCTTCAGCCTGAAGCTGCCGGCCGGGCTGTTCACCGACGCCGACACCTCGGACAGGCTGACGCTGTCGGCCGCCCTGGCATCCGGCGCGGCCCTGCCGGCCTGGCTGAAGTTCGATGCCGGCACCGGCACGTTCAGCGGCACGCCGGGCAGCACCGACATCGGGCAGGTCTCGGTGCGGGTGACCGCGACCGATCCGGCCGGAGCGACCGTCTCCACCAGCTTCACCCTGACCACCGAAGCGGCGCCGAAGGTGGTCGCGCCGGTCGCCAAACCGGCCGAGACGGCCCCGGCGGCAACCTCGGCGACGGTCCAGACCGGCGCGGCGCCAGCCATGATCATCCTGCCCCTGGTCCAGTCGACCTCCACCCTGTCGACGGGTTCGTCCACGATACTGTCCTCATCCTCGTCCCTGGGCGGGAACGATGCCGCCTTCTCCGGCAGCTTCACCCGGCCGGCCGGCCAGTCCCAGCTGGTCAGCATCGGGACAGGGGCGGCGGACGGTCTGCGGGTGCTCAACGGCGTACCGGACCGGCAGTTCGGGACCGATGGCGCGAACAGCTTCAGGCTGCCGTCGGGCGTGTTCGGCCACTCCGACCCCAAGGCGGTCATCACCATCGAGGCCACCCTGGCGGATGGCTCGCCGCTCCCGTCCTGGCTGAAGTTCGACGCAACGTCCGGCACGTTCAGCGGGACACCGCCGGTCGACACGGAAGGCCAGCTGGAGATCCGGGTGAAAGCCCGCGACACCGCCGGCACCGAAGTCGTGGTGGACTTCAAGCTGAAGGTGGGCGAATCGGGCGAAGCGCCGACGACCGATCAGACCCCGAAGCCGCCCCGGCCAACGGACAGAGGAACACCGACGTCCCGTCGCGGCGCGATCAGCAGGAGACACGGGCTCCGCTGGCCGGCAAGCCGTCGCTTACCGCCCAGCTAAAGGCGGCCGGGCAGGACGACCTTCTCACCGAGGGCATGGCGCTGCTGGAAAGCCTGCTGAAGGCGGCGGGCCTGGATTCCCTTGACCGCGCGGCATGACCGCCGCGCGTGTCAATTTTTCAACAAAATCAATTGACCGCAGCATCCGTAACAATTACACCTAATGGAATAAATCAAATGGGGTAATCCCTGCAGTTGATTATCATGCTGGGCGTTTTGATGGGGCGGATATGACTGGCATCATTTCGGATGGACGGGGACGACGTCGGCCGCGGAGCAGGCGGAATTTTCAGTTCGCGGCACTTGGTTTCGCGCTGCTGTCGGCATCGGGGTGCGCTGTTACGCCCGAACCCGTCACTTCGGGGGAGCGCTCGGCCCTGATCTCCGCGGACCGGCAGAACCTGTTCCGGGACCAGGAGCCGGTGACCGGCCCGATTTCCCTGGAAGAGGCGATGGCCCGGGCCATCAAGTACAACCTTGATTATCGGTTGACCGCGATGGACCAGGCGCTGCAGAACCGGCAGCTCGACCTGACGCGCTACGACATGCTGCCCAAGCTGGTCGCCGCGGCCGGGGGCACGGCGCGGTCGAACGAGAACCTGTCGGTCAGCGAGAACACCCGGACCGGCGTGAAGTCGACCGATCCGTCCCTCAGCCAGGACCAGGAGCGCTTCACCACGGACCTGACCCTTTCGTGGAACGTGCTGGATTTCGGCGTCAGCTATTACCAGGCGCGCCAGCAGGCGGACCGCTCGCTGATCGCGGACGAGCGGCGCCGGCGCGTCGTGCATTCCGTGATCCAGCAGGTCCGCGCAGCTTATTGGCAGGCGGTGTCGGCCGAGCGGATCGAGGCCGCGATCATCCCGATCCTGGCGGAAACCCGGCAGGCGCTGAGCGACGCGCGAACGGTCGAGGAACAGCGGCTACGCCCGCCGGTGGAGGTGCTGCGCTACCAGAAGGCGCTGATCGAAATCATGCGCCAGCTGGAGACGGTCGAGCAGGATCTCGCCATCGCCAAGGCCCAGCTCCGCGCGCTGATGAACCTGCCGCCGGGCCAGGCCTTCACGCTGGCGCTGCCGGCCGGCTTCCGCCGCGACATTCCCCAGGTCGGCCTCGCGATCGAGGAGATGGAGACCCTGGCGCTGAACGGCCGGCCGGAACTGCGGGAGGAGCATTACCAGCGCCGGATCAGTGCCGCCGAGGTGCGCAAGTCGATCCTGCGCCTGTTGCCGGGGCTCACCTTCACCGGCTCCGCCAACCTGGACACCAATTCCTATCTGGTGAACAACACCTGGGCCGAAGCGGGCCTGCGGGTCAGCTTCAACCTGTTGAACCTGCTGACCGCCCCGGCGTCGATCGGCGTCGCCGAGGCCCAGCAGGAGCTGGCCGAGACGCGGCGCCTGGCGCTGAGCATGGCGGCGCTGACGCAGGTCCATGTCGGCTACCAGCAGTACCAGCGGGCGCGCCGGAACTTCGAGCAGGCCGACCAGCTCGACTCGATCGAGCAGCGCCTCTACGAGAACATCCGGCAGGCCCAGGCGGGCCAGGCCCAGAACGTGCTGGAGCGGGTGCGGGCCGCGGCATCGGCGATCCTGTCCGAACTGGCGCGCGACCGGGCCTATGCCGACCTGCAGGCGTCGGCGTCCAACCTGATCGTCTCGCTCGGTCTCGACCCGCTGCCCGCCACCGTGCCCAGCCACGACATCAAGGCCCTGACCCAGGCGCTGGCCGCGATCAACGCCGACTGGCAGGCCGGCCGGCTGGTTCCGCCCGCACCGCAACCCGCACCGCAACCCGCGCCCGCGCCGGTGGCTCTCCCCGCGCCGCAGCCGCCGGTCGAGCAGCCCGCTCCGGCGGTGGCTCCGGTCGAGACAGTGCCGCTCGCCGACGTGCCGGCGCCTGAACCGGTGGCGGCCAGTCCGGTTCCCGAGCCGGTCCCCGAGCCGGTCCCCGAGCCGGTCAAGGAAGCCACCGCCGCCGAGCCGACGACGGCGGTCCCTTCCGTGATGCCCGCCGTGGCGGTCCAGGCCGTGGCGCCGCCGGTCGATCTCACGAAGCCGCGTCCCGTGCGGGGGACCGGCCCGAGCCGGAAGCCGCTCATCGCCGATCCGATCTGAGGAGGCGGGCATGACCGGGTGGTTCTCCAGCCTGCTTGCCGCCGTCCTCCTGATCGCCGCCGCTCCGGCTGCCGCCCAGCCGGCCGAGCCGGGCACCGGCTTGGGCGGCGTGCCGGAGATCCGGGCGCAGATCTCGCCGCGGCGGAGCACCATGCTCTCGTCCGAACTTGCGGCCAAGATCGATGATCTGGGCCTGCGCGAGGGCGAGCGGTTCAAGGAGGGGCAGAAGCTCGTCGGGTTCGACTGCGCGGTCCACCGCGCCCGGCTCAACAAGGCGGTCGCCCAGCAGCAGGCCGCGCGCAAGCTCTACGAGGTCAATTCCCGCCTCGACAAGCTGGGTTCGGTCAGCACGCTGGAGCTGGAGGCCGCCGCGGCCCAGTTCAGCGCGGCCGAGGCCGAGACCGCCATGATGCGGACCATGGTCGAGCGGTGCGTCGTCCTCGCCCCGTTCCCCGGGAGGATCGCCGAGCTGAAGGTGCGGCGCTACGAGTTCGTCACCGAGGGGAAGGAACTGATGGAGATCCTCGACGACCGGGAGCTGGAGATCGAGATGATCGTCCCGTCGCGCTGGCTCTCCTGGCTGGTGCCGGGGACCGGGTTCAAGGTCCTGATCGAGGAGACCGGCCACGCCTACGCGGCCGAGGTGACCCGGCTGTCCGCCCGGATCGATCCGGTCAGCCAGTCGATCAAGGTCTTCGGCAAGGTGGTCGAGAAGGCCGGCGGCCGGCAGCAGGACCTTCTGGCAGGCATGAGCGGCCGGGCCGTGTTCGCCATGCCCAACTGAGCTACACTTGCCTCCGGTCCCGACAACAGGAGGAGAGCGAATGGCACGGGAACTGGATGTCCGGGGGCTTCATTGTCCGCTCCCGATTCTGCGAACGCGCCGTCAACTCGACCACATGGCGGCGGGGGAGGAACTGATCGTGCTGGTCACCGATCCGGCTTCGGTCATCGACTTCCGCCACTTCTGCAACACCACGGCGCACGAGCTGGTCGAGCATTCCGCCGAAGGTGGCGTCTTCACCTATCGGATTCGGCGCGGCGGGGGCTGAGCGCCGCTCCGGTCGCGGGATTCTCGCCCAGCGCCAGGAACAGCCCGCCGGGAAGGCTGACCAGCAGAAGCATCAGCCCGAACAGGATCGACATCAGCAGCGCGCCCCCGACCGGCACGCCGACCAGTCCGAACACCGCGACCATGGCCCCTTCGCGGAGACCCCACCCGGCGATCGACAGGGGCATCCCCGCCACCAGGACGATCGGGGGCATCAGCACCAGGCAGTCGACCAAGCCGACCGGCAGTTCCAGGCTCGCCGCGATCAGCCACATGGTCACCCCGGCCAGCAGATGGACCAGCGCCGAGACGCCGACGATCGGCACGGCGGTCAGGGGGCGGGCCAGAAGGCCGCGGACCGTCCGGCCGAACTCGGCGACGCCGTGCAGCCTTCCGGAGTGCCATTTTCCAGGTAGCCGGTCCGCCGCCAGCGCCAGGGCCAGCAGGGCTGTTCCGATGCCGAGGCCGGCCAGCACGGCCCAGCGCATCGCCGGATCGGGCATGCGTGCCAGCAGGGCCGGCCCTGTTCCCACCACCACCGCGACCAGTCCGAGCAGCGCCGTCGTCCGGTCTACCAGCACGCCTCGGACGGCGGTGCCGACACCATGCCCCAGCGCCCGGAGCCGCCAGACCCGCCAGACGTCTCCGGCGATCGAGGTCGGCAGCGCCTGGCCGAGGAAGAAGCCCGCGAGGTTGATCCGCAGCGCCCGCGTTGTGCCGATGGCGGCACCGAGCCCGGCCATGATGAAGGCCCAGCGCCACGAGATCAGCACGACCTGGACCACCATCAGGGCGAACGCTGCCGCGAGCCACAGGGGATCGACGCCGGCCAGACGCCCGGCCAGGGCCGTCAGGTCGGTCTGCCGCAGCAGCAGCCAGAGCAGCAGGCCCGACAGGGCGAAGCGCAGGGCGGCCAGCGCGATCCGGCGGAGGCGGTCGTTCAAGATGTCAGTTCTTCAAGGCGACGGTGGCGCGCACCGGCAAATGGTCCGACGCCCGCCGGGTCACAGGGGTGCGGACCACGTCGTAGTTGGACAGCACCAGCCCGTCCGACACGAAGATGCGATCGAGCCGGAGCGTCGGCATCCGGACATGGAAGCTGCGCGGCGCCGCGCAGTCGGCGAAGCAGTGCATCAACCGCTTGATCCGGGGCGACCGGGGCCGCCACTCGTTCAGGTCGCCCATGAACACCGTCGGCCGGTCCGCGCCGCGCTCGACCGTGTTCAGGACGCGGGTGATCTGGGCGTTCCGCTCCCACGGGTCCAGGCCGAGATGGGCGACGATCACCCGGACCACCTTGTCGCCCACCTGGATGTCGGCATCGATGGCGCCCCGCGGCTCGCGGTGGGGCAGGGACAGGTCCATCGGCCGGATCTCCAGCACCGGCAGCCGGCTCAGCAGCGCATTGCCGTAGTGGGCGCGCTCGTTGTGCTTGGTCGGGCCGGAATAGGCCTTCAATCCGGTCTCCCGGCCGAGGAACTCGAACTGGTCCAGCCCGATCTCGCCCCGATGGTGCCAGCCGACCTCCTGGAGCCCGACCACGTCGGCCTCCAGCCCCTTGACCACCCCGGCGATCCGGTCGGGCGCGAACTTGGCATCCACACCGACACAGCTGTGCACGTTGTAGGTCGCGACTCGGAACGAGCGCAGGCCGGGCGGCGCAGCGCCCGGCCGCTCGTCGCGCTCGTCGACGCTCTCGATATCGGTATCGGTGTTTTCGAGCAGATCAGTCACGCTTTACTTGCCCCCGTCCTTGCTGTCGTTGCCGTTTCGCCCTTGCGCGCCGGACCCGGTTTCACCCGCCCGCCCAACAGCTTGTTGGCGATCCACCCCAGGCTGGCCGCCACCAGCGCGATGCCCACGGCGATCCCGATGCTGGCGGGAGTAGGGTCCCGCAGCGTCCGCTCGAGCTGGCTGCCGAGCAGGCTGAACGCCAGCGTTCCCGGCGCCATGCCCAGGGCCGTTCCAATAACATAGTCAGTGAACCGCAGATGGGATGCTCCCGCCACCACATTGACCACGCTGAACGGTGCGACCGGTATGACCCGGATCACCGCGACCGCCAGAATCCCCTGGTCGGCGAGCCTCCGGCTGATCCTGTTGACGAGACGGCCACCAAAACGCCGCACCCAGCGCCGGCCGCCGTACCGGCCGACCCCGAACAGGACGGTGGCGCTGGCGAGGCAACCGCAAATGGCGGTAGCGAATCCCCAGGCCGGGCCCAGCACGATGGCCGTCGCGGCGATCAGCACCATCACCGGGAACATCACGAACCCGCCGACCACATAGACGGCCACGCCGATCAGCGGCCCGAACGGCATGTCGGCCAGGCTCTGCGCCCAGTCCAGCACGCCGTCGACGGTCGCCAGCTCGCTCAGGCCGGTGAAGCGCCACAGGGCGGCGAGCCCCGCCAGCAGCAGGGCCAGCACCCCTACGGCTATTCCGAACTTCAGGCGCGGTGTCGGCTTTTCAAGGTCGGGCATGATCTGGCGGGTCAGTTCCTCTGCGGTTATCGGCTTTTCCGGGTCGAACAGGTGGATCTCGGCGATGAAGCTGTCGACACCGGCAACATCATCCACCGTCACGGGTTCCAGGCGATGACCCCCGGGGTTGTGGAAATGCCGGATCGTCTCCATCAGGGATCCGGTTTCCGCGATCTTCGCCGCGACGGCGTCGCGGGAGGCTCCCAGGTGCTCGGCCAGCAGCCGGTCGCGATAGCGGCGGATCGCCTTGCGCCGGGCCTCGCACCCCGCCTTGCCGGGAACCGCCTCGATCGCCAGGTCGCATTCGGTGTCGAACCCCATGGACCGGTTGTTCAGGTTGGACGAGCCGATCCGCATCAGCGTGTCGTCCACCACCATGGTCTTGGAATGGATCGTGACCGGCACCCCCGCGGGGGTGACCGCGCCGAAGATGCCGAACTTGCCGTGGGTGTCGGCCTGGCGCAGCCGGTTGACCAGATGGCGCCGCGCCCGGCCCATCAGCTCCTCCTCCAGCCAGCCCGGGCAGTTCAGCGGGGTGACCACGACGATCTCCGGCCCGTTGGGGTCGCCCAGCCGGGACAGCAGCGCCTGTCCGACGCATTCCGCGGTGAAATACTGGCTCTCGATGTAGATCAGGCGCTTGGCGGCCGCGATGGAGGCGACATAGAGCGCCTCCACCTCCCGCGCCTCGACCTGGTCGCCGTGGCGGGGAAGGGTGCGGGCGATGCCGACCTCGACGTCGCGCAGGTCGGCGCGGAGCCGGTCCGGCCAGGGGTCGGACGGCACGGGGGCCGGCGGCATCGCCGGCTCGCCGGTGCCGCGGCGCCAGCGGTAGCGGGCCAGTTCGCCGAGCGCCGCCGCCGCGTCCCCGTCCACCGCCATCATCATGTCGTGGAACGGATCGTACAACTCGCCGTTGGGCCGCCGGCGCCTGATGTCGCGGTCCAGGTGCTCGCTGGTGTCCCAGCGGTTCGCGGTGATGTCGATGCCGCCGCAGAAGGCCACCGCGTCGTCGATCACCACCAGCTTCTGATGGTGGCAGGCGGCGGCGGGATGCTCTCCGTCCAGCCTGAACGAGACCCGCGTGTGGGTCATCAGGTCCAGCAGGGCGGTCGGGAAGATCTCCCGCTCAAGCGCGAAGATCATGGAGAAGTCCCACTTCAGCACGTGGATACGGAGTTTCGGCCGGCTTTCGACCAGCCGCTCCAGGAACTCGCCGAACCGGTTGGGCACCTTGGGGTCGGGCGGGTCGCTTTCCAGGCCGACCCGCGTGTCGAAGTCCCAGCCGAGCAGGATGATGGAGTGCTGCGCCTTCAGCATCGCCGCCTTGACCGCGCTGTAATAGTCGGCCGCGTCGATGATGAAGGCGACCCGGTCGGCATGCTCCAGGCGCCAGCAGGTGGTGCCCGGCCTCAGCAGCGGCGGCGACGTGTCGAGCTGGTCGGGAACGGGGCAGTTTCGGCGGGGCTCGGGCTGCGGCATGGAGATCGGGCTTCGGCTTGGCATCCGGGACGGGACGTATCGCTGTATTAACGTTTGACAAGCCGGGATCACCCCAATCCGGCCGGAATCACCGCGCCGGCGGGTTAATGCACAATAAAGTTGCGAACTCCTTGCCGAAAGCCGGGGTGCTGAGAAAATGCATTGCGATCCCGGAATGGCGTGCTTTACGTTTACGTAAACAAGGGGGCCGCAATGACCAGCTCCCGACGAAATCAGCTTCTAAGGAACAGGGAGCTTCAATACATGCGTAGTTTTAGAAAATTCTTGAGGTGCGCCGGGCTAGCCTTGGTGCTCGCCTCGACGACCTCGGCTTCATTGCATGCCGAGGTGGTTCTGAAGCGTGGCAACGGTGCGGAACCCGAGTCCCTCGATCCGGCCATTTCGACCGGCGTGCCGGAATCCTTCATCCAGATGGACATCTTCGAGGGGCTGGTGCATCCCGGCCCCGACGGCAACCTGCGCCCCGGCGTGGCCGAGAGCTGGGAGATCAGCGACGACGGGCTGACCTACACCTTCAAGCTTCGGCCCGACGCGGTCTGGTCGGACGGAACGCCGCTGACGGCCAGGGACTTCGTTTATTCCTGGTCGCGGATGGTCGATCCGGCGACGGCGTCCAACTACGCCTTCATCCTGTGGCCGATCACCAACGCGGAGCGGATCACCAAGGGCGAAGTGCCGAAGGACCGGATCGGCGCCCAGGCCGTGGACGACCGCACGCTGAAGGTGACCCTGAGGTCGCCGACCCCCTATTTCCTCCAGATGCTGATGCACCACTCCGCCTATCCGGTGCCGGCCCAGGCGGTCGAGAAGTTCGGCCGGGAGTGGACCAGGCCGGGCAACATCGTCTCCAACGGGGCCTACACGATCCAGGAATGGGTGCCCCAGGGACATATCAAGGCGGTCAAGAACCCCAGGTTCCGCGATGCCGCCGGGATACAGATCGACACCGTCTTCTATTATCCGGTGGAGGAGTACGGCACCGAGCTGAAGCAGTTCCGCGCCGGCGAGCTGCACACGACCTACGATGTCCCGCAGGAGCAGATCCCGATGCTCGAAAAGGACATGGCCGGCCAGTTCCGCAACTCGCCCTATTTCGGCACCTATTATTACGGCATCAACGTCACCCGCGAGCCCTTCAAGAGCAACGTCAAGCTCCGCCACGCGCTGGCGATGGCGCTGGACCGCGACATGCTGGTAAAGCAGATCACCAAGGGCGGCGAGATCCCGGCCTATGGCTGGGTGCCGCCCGGCGTGCCGGGGTACGAGCAGCAGCAGGTCGAGTGGGCCGGGACCGACCAGAAGGCCCGTGTCGCGGAGGCGAAGAAGATCCTGGCCGAAGCCGGGTTCGACAAGGGCAACCCCTTGAAGGTCGAGTTGCTCTACAACACCAACGACAATCATAAGAAGATCGCCATCGCGGTCGCCGGCATGTGGAAGCAGTTCCTGGGCGTCGAGACGACGCTGCGGAACGAGGAATGGAAAGTCTATCTGGAAAGCCGCAACAAGAAGCAGTTCGAGGTGATGCGCGCCGCCTGGATCGGCGACTATGTCGATCCCTACAGCTTCCTGGAACTGCTGCGTGGCGACATCGGCGAGCAGAACCCGGCCGGCTATGCCAATCCCAAGTATGACGGGACGGCGGACAAGGCGACCATGGAGACCGATCCGGCCGCGCGCTTCGGCCTGCTGGCGGAGGCCGAGCGGATGGTGCTGGCCGACATGCCGATCATCCCGATCTATTTCTACAGCCAGCAGCACATGGTGTCGGAGAAGCTGAAGGGCTGGCAGGACAACCTGATGGACTGGCACCCGACCCAGTACCTGCGCCTCGAATAGACCGGAAGAACCCGCCTGAAAGAAAACACCGTGCTGAGCTATGCCGTCCGCCGCCTGCTGGGCGCGATCCCGACGCTGCTCGTCATCCTGACGATCACCTTCTTCCTGGTCCGGCTGGCGCCGGGCGGTCCGTTCGACGGCGAACGCTCGCTTCCGGCGGAGATCGAGCGGAACCTGGCGGCGGTCTACCACCTGGACGAGCCGCTGCCGATGCAGTACCTGCGCTATCTGGGTCAGGTGGTGCAGGGCGATTTCGGGCCGTCCTTCAAGTACAAGGACTTCTCGGTCACCCAGCTGATCTGGAGCGGCTTCCCGGTCTCGCTCCAGCTCGGCGGCACGGCCATGCTTCTGGCGGTGTCGGTCGGCACGGCGCTGGGCGCCTTCGCGGCGCTCCGCCAGAACAGCGGGCTGGACCATGCGGTGATGGGGGCGGCCATGGTCGGCATCGCCGTGCCCAACTTCGTCATAGCGCCGCTGCTGACCCTGGTGCTGGGCGTCCACCTGGGGCTGCTGCCGACGGGCGGCTGGGGACCTGGCGGCAGATGCTGCTTCCGGTCGTGGCGCTGGCCCTGCCGCAGATCGCCTACATCGCCCGCATGACCCGGGCCAGCATGATCGAGCTGCTGCGCTCCAACTTCATCCGCACCGCCCGGGCCAAGGGCCTGCCGGAGCGGGTGACGATCTTCCGCCACGCGCTGAAGGGGGCGCTGCTTCCGGTCGTCTCCTACCTGGGGCCGGCAACCGCGGGGGTGATCACCGGGTCCGTCGTGATCGAGCAGATCTTCGGCATCCCCGGCATCGGCCGCTACTTCGTCCAGGGCGCCCTGAACCGCGACTACACGCTGGTGATGGGGGTGGTGATCTTCTACGGCGTGCTGATCATCCTGTTCAACCTGATCGTCGATCTCGCCTACGGGCTGCTGGACCCGCGGGTCCGGTATGATTGAGGCTTCCTGACATGGTCCTGCACGATCCCGCCGTGGTGGCGGCGCCGATCAGGGGGCGCAGCCTGTGGGGCGACGCGCGCCGCCGGCTGATGCGCAACAAGGCCGCCGTCTCGGCCGCGGTGGTCCTGGCGTTGGTGGTGGTGGCCTGCTTCGCCGGCCCGCCGCTGATCCCGTTCGACCTGGACGAGATCTCCTGGGACGCCATCATGGCGCCGCCCGATGCGGCATCCGGGCACTACTTCGGAACCGACGCCAACGGCCGCGACCTGGCGGTCCGGACGCTCCACGGCGGGCGGATCTCGCTGATGGTGGGCCTGGTCGCCACGGCGGTCAGCCTGACCATCGGCGTCCTGTACGGGGCGACGGCGGGCTATCTGGGCGGCCGGACGGACAGCGTGATGATGCGGCTGGTGGACGTGCTCTACTCGCTGCCCTTCATGTTCTTCGTGATCCTGCTGATGGTGTTCTTCGGCCGGAACATCGTGCTGATCTTCGTGGCGATCGGGGCGGTGGAGTGGCTGGACATGGCGCGGATCGTGCGCGGCCAGACGCTCAGCATCAAGCGCAAGGAGTTCATCGAGGCGGCGCGGGCCGGCGGCGTCCGCCCGCTCTCGATCATCCGGCGGCACATCATCCCCAACACGCTGGGACCCGTGGTCGTCTACATGACGCTGACGGTGCCCAAGGTGATCCTGCTGGAAAGCTTCCTCAGCTTCCTGGGCCTGGGCGTCCAGGAACCCATGACCAGCTGGGGCGTGCTGATCAGCGAGGGTGCCGCCAACATGGAAAGCGCGTGGTGGATGCTGGTGTTCCCGGCGGTCTTCCTGGCGGTAACCCTCTTCTCGCTCAACTTCATCGGTGACGGCATCCGTGACGCTCTCGACCCGAAAGACCGCTGAGGACGCCCTGCTCTCGGTGCGCGGCCTGGCCACCCGCTTCGCCACTCCTGAAGGGGAGGTGCGGGCGGTCGACGACGTGAGTTTCGACGTGATGCCTGGGGAGACCATCGGCGTGGTCGGCGAGTCCGGTTCCGGCAAGAGCCAGCTCTTCATGACCGTGATGGGCCTGCTGGCCGGCAACGGCCAAGCCTCGGGCAGCGTGCGGTTCCGCGGCAAGGAGATCCTGGGGCTGCCCGCCCCCGCGCTCAACCGCATCCGGGGCGAGAAGATCTCCATGATCTTCCAGGACCCGATGACCTCGCTGAACCCCTACCTGAAGGTCAGCACCCAGATGGTCGAGGTGCTGCGGCTCCACAAGGGCATGGACAAGGCGGCGGCCCGCGCCCGCGCGGTCGAGATGCTGGACCTCGTCCGCATCCCCGAGGCCCGGCGCCGGCTGGACATGTACCCGCACGAGTTCTCCGGCGGGATGCGCCAGCGGGTGATGATCGCGATGGCGCTGCTGTGCCGGCCCGACCTGCTGATCGCGGACGAGCCGACCACCGCCCTGGACGTCACGGTCCAGGCGGCGATCCTGGACCTGATGGCCGACCTGAAGCGGGAGTTCAACACCGCCATCGTCCTGATCACCCACGACCTGGGCGTGATCGCCGGCTTGGCCGACCGCGTGATGGTGATGTATGGCGGCCGGGTGATCGAGACCGGCACCGTCCGCGACATCTTCTACGCGCCCGGCCATCCCTATACCGAGGCGCTGCTTCGGAGCATGCCGCGCATCGACGCCGACACCCTGTCCGAGCTGCCGACGATCCCCGGCCAGCCGCCCAACCTCCAGCACCTGCCGCCGGGCTGCAATTTCCAGACCCGCTGCCCGTACCGTTTCGAACGCTGCGTCGCGGAGGACCCGGCCTTGCTGACGGTCGATCCCGCGCGGGGACTGGCCCGCGCCAAGGCCTGCCACCTGGAACGTCTCGCCGTGGAAAACCCCGCCGTGGATAATCCTGCCGTGGAATGCCGATGACCGCCGCACCCGCTCCCCTCCTGTCGGTCCGCGACTTGCGGGTCTCGTTCCCGATCCCGCGCGGCATGTTCCGCGGCACCGATACCCTGCGCGCCGTCGATGGCGTCAGCTTCGATCTCTATCCCGGCGAGACGCTGGGCATCGTGGGTGAATCCGGCTGCGGCAAGTCCACCCTGGGCCGTGCCGTGCTGAAGCTGATCGAGCCGACCGGCGGCACGGTCGCGTGGCGGGGCGAGGACATCTCCGCCCTGCCGGAGTCTCGCATGCGCCGGCACCGCCGGGACATGCAGGTGATCTTCCAGGACCCGCTGGCCTCACTGGACCCGCGCATGACCGTCGGCGACATCATCGGGGAACCGCTGGACACCTTCCATCCGGACCTGAAGCGCGCCGCCCGCCGCGCCCGGATCGAGGACATGATGGCGCGGGTCGGCCTGCTGCCGGAGATGATCAACCGATACCCGCACGAGTTCAGCGGCGGGCAGGCCCAGCGGATCGGCATCGCCCGGGCGATGATCCTGAACCCCAGGCTGATCGTCTGCGACGAGCCGGTCTCCGCCCTGGACGTGTCGATCCAGGCGCAGATCGTGAACCTGCTGATGCGGCTTCAGCGCGAGTTCCACCTGTCGCTGATCTTCATCAGCCACGACCTGAGCGTGGTGCGCCACATCAGCCACCGGATCATGGTGCTCTATCTGGGCAAGCAGGCGGAACTGGCCGACCGCGACACCCTCTACCGCGACCCGCGCCACCCCTACACCAAGGCGCTGATCTCGGCGGTCCCGATTCCCGACCCGGACCGCGAGCGGGCCAAGCGGCGCATCGTCCTGATCGGCGACCTGCCATCGCCTTTGAACCCGCCCAGCGGCTGCTACTTCCGCACCCGCTGCCCGCGCGCCGAGGTGGTCTGCGCGGAGGTGGCGCCCGGCTTCGACCCGGTGGCGCCGGGACACTTCGCGGCGTGCCATTTCAGGGGGAGTGATCGCCTCACGCCCTCGCGCATACGAGGGAATTGCAAATATACCTCTTTCGATATATGCAGGCGTCATGGGAACCGATCGTTCAACCGCCTGGTGACGGGAATGCGCGCAAAACTCCAAGAGCACCGCGCCCAGCGCGACGTTGGACGCGGGTCCGCGCCAATGAAGTGTTGACTTTTATGGCAACACTAGAGCATCTTTGGGCAAAGGGTACCCTCGTCAAGTTTGAAGCGAACCTTGCACCGCATGAACTGCCGCACCGGTCGGTCTATTTTGCGGCGCAGTTCGATGAATGGATCGAGGCCGTCCTGTATGACGAATGGAGCGATGCCCGCGGCAGGGACATGAGTCCCTATGAGCAGGTGGAGGCTATATTCGTTGATTTCGTCAAAGGATGGCCCATGGTCTATGGGGTCCATAAGAAGCTTCTGCGACCGGAAACGCGGGGCATCTGGTCATTGAGAACACCGGATGTACGGATCTTCGGATGGTTTCCTGCTCTTGGAACTTTCCTTGCGGTGAGGGGTGCCATGAAGCGGAACCTAAAGCAGCCCATGGACTACAGAGAGCATATCGACCACGTCGCGGACTTTCGTGACGCATTGCCACTGGACGAACCCAAGAGCATCGCGGGGACAAGGCCCGATGAGAACGCGTAGCTTCCGTATCGACGAACGCCGCCGCTCCTACCTGCGCCTGGTGAGCGAGATCAAGCATGTCCTCGCCCAAGCCCTGGCCGAAGAGCAGGAACGGCGTGGGCTGACCATGGCCGAGATGGCACGCATCCTGGAGGTGGACCGGTCGCATATCTCACGGAAGCTCAGCGGCGAGACCAACATGACTTTGGAAACTCTCGCTGATCTGGCTTACGCCCTTGATCGGCCGGTGCAGATATCATTGTTGCCGCGCCCGGTTCGGCACGACGTCAATCACGGAGCGGATACGAGCCCGGGAAAACCAGCATGATTTTCCCGCGACTGATCGTCAAGCGGAGACAGGTTTCTGCCGTCCTACGGTGATGTAATCTGATAGAACGCCGCTCCAGGGTCATGATCGATAGAGCGCACCATGCCGGCCAACGTTTCTTTATCCTTCAGGGTGGATGAGCAGACGGTGAGGCAACTCGACCGGCTGGCCGAAGCGACTGATCGTGAAGATATCCGGCAGGCCCTGGCCGAAGCCGATGACGGCGGTTTCGCGACCGATGAAGAGATGGCCGAAACCTTCGCGTCGTTCGACCACCGGCCGGGCCAGCGGTGAAGGTCCGTTATCTGCGGGGTGTCTGCCGCGACGCGCGGACATTTCAGCTGGGATCCGTCGTGACAATCCAGCCGCTGCCTCCCATGCCGGCCGAAGAGTACAGGAAGTGGTTGGCAAACTCGCATTGAAGTCGGCTTCCGCAAAAGCCTCCGCATAGGTTTTCTCGGAAACGTAAATCCTTGCTCTGTCAGCTGGGTGAGCCAAGTTTTTTTGCGAACTGGACGATCCTGGTGAGAAGGCCGCTTTGGAAAGACTCGGCGAAAAACTGGAGGGTCATAAAGCGCTTCGTCTTACCCCTTGGCGTTGGCGAACCTTGCATCCACGTTGTTGTCATCCTCCTGGCCACCAGCCACACCGTCGTTCGTGCCGAACTCCTTTTGGGTGGTAGCGAACCCCACTTTTTGTCGTGTCAATTGTATGGCTGAGTCCAGAAATGCCCGAGGACAGTTTCATCTTCAAGTTGCACCAAGCTCTTCATCCTAATCTCCAGAGCCAAGAAACCCAAAGCTCAGATGTCGGCGGCTTCGCATACTACTTTCTTGCAGAGGGGCAATCAGAATTTTTTGGATCAAATTGAATAATCCAGGATGTTTTCGGGTGGGATGTTTCCGAGGACACAGCGTTCTCCATGCTCCCTCTTCAGAGAAAACAGTCAGCCCTCGGGTCACGGCAGGGACCACCTTGAGGCTGAGCGATGGCAGAAGCTCCGTTCTGACATCAAGCCGAGATGTGGCATTCTCATGCCCGATGGCAGCTTGGGGATCCATGTCGTGCATCAACATGTCACCAGAGCCGCGAACGGTCTGCTGGTGATACGCCGGGCGTGAGTGATCCGTTTTTCGATGCGTCGGCGGTTCCCGAGGCCGGCGTGAAAATCCTGCGGATACGCGAAGGGTCTTCATCCTGATATCCGGTGGGCTAGTATCCGGTGGGGTGACGGCTTCGGCCCGGCCCATTAGGATGCCGCGTTCCGACCCTGCCGCTTACGAGAGATAGAGAGAACACTCCCCATGGCCCAGCTCAGTGACGATTGCTTCGCCTTCGGCGGTCCCCTGATGTCCCTGGACGCCGCGCGCGGGATGCTGGCGGCCCGGCTGATGGCCGTCACGGAGGTCGAGCGGGTGGCCCTGGACGACGCGCTGGACCGGGTGCTGGCGGAGGACGTGGTGGCGGGGGTCAGCGTGCCGCCCCATGACAATTCCGCGGTGGACGGCTACGCGGTGCGGTTCGAGGACCTGTCCGCGGAGCGGGAAACCGTGCTCCCCATCGTCGCCCGCGTGGCGGCCGGCGACCGGCCGGTGGAGCGGGACCCGGCGGGGACGGCGGTCCGGATCTTCACCGGGGCGCCGATGCCGGCTGGTTACGATACCGTGATGATGCAGGAGGATTGCGGCGAACGGGACGCTTCCGATGGGACCCCGAGCGTGGTCATCCGGCCCGGCATCAAGCGCGGGGCCAACCGGCGCAGCGCCGGGGAGGATGTCCGGGAGGGTTCGGTCATCCTCCGCGCCGGGCGGCGGCTGCGGCCGCAGGATATCGGGCTGATGGCGGCGGTCGGGTTGACCGGTGCCGCGGTGCGCAGGCCGCTGCGGGTCGCCGTCGTGTCGACCGGCAACGAGCTGGAGGAGCCCGGCCGGCCGCTTCCGCCCGGCGCGATCTATGACGCCAACCGCTTCACCCTATCGGCGCTGGTCCGCGGGATGGGCGGGCTGGTGACCGATTTCGGCATCCTCCGCGACGATCCAACCGAGCTTCGGGCTGCGCTGGCTCGGGCCGCCGAGGGGCACGACCTGATCGTCACCACCGGCGGCGTTTCGACCGGCGAGGAGGACCATGTGAAGGGTGCGGTCGAGTCGCTGGGCGGATTGCATTTCTGGCGGCTCGCCATCAAGCCCGGCCGGCCGGTGGCGCTGGGCCAGATCAAGGGCAAGCCGTTCGTCGGGCTGCCCGGCAACCCCGTGGCCGCCATGGTCACCTTCTTCTGCCTCGCGCGCCCCTTGATCCAGCACCTTGCCGGCGAGACCGTCACGGAGCCGACATTGTTCCGGGTCCGCGCCGACTTCGACTACAAGAAGAAGGAGGGCCGCCGGGAGTTCGTCCGGGTCTGCCTGGCGCCCGGAGACGACGGGGAGCTGGTCGCGACCAAGTTCGCCCGCGACGGCGCCGGCGTCCTGTCCTCCATGGTGGAATCCGACGGCCTCGTGGTCCTGCCCGAGGACGTGACCCGGCTGGAGCGCGGCGGCATGGTATCGTACATGCCGTTCAGCGAAGTGCGCTAACACAGGCGGATTCCATGCAGCACGACACGTACACGGATCAGTACCTCTCGGACATCCTGGCATCGGTCAAGGTGATCGCCCTGGTGGGGGCAAGCACCAACTGGAACCGGCCCAGCTACTTCGTGATGAAGTACCTGCAGTCCAAAGGCTACCGCGTGATCCCGGTCAACCCCGGCGTCGCCGGGCAGGAGTTGCTGGGAGAGACGGTGTACGCCCGGTTGGAGGATATTCCCGAGCCGGTCGACATGGTCGACGTCTTCCGCAATTCCGAAGCGGCGGGGCCTGTGACGGACAGCGCGATCGCGATCGGCGCCAAGGTCGTGTGGATGCAGATCCAGGTGCGGAACGACCAAGCCGCCGAGCGGGCGGAGCAGGCAGGGCTGAAGGTCGTGATGGACCGCTGCCCGAAGATCGAGTTCATGCGGCTCCACGGCGAGCTGGGCTGGAACGGCATCAATTCGAACGTCATCACCAACCGCAAGCGGCCGGTCAAGGCCGCCCGGAAACTGATGTAGGGAAGGGGAGGGAAGCGCCATGGCCGGGGACGGGACGGGACAGAGGACATTCGGGTTCGAGACGCGGGCCGTGCATGCCGGGGCGGCGCCCGACCCGGCGACCGGCGCGCGGGCGACGCCGATCTACCAGACCACCAGCTACGTGTTCGACGACGTCGAGGACGCGGCCTCCCTCTTCAATCTCCAGAAGATGGGCTTCATCTATTCGCGGCTGACCAACCCGACCGTTTCGGTGCTGGAAGAACGTATCGCCAGCCTGGAGGGCGGCCGGGGCGCCACCGCCACCGCGTCGGGCCATGCGGCGCAGATGCTGACCTTCTTCGCGCTGATGGCGCCGGGGGAGGAGTTCGTGTCGTCGCGCCGGCTCTATGGCGGGTCGCTCAACCAGTTCGCCAACAGCTTTCCCCGAGCGTTCGGCTGGAAGGCGGTGTTCGTCGATGGCGAGGATGCAGACAGCTATCGCCGGGCGCTTACGCCGAAGACCAAGGCGATCTTCATCGAGGGCCTGGCCAACCCGGGCGGCGTGGTCTCCGACATCGCGGCCATCGCCGGGGTGGCGCGGGAGGCCAATATCCCGCTGATCGTGGACAACACCATGGCGACGCCGTACCTGTGCCGCCCGATCGAGCACGGCGCGACGCTCGTCGTCCATTCCACCACCAAGTTCCTGTCGGGCCACGGCAATTCGGTCGGCGGCGCCGTCGTAGACAGCGGCCGGTTCGACTGGACCGCGGCGGGCAAGTACCCGGCGCTGACCGAGCCGGAGCCGGGCTACCACGGCCTGCGCTTCCACGAGACCTTCGGCGACCTGGCCTTCACGATCCACGGCCACGCCATCGGCCTGCGCGACCTGGGACCGAACCAGCAGCCGATGAACGCCTTCCTGACCATCACCGGGATCGAGACGCTGGCTCTCCGCATGGAGCGGCACTGCGCCAACGCGCTGAAGGTCGCCGAATTCCTCCAGGGTCATCCCCAGGTGGCCTGGGTCAACTATGCCGGCCTGCCGTCCAGCCCGTACCACGAGCTGGCCCGCAAGTACCTGCCCAAGGGGGCGGGGGCGGTCTTCACCTTCGGCCTGAAGGGCGGTTTCGATGCCGGCGTGGCGGTGGTGGAGGGTGTCGAGCTGTTCAGCCATCTCGCCAATATCGGGGATACCCGGTCGCTGATCATCCATCCGGCTTCGACCACCCACCGCCAGCTCTCCGAGGAAGGACTGAAGGCGGCGGGTGCCACGCCCGACGTCATCCGCCTGTCAATCGGCATCGAGAGCGCCGAGGACCTGATCGCCGACCTGGACCAGGCGCTGGCGAAGGCGGGCTCGGCTACTCGGCGCTGACGGCCGGGGCGGCCAGCGGCGGCGCCACGGAAGCGGCCGGCACGGCGGCGGGGGCCGCCGCCGGCGCTTCGCGCGGCAGCAGGGTCGCCGCCAGCATGGCGGTGGTCGCGAAGCCGCCCAGCATGACGAAGAGCCACCAGAAGTCGGTGCTCCACCCATAGGCCAGCGCCACGAGCTGGACGCCCAGCGGCGCCACGCCGAAGGACAGGACGAACTTGGCGCCGAACGCCAGCCCGCGGTGCCGGGCCGGCGTGTAGCGGGCCAGCAGCATGGTCTCCGCCGGGATCTGGAGGCTTTGGGTGAACACCACCAGCGCCGCGGCCATCAGAAGGGGGATGCCGGCGAAGTTGGAGGCGACCAGCAGCAGCGGAATCTGAAGCGCCAGGCACCCGACATAGACCTGCTTCAGCGGGTAGCGGTCGGACAGCATGCCGCCGACGAACTGCGACCCGCTGGCGAACAGGTAGACCAGGGTGACCAGTCCGCCGACGCCCAGGGTGCCCTCGCCGACAAGGCCGGTCATGCGCTCCCCGAACCATTTGGGCATGGCGGTCATGGTGGACTGGAAGATCAGGCCCGCGCAGACCATGGTGACCGACAGCACCAGGAAGGCGCGGACGGCGTCGGCCCGGTTGGTCCCCGGCTGGACCTTGGCGTCCCGTTCCCTGTCCGTCACCAGGCCGGCCGCGATGCAGGCCAGCAGCGCGAAGCCCGCGGCCATGCAGACCGCTCCCGGAACGATGAAGGCGGCGCGCCAGTTGACCAGTTCGGTCAGGCCACCGGCGACGACCGCGGCCCCGGCGATGCCGACGCTGCCGAAGATCCCCATGACGCCGAGCGCGCGGCCCCGGTTGGTCGCGTTCTTGATCACCCAGGACATGCCGACCGGATGAAAGATCGAGCCGCCCAGCCCCAGGACCGCCAAGCCCACCGCCAGCGCCGTGGCGCCGTCGGCGAGGCCGGCCGCGATCGACCCGGCGCCCGTCAGCAGGAAGAACACCACCATCATCTTGGCGTCGCTCCAGCGGTCGCCCAGCCAGCCGGCGATCGGGGCGCCGAGCCCGATCATCAGGGAGCCGACGGTCCACAGCCGGATCAGCTCGTCGTAGCTCATGGCCCAGTCCCGCTCCAGCCCGAGCACGACGGTGAGGTACAGCGCGGTCAGCACATGCATGAAGGCATGGCCGATACAGGCGAACCCCAGCGAGAGACGGGCGGAAAGGGGAGACATGTCGGACCTCGGAGAAAGAAGGGGCGCTGTCGGAGAACGTTCGGTAAAACCGTCGCATGTTGCGGCGAAAACGGGCAAGTTGCACCCGGCGCATGGCTCCTATGCGCGGTTCCGTCCGGTTTCGGCGGCGATCCAGTCCAGATAGGGGGCGTGCCCCCGTTCCAGGGGCAGGGCTACGATGCAGGGACAGTCATAGCTGTGGATCTCTTTCACCCGCGCCGCCAGCCGGTCGAACAGGTCGGCCGTCGTCTTGGCGATGACGACCACCTCGTCGGCCTGCTCGACCTTGCCCTGCCAGCGATAGACGGAGGTCATGCCGGGCAGCAGGTTGGCGCAGGCGGCCAGCCTCTCCTCCACCAGGGTGCGCCCGATCCGGTGCGCCTCGCCGGGGGTCGGCGCAGTCATGTAAACGAAGATCATGTCCATCGATCGCCTGCCGCGTGTGCATGATGTTGGCTGAGCAGGCAGGCTAACGTAAGATGCGCCACCCGTCATCCCACCAGCCGGACCGACCCATGACCGCCCTTCCAGAAACCGGCCCGGAAACCGACCCAGAAGCGGGTGCCCGGCCGGAGGCCCTGCAACTCCAGTGGCTGCGCCGCGGGCTCGCCCAGCCCGGCGGAAAGCTGCCGCTGTTCGACGAGGAGGGGCAGCGCGTGGATCGCGCGCTCGTCCGGTCCTGCATCGACGCCGGCTGGGCCGAGCGTTGGTTCCACAATCCCCTCAAGCCGGACTGGGTCGTCTGTCGCCTGACCGGGGCGGGGCGATCGCTGCTGGGGGCGCACGCGGGAGGCGGATCGGGCGGCGGGCAGAAAAATTTTACCAGTGGCGATACGTCGCAGCCTTGACATAATACCGTCTTTCAACGCATACATATGCAACGGATCAGACCGGCCCGAGTTTAGGGGGGAACGCCCGAGAAGGGTGAAGCGGCCAACGAGTCGCAAAGAAGATTTCGGCAGGAAGATTCAGATAGACGCGAACGGCCCCCGATCGGGGGCCGTTCGTGTTTCCGCGTGCCTGATCGCTTTAGGACGCGAGGGTTTGGAAGGTGCCGCATCCTTCGGCCGGAGCCGGAAAACCGGTTTCCCTCGTTGATGACGATCGCCTCTTCGGAACGGAAAGAGCCGGCAACGTTCGTCACGTTGCCGGCTCTCAACCAATTTCAGTTTCCTGAAGATATCGGGCAGGCGGGATTCGAACCCACGACCCCCAGTCCCCCAGACTGATGCGCTACCAGGCTGCGCTACTGCCCGTTAAACACTGACGACCCGTACCGGCCTTGTCGGCGCCGGTTCGTCCGGTGTGGCGCGGACTATAGCCGCGCCCCCGGGGTCACGCAATCACTCCGATGAATTTATTTGCCTATTTCCTGCCGTCCCGCAGCATGTCGCGGAGTGCTATGAGTTCGGTCAGCACGGCCTCGATGTCGTCGCGCTGGGCGCGGGACATCCCGCCGGAACCCTCGTACCCATGGCCATGATCGTCTTCGTCATCGTCATGGTCGAAAGGCTCGTGATCCGTTTCCGCAGCCGAGGCGCCGCCGGGCTCCTCCCCGGTCCGGGGCTGCTGGTCGCCGGCGCCCTGGGGCGTGCCGCCGCGGGACTCGCGCAGCAGGCGCTGCACGCCTTTGATCGTGTAGCCTTCCTTGTAAAGCAGGCTCTGGATCCGCCGGAGCAGTTCGACGTCCTCGGGCCGGTAATAGCGCCGGCCGCCGCCGCGCTTCAGGGGGCGGATCTGGGGGAACTTGGTTTCCCAGAAGCGCAGCACATGCTGCGGCACGTCGAGTTCGGCCGAAACCTCGCTGATCGTGCGGAAGGCTGTGGCCGATTTCGCCATGCTGCGGGGCCGCGGGTCTGGGTTGGGTGCGGTCATCGTCACGAGGCTACTTCAATATGCGGCGGGTCGAGTTCGGCGAGAGTCTGGTTGATCCGTGACTTGAGCACATGGCTCGCCCGGAAGACCAGCACACGCCGCGGCATGATGGGCACCTCCTCGCCGGTCTTGGGGTTGCGCCCGATGCGCTGCCCCTTCTGCCGGACCGAGAAACTGCCGAAAGACGAGATCTTCACCATCTCCCCACGCGCAAGCGCGTCGGAGATTTCGTTCAGGACTGTCTCCACCAGATCGGCGGATTCGTTGCGCGACAAGCCGACTTCCTGGTACACGGCCTCGCTCAGTTGAGCGCGGGTGACGGTCTCCTGAGTCATGACGTCTTCCCTCTCGCCAGTGGCCCGCTAGCCGCCGGACCTGCCGCCGGAACCGTAATCCCACGGAAGAAATGCGTCAATTACAAAGAGTTGGCGGACATCGTTGAGGGGCGGGGCGGCATCACAGCTTTACCGGTCCGGCACCGCGTCACATCCGGACCAGGGCGGAACCCCAGGTGAAGCCGCCGCCCATGGCTTCCATCAGCACCAGGTCGCCCTGCTTGATCCTGCCGTCATGGACCGCCTCCGCCAGCGCCAGCGGGATCGAGGCGGCCGAGGTGTTGCCATGGTGGTCCACGGTCATCACCACCTTGTCGACCGACAGCTTCAGCTTGCGGGCCGTGCCTTCGATGATCCGCTTGTTGGCCTGGTGCGGCACCAGCCAGTCGATGTCGTCGGCGGTAAGCTTGTTGGCTTCCAGCGCCTCGTTCACGACCTCGCTCAGCCGGGTCACGGCGTGGCGGAAGACGTCCTGGCCGACCATCCGGACATGGCCGGTGCTCTGGGTCGCCGAGGGACCGCCGTCGACCCACAGCAACTCGTACTGCCGCCCATCGGAATGCAGGTGGGTGGACAGGATGCCTCGGTCGCTTGTGGCGCCCTCGTCCTCGGCCGCCTGGAGCACCACCGCCCCGGCGCCGTCGCCGAACAGCACGCAGGTCGTGCGGTCTTCCCAATCCAGGATGCGGGAGAAGGTCTCGGCGCCGATCACCAGCGCCGTCGTGGCCTGGCCCAGCCGGATGAAGTTGTCGGCGACCGAGAGGGCGAACACGAAGCCGGAGCAGACCGCCTGGAGATCGAAGGCGAACCCCTTGGTGATCCCCAGCTCGGCCTGCACCTTCGTGGCGGTCGCCGGGAAGGTGTGGTCCGGCGTGGTGGTCGCCAGAATGATCAGGTCGACGTCGGCCGCCGCGATGCCGGCATGGTCCAGCGCCCGTCGCGCCGCCGCCAATGCCAGGTCGGACGTCTTCTCGTCCGGTGCGGCGAGGTGGCGCGACCGGATGCCGGTGCGCTGGGTGATCCAATCATCGGAAGTGTCGACCCGCTTGGCGAGGTCATGATTGGTCACAACGTTCTGCGGCAGGTACGAGCCGCAGCCTATGATCCTTGAACGTCGAACCATCTATATGGCCGCTGCCTTTGAGTCCGGGTGGGATGAATTCGGAACTGTGAGGTTCTGCTGGGGAGTGCCGTCCGGGGTGGCGGCGGCGGCAAGGTCGCCGATACGCGCCATCTCGGCCTTGATCGTCTCGTTGAACCCCCGGGTCACCAGGTCGACGCCCACGCAGATCGCGTTGGCGAAACCGGTCGGGTCCGTGCCTCCGTGGCTCTTTACGCACACGCCCTGCAAGCCAAGGAACATCGCGCCGTTGTACCGTCGCGGGTCCATCCGTTTCTTGAGCTTGGTGAAGGCGTTGCGGGCCAGCAGATAGCCCAGGCGCGCCACGATCGAGGATTCGAACGTCCGGCGCAGCAATTCTGAATAGAGCTTGGCGGTGCCCTCGGCTGTCTTCAGCGCGACATTGCCGGTGAAGCCGTCGGTGACGATCACGTCGACCGTGCCGGACGGGATGTCGTTGCCCTCGATGAAGCCGTGGAACTTGCCGGGTAGGGGAGTCACCCGGAGCTGGGCGGCGGCGGCCTTGATCGACTCGTGCCCCTTGACCTCCTCGGCCCCGATGTTGAGCAGGCCGACGGTCGGCTGCATCAATCCCAGCACGGTGCGGGCGAAGACCGAGCCCATGACCGCGAACTCGACCAGGTTCCTGCTGTCGCACTCGATGTTGGCGCCCAGGTCCAGCATCACGCTCTCGCCCCGGAGCGTCGGGAAAAACGAGGCTATCGCCGGCCGGTCGATGCCCGGCAGCGTCTTCAGAACGAACTTGGCCATGGCCATCAGCGCGCCGGTATTGCCGGCGGACACGACGCAAGCCGCCTTGCCCTGCGCCACCGCGTCGATGGCGAGCCGCATGCTCGAGTTCCGGCCCGCACGCAGCGCCACGGCCGGCTTGGCGTCGTTGCTGACGGCATCCGGCGTGTGATGGATGGTGGAAATGCGCTCAAGATCGGGAAGGTTCGCGAGCAGCGGCTTTATCCGCTGTTCGTCGCCGAAGAACAGGTAATCGATCTCCGGGCAACGCAGCCGAGCCATATCGGCACCCGCGACAACCACTTCCGGCGCATGATCTCCGCCCATGGCGTCCAGGGCGATCGTCAAACGCGCGCTCACCGCATCCGATCTCCGTACACCGTCCGCTTCCGATCCGTCCGCCGGACCGGTCAAGCGGTCGCGGCTTCGGCCACCACTTCACGGCCGTCGTACTGGCCGCACGAACCGCAGACATGGTGCGGGCGCTTCAGCTCGCCGCAGTTCGGGCACTCGGCATAGGAGGCGGCGGTCAGGGCGTGGTGGGAGCGGCGCATGTCGCGCCGGGACTTGGAGGTCTTTTTCTTCGGAACAGCCATCGTCGGAACTCTCTATTATAAAAGGCGGCCCGAAGGAGCCGCCTTATGCGAACCGCTTCATTACAGAAAACGCCCTCGGGGGGCAAGCGCGAACCGCGAATTTAGTGGGGCCGCTTCAGCTTGGCAAGGGTCAGGAACGGATTCGGCCGGTCGGCCGGAACCTCCTCCGCGCCCGCCACGGGGGCGTCCTCTATATGGTCATCGAACGCGATGCCCGGGCATCGCGGATAGGGGTCGAGGGCCAGCGACAGATGCTGGGCGGTCAGCTCGCCGATGTCGATCCGGTTGCCGACCAGAGGCTCCGGCGGCTCTTCCGCGTCCGGATCGATCTCCACCTCGGCGGGGATCTCGGGGATCAGGTGGCGGGGGGCGAACATCGTCTCGAACTCGTCCGCGACATGGTTCTCCACCGGTTCCAGCGTCACGACGCAGGTCTGGACCACCTCGGCCTCCAGCGTGCCGCGGACCCGGATCATCTGGCCGCCGCTCACCCGCTTCAGCCGGACGGTGGCGGTCAGGGATCTCAGGTCCCGCAGGTCCAGCCGCCCGGCGAGGCGCCGGCACTCCTGCGGGTTGGCCTTGATGGTCTGGATCATCTCCTCGCCGCTCACCTTGTCGGCGAGCACGGTCCGTGAGAACTCGGGTCCGATCGACGGGGCGGCGGTCGGCTGGTCGGTCATGGGGCCTCCTTCGACGTCCTCCGGTGCCGGGGCGGGCGGCACCGGGGAAAGAATGTCACCCTATAACAGGCGGCGGTCCGAATTGCACACGGCCGGCGGCCAGGCTTTCCACCGGCTGGCCGGCGAGGGCGGCGGTCTCCCGCCTCATGTAGGCGGCCATGGCGGCCAGGTGGTCTTCGGGCACCTCAAGGACGGTGCCGTACAGGTTGCGGTCGAGGGCCGCGTGGAGAGCCGCGTCGCCGGGCTCGGCCAGACCCTTCTCGTAGGAGACGATGCGGCCGTACAGCCCCTTGGCCATGTTCTTGATGTGCTTGGGCACGCTCAGGTCGCCGATCCCGATCTCCCGAAGGCTGCGGTCCATGTCCGCGATCAGGGTGTCGAACAGCTCCTGGGACACCGCGGAGGCGGCCTGCCCCTGGCCCTTGAGGCGGCGCATCACCAGGAAGGCATGCAGCGCGATCATCTCGAACCGCCCGTCGATCGTGTCGGGCACGCCGGATCCGGCATAGAATTCCGGCCGCCGGGCCTGGGCGACGATGGCTTCGTAGAGGTCCAGGGCCTCGGCCTCCGGGCGCTTGCGCCGGAACAGGCGGTTCAGCAAAGGTGGATCTCCCTGATCCGAAAAGTTGACACGACGGCGCGGGGGATGCAATTGTCCCACCCGAAATGGGTGCCGCCCCAGTCCCCGTCAATCCGCCTCGGATGCCGGGGAGGGCGTTTGATGGACATTATCGGGCAATCATGGTCAGACCAACACTTCGTCACGTCTCCGCCGCCTGCCTGCTCGGCCTGACGGTGGCCGCCTGCTCCCCGACGGTCGATACGCGAGGCAATCTCGCGGAGAAGACGCGGCTCGACCAGATCCAGCCCGGCGTCAGCACGCGCGACGACGTCGCGGTCACGCTGGGGACACCGTCGACGGTCGGCACCTTCGACGAGAACACCTGGTACTATATCGGCGCGCGCACGGAGAAGACCGCGTTCTTCCGGCCGGAAGTGGTGGAACGCAAGGTCGTGGTCGTCAGGTTCGCCGAGAACGGCACGGTCGCCGACATCAAGGAGATGGACCACACCGCCGGCCAACAGGTCGAACTGGTCGAGCGCACGACTCCGACCGCCGGCCGCGACATGAACTTCATCGAACAGATGCTCGGCAATATCGGCCGCTTCTCCGGCGGCCAGGGCGGAATCCGCCAGCCGGGCCTGCCGCGGCGCTGAGGCCCGGACCCGGGCGGCACGCGCCGCCCGGGTCCGTATCCTTAGGGTTCTTCAGCCTCCCAGCTTGGCGAGGATCGCCAGCAGCAGGATCGCGACGATGTTGGTGATCTTGATCATCGGGTTGACCGCCGGGCCGGCGGTGTCCTTGTAGGGGTCCCCGACGGTGTCGCCGGTCACGGCCGCCTTGTGGGCATCCGATCCCTTGCCGCCGTAGTTCCCTTCCTCGATGTACTTCTTGGCATTGTCCCAGGCGCCGCCGCCCGACGTCATGGAGATCGCTACGAAGATGCCGGTCACGATGGTGCCCAGCAGCATGGCGCCCAGGGCCGTGAAGGCCTCCGCCTGGCCGGCGATCAGGCTGATCACCAGGTACAGCACGATCGGCGCCGCCACCGGGAGCAGCGAGGGCAGGATCATCTCGCGGATCGCGGCGCGGGTCAGCATGTCCACGGCGCGGCCGTAGTCGGGCTTAGCCGTGCCCTCCATGATGCCCTTGATCTCGCGGAACTGGCGCCGCACCTCGACCACGACCGAGCCGGCCGCCCGGCCGACCGCGGTCATGCCCATGGCCCCGAACAGGTAGGGCAGCAGGCCGCCGATCAGAAGCCCGACGACCACGTAGGGATCCTGGAGATTGAAGCTGACCACCACGTCGGGGAAGTAGTGCTTCAGGTCCTCGATATAGGCTGCGAACAGGACCAGGGCCGCCAAGCCGGCCGAGCCGATTGCGTAGCCTTTGGTGACCGCCTTGGTGGTGTTGCCGACCGCGTCGAGCGCGTCTGTGATGACCCGGGTCTCCTTCGGCAGGTCGGCCATCTCGGCGATGCCGCCGGCATTGTCGGTGACCGGGCCGTAGGCGTCCAGGGCCACGACCATTCCGGCCAGCGCCAGCATGGTGGTGGCCGCGATGGCGATGCCGAACAGGCCCGCCATGGCGTGGGCGATGATGATGCCGGCGCAGATCACCAGGGCCGGCAGGGCGGTCGCCTCCATGGACACGGCGAGTCCCTGGATCACGTTGGTGCCGTGCCCGGTCTCGGACGACTTGGCGATGCTGCGCACCGGGCGGAACGCGGTCGAGGTGTAGTATTCGGTGATCCAGACCAGCAGTCCGGTGACGCCCAGGCCGACCAGGGCGCAGACGAACAGGCGGATGCCCGTGACCGCCTCTCCGCCGATCCGCTCCAGCGGCGTGCGGAGGCCCAGCAGGATCGCGGTCGCCAGGAAGATCAGCACGGCCGAGATCGCCGCCGTGACCGCCAGGCCCTTGTACAGCGCCCCCATGATGTTGTTGGAGGGGCCGAGCTTGACGAAGAAGGTCCCGGCGATCGAGCCGATGATGCAGACCGCGCCGATCACCAGCGGATAGATCATCAGCCGGGCCTGGGTCTCGCCCACGAAAAAAATCGCCGCCAGGAGCATGGTGGCGACGATGGTGACTGCGTAGGTTTCGAAGAGGTCGGCGGCCATGCCGGCACAGTCGCCGACATTGTCGCCCACATTGTCCGCGATGACCGCGGGATTGCGGGGATCGTCCTCCGGAATGCCGGCCTCGACCTTGCCCACCAGGTCGGCGCCGACGTCGGCCCCCTTGGTGAAGATGCCGCCGCCCAGCCGCGCGAAGATCGAGATCAGCGACGCCCCGAAGCTGAGGGCCACCAGCGCCTCAAGGATCGCGCGGATTTCCAGCCCGGCGGCCAGCAGCGCGCCGTAATAGCCCGCCACGCCCAGCAGGCCCAGCCCGACCACCAGCATGCCGGTGATGGCGCCGGACTTGAAGGCGATGTCGAGCGCCGGGGTCATGCCGTGCCGCGCCGCCTCCGCCGTGCGGACGTTGGCGCGGACGGACACGTTCATGCCGACATATCCCGCCACGCCGGACAGGATGGCGCCGATGAAGAAGCCGCCCGCCACGGGGAGCCCGAGGATGAAGCCCAGGATCACGCCGATCACGACGCCGACGACCGCGATGGTGGTGTATTGCCGGTTCAGATAGGCTTGGGCGCCTTCCTGGATGGCGCCGGATATCTCCTGCATCCGGGCGGACCCGGCATTCGCGGCCAGGACCTCCCGGCCGGCATAAATGCCGTAGCCGAGGGCCGCGAGGCCGCATAGGACGACGAAGACGAACGCAACTGACATCGATCCCCCCAGATTTCCGTCGAATAACTTTTATCGCGCGCAATCATCCCGTTGATTCAAGGCTGTAGCGGGCAACTTCTTGTCGGCGAAGCATGCAGGAGGGCCGCGGACAAAGCAACTGCGGGGCTGTTTCGCCCCGACGATGCCACGCCGCGGGGCGGAAATCCGCCATCCGGCCTTGAATCGGGGCGGCGAATAGGAAACTAAGGATCGCGACTCGGGCTGCGACTCCGAAGATCCGCCCGCGGCGTCACATCGGGCGCTGGTTGACGACCTGGATCAGCACGTCGCGGACGACGCCCTTGCCCATCACCTTGGTGGTGGCCTCGTTGAGCTTCGCCTTGACCTGGGGAACGTCGAGCATTCCGGCCTGCATCGCCTTGCCGGAGGCGATGGCGCCGTAGACTCCGGTCAGGAAGGCATCGGTCAGGCGGGGCGCCTGCTCGCGGACCCTGTCGGCCATGGGCGCGTCGGCCACTTCCAGCGCCACCATCAGGGTGACGAACTGGTCGATCCGCTCGGCGCCCAGCACCGGGACCGTCAAGGGTCCGATATTGACGAAGACCGGCGGTCCGGTGGGCGGAGGCGGCTCCGGCGCCGCCTCGACCTTCTCCTCGTGCGCTTCCTTGTTGGCGAACAAGAACCAGCCCGCGCCGAAACCGCCGCCGCCGAACAGGAGCGCCACCAGCAGCAGGATCAGGATCTTCATCACGGCCCTCGTCGCCACGCTATTCCGCCACAGGGGCGGCAGGGGCGATATGTGGACCGGGAGCCCTTAATACCCGATTAACTCACACTTGCGAGGGGTTGGCGGATCACGGGAACGGGCAGCGCTCGCCGGTGACCTCGACGAACGACCGGGACCCCGCCACGACCGTGAACTGATGCTCGATGCCGGCGGCGACCACCACATGGGTGAGCGGCAGGATGCCGGTGGCCTCGGTCTGCCGCCCGCCCGCCTCGGTGAACCGGATCGTCACGGGGGCCGCGGGATCGAACCAGCCCTCCGCGTTGCCGGCGGCGCTGCGGGCCGGCGTGCCCTCGCCGCTGACCGTGACGGCGCCGTTGGCGAAGCCCACCGCGGAGTTGGGACCCTTGTAGATCGGCGTCGGCAGGATGAACCGCTTGTTCTCCGGCTTCTCGCATTGGCGCGGGGTCCGGATCTGGTTCAGCACGAAGACCAGCCGCTTGGGATCGACGCCGGCCGCCAGCCGCTCGCGCGCCAGTTCGGTCAAGCGCGCCAGATCGCCGGTCGGCAGCTCGCGGGTCAGCCGCGCCTCCAGCTCGGCGGCCCTGGTCTCCGCCGTCTGGGCGGCCGTGCGCAGCTCGGAGACGGACCGGGCGAGGTCGGCATTGGTCTGGGCGAACTGGGCGTTCTCGGCCTGCAGGCCGGCCTCGCGGGCCTTCATCCGCTCGACGCCCATCTGGTACGCGAACAGGCCGACGCCGAGGAATACGCCGACGAATGCCAGGAACTTGACCGTACGTATCCAGAAGCGACGCCGCCGACGCCGTTCGTAGTCATGCAGACCGAGCGTCATGCTGCGGTTCCCGTGGTGTCGACAAGCACGCCGGGGGCACGTACGTACCCCCTTCGCGAGGGTGCTTTATCGCAAAGCAGCGGGTCCCGGCGCAACAGCGAACGGCAGGATCATTCCGGCAGCACGGCCTCGACCGCCCGGACGACCTTGTCCGACCTGGGGGAGGTCGAGGTCGGGAACCAGCCGGCCAGCCGGCCGTCGGGCGCGATCAGGTACTTGTGGAAGTTCCAGCGCGGCGCCGCGGCAGGTCCCAGTTCCTGCCCGGCCCAGCGATAGAAGGGATGCGCACCGGCGCCGGTGACCGCCTGCTTGCCGGTCATCGGGAAATCCACCGCGAAATTGACCTCGCAAAAGTCCTTGATCTGCTCGGCGCTGCCCGGCTCCTGGCCGCCGAAATCGTTGCTCGGCACGCCCAGCACCACCAGGCCGCGCCCGCGGTATCGTTCCCAGAGGGCCTGCAGGTCGGCGTATTGCGGGGTGTAGCCGCACATCGACGCCGTGTTCACCACCAGCACCGCCTTGCCGGCGAACTCCTTCAAGGGCAATGGCCGGCCGTCGATCGAGACGAAGTCGAATTCATGGGCGTTCCCGGGATCGGACGTGGGCATCGCGGCGCTCCCCGTGGCCGGCGGAAGGGTGAGGACCAGCGACAGCATCATCAGTACGGCGGCGCAGGCGGAACGGCGCATGGCAGGACCCCGTCGGAGGCGGAACATGATCCAGGAGATAGTCTTTTCACGATGCCGGTCCAGGGATCCGCCCCGGAGATTGTCGGGGAGGCCGATTGCTTGCTAGTGTCCTTCGCAACCAACCAAGCAAAGAGGGGGAGGGCGCATATGCCCGACATCGATCATTACATCGGCGGCAAGATCGTGGCCGGGACCGGCGGGCGCCGGGCCGACGTGTTCAACCCGGCGACCGGCGAGGTCAGCGGCCGGGTGGCCCTGGCGAGCAAGGCCGACGTGGCCGCGGCGGTCGAGGCGGCATCCGCGGCACTCCCCGGCTGGGCCGCCACGCCGCCGGTCGTCCGCGCCCGCGTGATGTTCAAGTTCAAGTTCCTGGCCGAAGCCCATGCCGACGAACTGGTCCGCCTGATCAGCGGCGAGCACGGCAAGGTCCAGTCGGACGCGCGCGGCGAACTGAGCCGCGGCCTGGAAGTGGTGGAGTTCGCCTGCGGCATCCCGCACCTGCAGAAGGGCGAGTTCAGCGAGAATGTCGGCACCAACGTCGACAGCTTCTCTATGCGCCAGCCGGTCGGGGTCTGCGCCGGCATCACGCCGTTCAACTTCCCGGCCATGGTGCCGATGTGGATGTTCCCGATAGCGCTCGCCTGCGGCAACAGCTTCATCCTGAAGCCGTCGGAGCGCGACCCGTCCACGGCGATGCGGCTGGCCGAGCTGCTGTCCGAGGCGGGCCTGCCGCCCGGCGTGTTCAACGTGGTCAACGGCGACAAGGAGGCGGTCGACGCCCTGCTGACCGACCCGCGCGTGGATGCGATCAGCTTCGTCGGCTCCACTCCGATCGCGGAATACATCTACCGGACCGGCACCGGGCACGGGAAGCGGGTCCAGGCCCTGGGCGGGGCCAAGAACCACATGGTGGTGATGCCCGACGCGGACCTGTCCCAGGCGACCGACGCGCTGATGGGGGCGGCCTACGGTTCGGCCGGCGAGCGCTGCATGGCGGTCTCCGTCGCGGTCGCGGTCGGCGGGGTCGGCGACGCCCTGATGGAGCGGCTGGAACCCAAGGTCCGCGCGCTCAAGATCGGTCCGGGCAACGATCCCGAAGCCGAGATGGGGCCGCTGGTCACCCGGCAGCACCGCGACAAGGTCCGGGGCTACGTGGACCAGGGCGTCAAGGAGGGCGCCAAGCTGGTGGTCGACGGCCGCGACCTGAAGCTCCAGGGCTACGAGAACGGCTTCTACATCGGCGGCTGCCTGTTCGACGACGTCACCACCGACATGACGATCTACAAGGAGGAGATCTTCGGGCCGGTGCTGTCGGTCGTCCGGGTACCGGACTTCGACCAGGCCGTCGGCATGATCAACGACCACGAATACGGCAACGGCACCGCGATCTTCACCCGCGACGGCGATGCCGCCCGCACCTTCGCCAACAAGATCAAGGTCGGCATGGTCGGGATCAACGTGCCGATCCCGGTGCCGATGGCGTTCCACAGCTTCGGCGGCTGGAAGCGCAGCCTGTTCGGCGACCATGCGGTCCACGGCATGGAGGGCGTGCATTTCTACACCCGCCTGAAGACCGTCACCTCGCGCTGGCCGACCGGCATCCGCGCCGGGGCCGAATTCACCATGCCTGTCATGAGGTGACAGCCATGATGACCCCGGAGAGCGCCCTTTTCGCCGCCTGCGAGCTGTTCGCCGCCCATCTCAGCCTGCGGGCGCTCGACCGGCTGCCCGACCCGTTGCAGCCGTCCGACGAGACGGAGGCCTACCAGGTCCAGGAAACGTTGAACAGGAAGCTATCCGGAGCCGGCTTCGGAGAGCTGGCGGGCTACAAGATCGGCTGCACCACGGCGGTGATGCAGGCCTATCTGGGCATCCCGAGCCCGTGCCGCGGCGGCATCCTGTCGAGCACCGTGGCGGCGGGCGGGGTGGCGCTGAACCACGCCACCTTCCGCCGGCCGGGGGTGGAGTGCGAGATCGCCGTGCGGCTGGCGGGCGACGTGCCGGCTTCCGGCGCGCCCTACGACAGGGCCTCGATCGCCCGGTTCGTGGAGTCCTGCATGCCGGCGGCAGAGATCGTGGACGACCGCTACACGGACTGGCGGACCATCGGCACTCCGCTGCTGATCGCCGACAACTTCTTCGGCGCCGGCTGCGTGCTGGGCGCCCCGGTCCATGACTGGGGTGCCCTGAACGAGGTCGCGGGGACCATGCTGATCAACGGCGCCGTGGTGGGGACGGGCAGGGGCTCCGACGTGCTGGGGCACCCGTTCGAGGCGCTGGCCTGGCTTGCCAACCAATTGGCCGGGCAACACCGGGAAGGGCAGGGCGCCGGGCTGAAGGCGGGCGACCTGGTGCTGACCGGCAGCGTGGTCCAGACCAACTGGGTGGCCGCCGGCGACCGGGTGATGATGGACCTGGGGAGGCTGGGGACGGTGGAGTTCAGCTTCGGGTGACGCGGCTTCGATCCGAACTTGCGCGGAACGGCTTGCTTGGAAGGCTTTCCTAGGGGATTCCGGGCCATCGCCACACGCTACGACAAGCTCGCCAGCACCTTCCCGGCCGGCACCCATCTCGCTTCCGGCCTCATCTGGCTCAGCTGGCGACACGCCATAAGGCGGCTTCCGACCGGGTTGAACCGCTCCGGTCCATTCAGCCTGCCGTTCACGCGTCGCAATGCGTTGGGCCACGGCCCAACGCATGGGCGCGGCTACCCTGGCCGGGTCAACCTGGTCGGGCAGTGCCCTATCGGGCGACAAACACGAAGGGGTCAAGCGTTCTGACGCCAAGTGTTTCGAAATCCCTGACATTGCGCGTGACGACAATGAGGCCGTGCGCCTCGGCCGTTGCGGCGATCATCGCATCCTCCATCAAATCATTGGTCCGCCCATGCATCAGCCGAGCCCATCGACGGAAGACGCGAGCATCCATGGGAACTATCTCGAAAGATGCAGCTACTTTTTCAAGCCATGACTCGATTTCGGAAGCCCTGACGGGATCCCGTTCGCGCGTTACTTCCACGCCCGCTTGCAGTTCGCCGATGGTGGCGACCGAAAGATGGAGATCACGCTCGTCGACACTTTCCAGCCACGCCAGGACGGCTCCATGGGGACGCTGGCGTCGGAGTTCGGATACGACGTTGGTGTCGAGCAGATACATGAATACAGTATGTGCTTCAGTCGAAGCCGACCGGATTGCGGCGATGCAGACGACCGCGTCCGGGTACGGGAATGTCGCCTCGGGGAGTCTCCGCCAGGAGCAGTTCCTTCAGGGAAGGGCGGGCATTCTCCCGAAGCCTCTGCCATTCGTGCAGGGAGACCAGCACGGCCGCGTCGGCCCCTCGCTTCGTCACCAACTGCGGTCCTTCTTTCAGGCAGGTTTCCAGCAACTCGCTGAATCGGGCTTTTGCGTCATGTAAAGGCCAGCTTCTCATGGAAACTCCCATACCGGAGCCTGAGGGTCCACGGTCATCCGTGACTAGTCATATATCTAGTCATGGATGACCGTGGACGCAAGTTCCTCCCCGAAGCCTCAGCCCCTGGACTTGAGCAATGCTCCGATCTCGCCGACGATGCCGCGGCGGAACAGCAGGACGCAGACGACGAAGATGACGCCGGTCACCACGGTCACCGGCAACTGCGTGCCGGCCAGGTAGTTCTGCAGGGTGACCACCAGGAAGGCGCCGACCACCGGGCCGAAGATGGTGCCCAGGCCGCCCAGCAGCGTCATCAGCACCACCTCGCCCGACATCTGCCACGTGATGTCGGTCAGCGACGCCAGCTGGAACACGATCGCCTTGGTCCCGCCGGCCAGACCGGCCAGGGCCGCCGACATCACGAACGCCGCCAGCTTGTAGTGGTCCACCTTGTAGCCCAGCGACACCGCCCGCGGCTCGTTCTCCCGGATCGCCTTCAGCACCTGGCCGAACGGCGAGTGGATCGTCCGGTGGATCAGCAGGAAGCCGGCCAGGAACACCGCCAGCACGAAGTAGTACATGGCCAGGTTGTCGCCCAGGTCGATCAGCCCGAACAGGTAGCCCCGCGGCACCGCCTGGATGCCGTCCTCGCCGCCGGTGAACGGCAGCTGGAGCGCCAGGAAGAACACCATCTGCGACAGTGCCAGCGTCACCATCGCGAAGTAGATGCCCTGCCGCCGGATCGCCAGGAAGCCGAACGCCAGGCCGAACAGCGCCGCCACCAGCACGCCGAGCAGGATGCCCAGCTCCGGCGTCAGGCCCCACACCTTGACCGCGTGGGCGGTCACGTAGGCGGCCGAGCCGAAGAACGCGGCGTGGCCGAACGACAGCAGCCCGACATAGCCGATCAGCAGGTTGAAGGCGCAGGCGAACAGCGCGAAGCACAGCGCCTTGGCCAGGAACACCGGGTAGAACTGGAACGGGGCGACCAGCGCCACCACCAGCAGCGCCGCCAGCGCCGCCCATTTCAGCGCGGGCGGGCTCCGCCGGGCGGGCGCCGCGGCGCCGGCCCGGAGAGCGTCGGTATGGGATTGGGTTGCCATGGCTTACTTCTCCCGTCCGAACAGACCGGCCGGCTTGATCAGCAGCACCACGGCCATCACGACGAAGATCACGATGTTGGAAGCCTCGGGGTAGAACACCTTGGTGAAGCCCTCCAGGATGCCCAGCATGAAGCCGGTCAGCACGGCGCCCAGGATCGAGCCCATGCCGCCGATCACGACGACCGCGAAGACGACGATGATCAGGTGCGAGCCCATCAGCGGGTTGACCTGGTAGATCGGCGCCGCGAGCACGCCGGCCAGGCCGGCGAGCGCCACGCCGAAGCCGTAGGTCGCGGTGATCATGACCGGGACGTTGATGCCGAAGGCCTGGACCAGCACCGGGTTCTCGGTGGCGGCGCGCAGGTAGGCTCCCAGCCTGGTGCGCTCGATCATGAACCAGGTGCCGAAGCAGACCACCACGGAGACGGCGACGACCCAGCCGCGGTACGTGGGCAGGAACATGAAGCCCAGGTTGTAGCCGCCGGCGAGCGCCTGGGGGATCGGGTAGGGCTGGCCGGACACGCCGTACCAGTGGCGGAACATCCCCTCGATGATCAGCGCCAGGCCGAAGGTGAGCAGCAGGCCGTAGAGGTGGTCGAGCTTGTACAGCCGGCTGAGCATCAGCTTCTCGAGCACGACGCCGATCAGGCCGACCAGCACCGGGGCCAGCACCAGGGCGGCCCAGTAGTTGATCCCGGCGAACTTCAGCAGCATCCACGCCGCGAAGGCGCCCAGCATGTACTGGGCGCCGTGCGCGAAGTTGATGACGTTGAGCATGCCGAAGATGACGGCCAGCCCGAGGCTCAGCAGGGCATAGAAGGACCCGTTGATCAGCCCCAGCAGGAGCTGACCGAACAGGACCTGGGGCGGAACCCCCAGCAGCTCCATCATTGCGGGTCCGTCCCTTACTTCTGGGCGATCTTGCAGCCGCTGGCGGCGGCGTCGAGATAGGCCTGGTCACCGGAAATCGTGCGCACGATCTCGTAATAGTCCCACGGCCCCTTGCTCTCGGACGGCGCCTTGACGCGGGCCAGGTACATGTCGTGGACCATGCGGCCGTTGGCCAGGATCTTGCCGTTCTTGGCGAACATGTCCTCAATCGGCAGCTCGTGCATCTTGGAGACGACGGCCTTGGCCTCGTCCGTCTTGGCCGCCTCGACCGCCTTGAGGTAGTGCTTGACCGAGGAATAGACGCCGGCCTGCACCATGGTCGGCTTGGCGCCCATCTTCTCCTCGTACTTGGCCGACCAGGCGCGGGTCTCGTCGTCCATGTCCCAGTAGAACCCGGTGGTCGCGACCAGTCCCTGCGCCGCGTCCAGACCCAGCGCGTGGACGTCCGAGATGAACAGCAGCATGCCGGCCAGCGTCTGGCCCGCCTGGGTGATGCCGAACTCGTTGGCCTGCTTGATCGCGTTCGTCGTGTCGTTGCCTGCGTTGGCCAGACCGATCACCTGGGAGCCCGAGCCCTGGGCCTGGAGCAGGAAGGACGAGAAGTCCGAGTTGCCCAGGGGGTGGCGCACCGAGCCCAGCACCTGGCCGTCCAGTTCCTTGACCACCGCCGTGGTCTCCTCCTCCAGCGAATGGCCGAAGGCGTAGTCGGCGGTGATGAAGTACCAGGTGTTCTTGCCTTCCTCGGTCAGCGCGCGCGCGGTGCCGGCGGCCAGCGCGTGGTTGTCGTAGGTCCAGTGGATGCCGGTCGGCGAGCAGGCGTCGCCGGTCAGGCGCGAACTGCCGGGGCCGGACATCAGGAAGATGCGGTTCTTGTCGCGGGTGATCTCCTGCACCGCCAGCGCCGCGGCCGAGTTGGGCACGTCGGCGATCACGTCGACCTGTTCGCGGTCGATCCACTGGCGGGTGACGTTGGCCGCGATGTCGGCCTTGTTCTGGTGGTCGGCGACCACGATCTCGATGGGCGCGCCGTCGATCGCGTTGCCGAACTCCTCCGCCGCCATGCGCGCGGCCACGGCCGAGCCCTCGCCCGCCACGTCGGCATAGATGCCGGAGCGGTCGTTCAGGACGCCGATCTTGATCCTGCCGTCCGAAACCGCTCCCTGAGCGTTCGCGGCGGCGGCCATGCCGACCGACAGTGCCGCGAGAGCCGTACCGGTCATGATCTGCTTCAGCATCTTGCTCATCCTCTTCACCGTTTCCCCTGTTACCTTGTTCTGCGCTGTTCCGCTTGATCAGACGCCGAGATATTCGTGCAGCTTGTGCATGTTGGCTTCGAGCTGGTCGTTCGGGATCATGTCGACGATGTGCCCCTCCTCCATGACGTAGTGGCGGTCCGCGATGGTGGCGGCGAAGCGGAAGTTCTGCTCGACCAGCAGGATGGTGAAGCCGCTCTGCTTCAGCTCCCGCACCACCCGGCCGATCTGCTGGATGATCACCGGCGCCAGCCCCTCGGTCGGTTCGTCCAGCAGGATCAGGTCGGCCCCGGTGCGCAGGATCCGCCCGATCGCCAGCATCTGCTGCTCGCCCCCCGACAGCCGCGTCCCCTGGCTCTTCCGCCGCTCCTTCAGGTTCGGGAACAGGCGGTAGATCGCCTCCACGTCCATGCCGCCCGGCTTGATCGTGGGCGGCAGCATCAGGTTCTCCTCCACGTTCAGGCTGGAGAAGATACCCCGCTCCTCCGGCACGTAGCCGATCCCCAGCCGGGCGATCCGGTTCGACGCCAGCCCCGTCAGCTCCGTCCCGTTCAGCCGGATCGAGCCGGTGCGCCGGCCCACGATGCCCATGATCGAGCGCATCGTCGTGGTCTTGCCGGCGCCGTTGCGTCCCAGCAGGGTCACCACCTCGCCCCGCCGGACGTCCAGGCTGACGCCGTGCAGGATGTGGCTCTCGCCGTAGAAGGCGTGAAGATCCCGGATCTCCAGCATCCCTGTCGTCGTCGCGGCCCCGTCAGGCATGTCCCGTCCCCATGTACGCTTCCATCACCTGCGGGTCCTTGGACACCGTCGCGTAAGGTCCCTCGGCCAGGATCTCGCCCCGGCGCAGCACCGTGATCGTGTCCGACAGGTCGGACACGACGGAGAGGTTGTGCTCGACCATCAGGATGGTGCGGTTGGCCGAGACCTTGCGGATCAGCGCCGCGGTGTGGTCGATGTCCTCGTGGCCCATGCCGGCCATCGGCTCGTCCAGCAGCATCAGCTCCGGCTCCAGCGCCAGCGTGGTGGCGATCTCCAGCGCGCGCTTGCGGCCGTAGGGCAGCTCGACCGCGGGAATGTCGCGGTAGGCCGCCAGGTTGACCGACTCGAGCAGTTCCCCGGCCTGGCCGTCCAGCGCCTCCAGCACCTTCTCCGAGCGCCAGAAGTCGAAGTTGTCGCCGCGCAGGCGCTTCTGCAGCGCCACCCGTACGTTCTCCAGGCAGGTCAGGTGCGGGAAGACGGCGCTGATCTGGAACGAGCGTACGAGGCCGCGCCGGGCGATGTCGGCCGGCTTGACCCGCGTGATGTCGGCGCCGTTGAACAGGATCTGGCCGCCGCTCGGGATCAGGAACTTGGTCAGCAGGTTGAAGACCGTGGTCTTGCCCGCGCCGTTGGGGCCGATCAGGGCATGGATGCTGCCGCGGCGGACCTGGAGGTTGACGTCCTTGACCGCGATGAAGCCCTTGAATTCCTTCGTCAGATTCCGGGTTTCAAGTATGTGATCCCCGTCCATGCGCACCTCCCCTTATCGGACGATCCGCCGGATCTCCCGTCGCCGGGGCATGCCGTCGGATGTCCTGGATTTTGCGTGAAGTTAGGGACAGGGGGGGACGGGACGCACCACCCGAAAGGGTGGCATTCTGCTGAAACTCCAAAGACCTACGGCAGATAGCCCATTTCCCTGCCCCGCGCGACCGCGCTTGTCCGGGTGGTGACGTACAGTTTGGCGAACAACCTTTTCATGTACCATTTGACCGTGTCTTCCGAGATGCGCAGTCGCTCGCCGATCTGGCGGTTGCGCAACCCTTCCGAAACGAGCCGCAGGATCTGGATTTCGCGGTGGTGCAGGCGGTCCGACGACGCGGGCGCCGGCCGCGCCGCTTCGGGCTGGAGGGTCTCCAGCACGCGGCCGGATATCTCGATCGCGTCACGGCACTGGGCCATCGCGGATTCCAGGTCGCTTGCGGCGCCCGCCGCATAACCCACCATGACGGCGGCGAAGCCTCGGAGCAGCAGGTCGTCGGGCTGGGGGGGGCCATCGGGCCGATCGGGGTCGGCCCTCCCGAGCCACTGGTCGGCGCGGTGGCGGATCTCCGGCAAGGCGTCCCGTTCCTTCGCCATCAGGCGCCGGGTCAGCACGGCCAGCTGAAGGGCCGAGATCCGGCCTTCCGTCTTCTCCGTCACTTCCCGGACCTGATCCTCGGCAAGGTCCAGGGCCTGGACCCGCGTCAGGTAGTAACGCGCCTCGTCCAGGGTGAATCGCAGGTCGGCGGCGCGCAGTTCCAGCAGCGTCCCGCAGCCGCGAAGGCGCGCGAGCGGCAGCGGCGGATCGGCGCGCGTCGCGATCACCAGGGTGAAACAGGCGGGCAGGCCGCTCAGCATCCGGTTGACGTCGCGATGGACCGCCGGGTCGGTCACCGCCTGGTAATCGTCCAGGAACAGGACCATCTGGCGTCCCAGGCGGTCCAGCTCCCCCGCCAGATCGCACAGGACCTCCTCCAGGATCGGCTGGGACCCGCCGGCATGAAGATTTGAGACCCGCCGCCCGAAGGCGGGCAGGACCGGTTCGAGCACCTCCGCGAGATCCGCCAGGAAACGCTTCGGATCATGGCCGTTGCGATGCAGGGAGAGCCATCCCGTGGCACTGCCGCGGTTGCGCGCGATCGCATGCCAGCGTGCCAGCAGGGTCGTCTTGCCGATGCCGGAAGGCCCCGACAGAAGCACGAGGCGCAATCGATCGAACCGGGCGATATAGTCTTCCAGACGCGGACGGAAGACGATACAGGATTTTGCCGGCTGATATTCGAGTTTATCGCTAAATTTCCGCAACGTTTCGGCTGCCCCTCGGCAAAGATCCGGCCCGTGCTTTCAACGACGGGATATGCGGGTGTGTAGCGGTATTCTCCTGCTTACTTCAACATATACCTGACAGCGCCGGCATGAAGTGTCCGGATCATTCGAGGGCAGGAGTCGGGATATCGGCATCAAGGACGGATTATCTCAGTCCTCGGCCAGCCCCATGCCCTGGAGCGCCGCGGTCAGGGCCGCGCCCAGCCGCGCGTCGTCATAGGGCTTGCCGACGAAACCGACCGGCTGGGCCGCCTGGGCCCGCTTCATGGTGGCCTGGTCGCTGAAGGCGCTCATGAAGAGGGACGGAATGCCGAGGCGCTGGCGGATCTCGACGGCGGCGTCGATGCCGTCCGTCCCCTGCGCCAGCCGGATGTCCATCAGGATGAGGTCCGGCCGGTAGTCCTCCGCCGCCATCACGGCGCCGGGACCGGAAACCGCCTTGCCGCAGACGGTGAAACCCAGGTCCTCGACCATTTCCTCCAGCAGCATGGCCGGGATCGCCTCATCCTCGACGATCAGGATGCGGATGCTGCGCGACTGCACGGGTTCCTGCCGGTCCGAGGGCAGGGGGGCGGCGGGCCTGGAGTGAACGAGTCTAATTTTAGAGATTGCGTGCATCGGACCAAGCTACAGTTCGGGACTCGGAAGTGGCAAGGGATCAACACCTTGCGGCTCGAATCGTCCAAGTGCCTAAAAAGCGGTTGTTCCAATGGGCCGCCCGACGGGCTGCCGGCCCTTCCGGCGCGGTCACCCGGCGGCGTGGATCCGGAACATGGTGCCGGTCGGACCGGACTGGCAGGTCATTTCGCCGCCGACCTGTCCCAGCATGGCGCAGACCATGCGCATTCCCAAGCTCGAAGTCGTCGCGGGATCGAACCCGGCGGGCAATCCCACGCCCTCGTCCGCGACGCCGACCTCGAACCCGCCGTCCGGCAGGGTCTTGAACCGGACCCGTATGACGCCGCGGCGGCCCTGGGGGTAGGCGTATTTGACGGCGTTGGTCAGCAGCTCGTTGACGATCAGCGCCAGCGGGATGACCTTGTCGGTCGCCAGCTCGTGGGTATCGGCCTCCACCTCGATGCTGTGTCCCTGCTCGACCATCGCGGAGTGGGCCAGGTCGGCGCACAGGTCGCGCAGGAACAGGCCGAATTCCACGACGCCGACCTTGTCGGTCATATACAGGCGCTCGTGGACCCGGGCGATGGTGGCCACGCGGGCGCAGGCCTCGTCGAAATGGCGGCGCGTCACCGGGTCGGAGATCTGGCGGCTTTCAAGGCGCAGCAGGCTGGAGACGAGCTGGAGGCTGTTCTTGACCCGGTGGTTGACTTCCTTGAGCATCAGTTCCTTCTGCTGGATCGAGCGGCGCAGCTCCAGCAGGGACATCACTTGGCGGGCGAGGGTGGACAGGGCCGCCTTCTGCTCCTCGTCCAGGCCGGGGCGCGGCTCGTGGTCGAGGACGCACAGCGTTCCGAGCGCATGCCCGTCGGCGGTCTGCAGCAGCGCGCCGGCATAGAACCGCATGCCCGGGGAGCCGGACGCCAGGGGGCCGGATACCAGAGGATTGTCGGAGAACCGGCCGTCGGCGGCCAGGTCGGGCACGATGAAGAGCCCGGACTGCCGGATGACGAGGCGGCAGACCGAAGCGTTAAGGGCGGTTTCGCTGGCGCCCAGCCCGACCTCCGACTTGAACCACTGGCGGTTGGCGTCGACGAAGCTCACCAGGGCGACCGGCGTGCGGCAGACATAGGCCGCAAGGCGCGTGACGTCGTCGAACTCCTCCTCGCGGGGGGTATCGAGTATGCCGTATCGGCGAAGTGCTTCGAGCCGCTGGATCTCGGAGATCTGCTGGCCAGGAATGGCGGTGCCCATCAAGCTTAGTGGTTCCAATCAATCGAGGGGTCGTCCGGAAGCGGAGCGATACGGACGGCCCGTCCGGCCGGCAATCCGGCGGAGCGCGATGATGCACCGGGCGGAGCCCGATGTCGAGCCCCGCCCGGCGCGGCCGGTCAGGCCGCTTCTTCGGCCATCTCCGGAACCGCGAGATCGAGGTGGGTGCCGGTGTGGTGGGCGTAAAGCAGCAGGTCGTTGAGCAGCTCGGTCTCGGCATCGGCCGAGTCCTTGCGGCGGATCGCGACCAGCCGGTCGAGCGCCTTGATGTTGAAACCGGCCGATTTCGCCTCGCCCTTGAGGTCCTTCAGGTCGTTCTTCAGTCCGTCGATTTCGTTCAGCAAGTTTTCCATGCGGTCGGCGAACTGCTTCAACTGTTCGGCCGTCGTAGCGCCAGCGTCGATCAAGATCAGGCTCCGTGAGTGGGGCTGGGGTTCGGGATTGGCGTCATACCGGCAAGCGCCGGTTCTGGCAACAAGGCCGCGGCGGGGCGGCTGCGGAACGTTCCGCCGTTCCCCGCGGTTGGTATCGCATAGCCGTCGCGCCGCGGCGGCCCCCAAGCAACAACCAACGAATGGGGCAAAAAAATGGTGGACGCCATACCCGCTTCCGATACCGAAAACCGGCGTTACCTCAGCAACACGCCCGAACATCCGTACATCCCCTACGACACTCCCAGTGCCTATGGCCGCGCCCGCATCGGCGGCGATGTCGACGACGGCCGCGACCGCCGCTGGAGCGGCCAGTCGGGCGGCATCAGCGCGGTGATCCGCGACCATCCCGTGCCCGTCGTGATGTTCGCCGCGAGCGCCGCCATCCTGCTGGCCGCCTGGCTCGGCTATCGCTACCAGCGCGACAGCCGGAAGGACGCCGGCCGGGGATCGCGGCTCTACACCGATCCGGACCGTCACCATACCCACGTCTCGGGAGGCATGTCGGACCGGGCGGCGGTCCGCTCGCCCGATCCGGACCGGCTGGTCGGCATGCCGGGCACCGGCAAATCGGCGCGGGACAGCGCTTCGGTCCTGCTGGGTCCCGACGGCGAACCGCTCCGCGGCCCGGCCTCCGCGGGCGGCGCCACCAGCGTCGGCTGGGCGACTCCCGACGGGTCGGCGTCCCATTCCGACACCGTGTCGGGCGAAGCGGCCGACACGCTCGGCCAGACCCGGCGCGAGAACGCCCCTCCGGGAAGCTCGGCCACCACGATCCGGACGCAGGCGAATCCGCCGATCTTCGACCGGCCGTGATCCGTGCCGGTGTTCGTCATGCACGGATCAAAATCCGCGTCTGTGGGGCACCCCTAATCTTCATCATGCGCGGGCTTGACCCGCGGCTGTCCGGCACGGTGATTGCTTATTACCGGAAAGGGTTAATCGCGGGCAGGAGTACTCCGTTTTCGTCATGGCCGGACTTGATCCGGCCATCTTTCGCGGGAAGCATCGAAGCCTCCGTGCCTTGAGATCTGCGGGTCAAGCCTGCGGATGACGAACCGAAGGAGAAAACAGTCGCCAGGAATGTTCTCAATAGTTGATCAGCAAAAAACGTGCCGGACAGCCGTGGACTTGATCCGGGTATCTCACCGCACGGCGGCGCTGATGGAGTCCGCAAGCGATGACCGGGTCAAGCCCGGTCATGACGATCTTGGCAAGAACTTACCGCCGAGAACATTTCTCACGGTTGAATGGCAAGTACGGTGCCGGCCAGCGGCGGACCGTGCCCAGGCAGGCCGAAGGGGCGCATCCCTGAATCGTCATGCCGATCCGTCACGCCAGGGTCCGGCTGAACGGTTCGATCGCGATACCGAGGGCTTCCAGGCGCCCGCGGATCGTCCGCGCCATCCCGACCGCCTGCGGATTGTCGCCGTGGACGCAGATGGTATCGATCCGTGACGGGATCCGGGCGCCGCTCACCGTCGTGATCGCCTCCTCCTCCAGCATGCGGACGACCCGGCCCGCCGCCGCCCCGGCGTCGTGCAGCACGGCGCCGGGCTTCTTGCGCGATGTCAGGTTGCCGTTGTCGTCATAGGTGCGGTCGGCATAGATCTCCCGCGCGATCCTCAGGCCCATCCGTTCGGCGGCGCGCTCGGTCTCCATCCCGGGCATGACGACGCAGATCAGGTCGCGGTCGACGGCCCGCACCGCCCGGGCGCAGGCCAGGGCCAGGTCGGGATCAACCGCCGCCATGTTGCCCAGCGAGCCGTGCGCCTTGACATGCGTGACCCGGTGGCCTGCGGCGGCGGCGAGCGCCTGCACCGCGCCGATCTGGTAGACCAGCATCTTCTCGATGTCGGCCGGGTCCTCCCCCAGGATCGGGCGGCGGCCGAAACCCCACTGGTCCAGGAAGCTGGGATGGGCGCCGACCGCCACGCCCGCGTCGAGGGCGAGTCGCACGGTGCGGTCGATCACCAGGGGATCGCCGGCGTGGAACCCGCAGGCGACGTTCGCGCTGGTGACGATCTTCAGCATGTCGGCGTCGTTGCCCAGCGTGTAGACGCCGAAGCTCTCGCCCATGTCACAGTTCAGGTCAACCCGGGAAACCCCTGCCATTCTTTCACCGTCCTCGCCGGTCTCGCCTGCCGAAAGCCGGCTTCAGAATGACGGTTTCGCAGCCCCGGGACAACCGGGTTCAGCCGGACTCCGCGGGCCGGCGTAACCGCGTCGAGGACAATGAATCTTTGCAAATCGGTTAATTGAATAAGCTGATCATCCTTCGAAATTGACGATGATTATGCCGGAAAATTCACAGGATTAGCTCCTGAAAGTCACAGCAATTCTCATCGAGGTCACATCTTTGCCACGTCAAATTTTTCTCTATTTCGAATACATTCGCGACCGTGGCATAAAGTTGAACTGCGCTCAATTAAGTGAGATTTAACTTTTGAGTGCTTTGATACATGGCGAAGAACCGTATATCCGACTTTATGCTTGATCTGCTGTAAGCGGCCTGGCCTTACAAGGCCCGTTTCCCTTGTAGCGACTTGTTGAAGTGCGAATTTGCAGTTCGCTCGCTGCATTCGGCTGCGCTGAACGGCATCGGGCGCGGGGAGCCATCCGGGGATCTCCCGGGACTTGCCCCCGCTCCGTGTCACACCGTGAGGCAATGCCGGGCCAGCGCGGCTGCGCCGAGACACGTGCGACCGGGGCCATACCGTCGCCGGGAGACCATGAGCAGGAGCCGCCATCACCGGGCCACGGTGGTTTGTGCAACCAAAAACAAATTGGAAGACACCATGTACCATTCGAGATCTGGAGTTGAGCGGCTCGTATCCGAAGGGCACGCCATCGGCAACGCCACTTCACTCACGAACGATATCACGGCCTCTCGAAAGTCTACTGGTTTCACCGGCCTTGAATATTACAATTCGGTTTTTGGCTCTTCCGTCGCGACGACATCAGAACTTAAGAACAACTGTTTCCGTATTCGTTTTCAGGTTTACTGCATCGATAACGAGTTCGAGGACCCCGCGAACAACCCTGACGGGTTCGAGCGTGACTCCTTCGACGGTCATTCCGTCCATTCCCTGCTGACCCATCGCGCCACCGGCAACGCCATCGGCACGGTCCGCCTCGTGCTGCCGCAGGACGGCGGGGAGCGCCGCGTGCTGCCGATGCAGCGGATCGCCGGCGCGATCGCCGCCGACTCCGTGGCCCCGTTCCCGGTCTACCGCACGGCCGAGATCTCGCGCTTCTCGATCGTCAAGAGTTTCCGCCAGCACGTGCCGGAAACCGGGGTCGAAGCGACCCTGTCTCCCGAAGAATGGCGCAAGATGCTCTTTCATCTGCCGCTCGGGCTCATTAAATCCTGTGTCGAGATGAGCGTGCGCGAGGGAATCACCCACTGGGCCGCGGTGATGGAGCCGGCTTTGCTTCGGCTGCTGACCCGCCTCGGCATCCATTTCAACCCGCTGGGATCGCTGGTCGATTACCATGGACGGCGGCAGCCCTGCTGGGCCGACCTCGGCGCCCTGCTGCGGCGCGTCCATGCCGAGCGTCCCGACGTGTGGGAAATCATTACCGATGGCGGCCGCCTGTGGCCGCTGGATGAAACGAGCCCGGCCGAAGCGGTCGCGGTCACCGCTCCTTCCCGGTCGGCCTGCCTGGCGGTCGCCAACTGACCGGGGAGCGCTGACAGGGACGAACCGGCCGCCCGGGACGCGATTTTGAGGAACATGCCGACCATGACCATGCCTGTGCGCGGTTCCGACTTCGACTATGACGAGGCATTCAGCCGCAACATCGGGTGGGTCACCGAGTGGGAGCAGCAGATCCTGCGCACCAAGCGGGTCGCCATCGCCGGCATGGGCGGCGTCGGCGGAGTCCATCTGCTGACGCTGGCGCGGCTGGGCATCGGCGCGTTCAACATCTCGGACATGGACGTCTTCGAGACGGTCAACTTCAACCGGCAGATCGGCGCCAGCACCGCCACGCTCGGGCGGCCGAAGGTCGACGTGATGGCCGGCATGGCGCGCGACATCAACCCGACCGCCGAGATCCGGCGTTTTCCAAATGGTATCGGCGACGACAACATCGACGAGTTCCTGGACGGCGCCGACCTGTTCATCGACGGCTTCGACTTCTTCGTCCTGGACATGCGTGCCAAGGTGTTCGCCCGCTGCGCCGAGCTGGGCATCCCGGCGATCACCGCCGGACCGATCGGCATGGGCACCGCCTATCTGGTCTTCATGCCCGGCGGCATGACGTTCGAGCAGTATTTCGGCCTGGAAGGCCAGCCGATCGAGCAGCAATACGTCAATTTCCTGGTCGGGCTGACGCCGCGCGGACTGCACCGCTCCTATCTGGTCGATCCGTCCCGGCTGGACCTGGTCAACCAGCGCGGACCGTCCACCGGCATGGCCTGCCAGATCTGCGCCGGAGTCACCGGGATCGAGGCGCTCCGCATCCTGCTGAACCGCGGCGGCGTAAAGGCCGCTCCCTGGTTCCACCAGTTCGACGCCTACCGCGGCCGTTTCGTCAGCAAGAAGCTGCCGGGCGGCAGCCGGCATGTCGGCCAGCGGTTCAAGCAGAAGCTGGGCATGCGCATGATGCAGGCGATCGCCCGCAACGCCCCCCAGGCGAAGCCGGAGCCGCGCGCCTCGGAGATCGAGCGGATCCTCGACCTCGCCCGTTGGGCGCCCAGCGGCGACAACAGCCAGCCCTGGCGCTTCCATATCGACGGAGACGACTCGGTGACCGTGCTGGTCCGGAACGAGGCGGGCGCCAACGTCTACGAATATGCCGACGGCCAGCCGACGCTGCTGTCGGTCGGCCATCTGCTGGAGACCATGGCCATCGCGGCATCCCGGTTCGGGCGGCGGATGGAGTGGACGCACCAACGCGCGACCTCCGCCGAAACGGGCCGGCCGGAGAGCCGGATCAAGGTCAGGCTGCCGAAGCAGCCGGGCATCCGTCCCGACCCGCTGGAAGGTTTCGTCAAGCTGCGGTCGGTCGACCGGACCGCCTACAAGCGCGACAGCCTGACGCAGGCGCAGAAGGATGCGCTGGCCGAGGCGCTGGGTCCCGACCTGACCCTCTCCTGGTTCGAGAGCCGGGGAGAGCGCTGGAAGTTCTCCCGCCTCAACGGGCTGGCCACCGACATCCGCCTGCGCTGCCGGGAGGCCTTCGACGTCCACCGCCGGATGATCGACTGGGAGAACCCGTTCAGCCCGCACGGCCTGCCGTCCACCGCCATCGGCCTCGACGGCACGACCCGCAAGCTTATGCGCTGGGCCATGGAGGACTGGTCGCGGGTCGAGCGGATGAACCTGCTGGGGACGGGGGCCGCCAGGCTTCAGCTGGACATCCTGCCGGGAATGGCCTGCGCCGGGCATTTCACGATCGGCTGGAGCACCCCCCGCGCCACCCGGCCGACGGCGGAGGAACTACTGGCCGCCGGGCAGCGGCTGCAACGCTTCTGGCTGACCGCCGCCAAGCTGGGCTTGGCGTTGCAGCCCAGCTTGGCGCCGCTCGCCTTCGCCAGCTACGCCGTCGCCGGAACGCGGTTCACGGAGGCGCCGAAGCTGATCGCCAAGGCGGAAAAGCTGGCGGTCGAACTGGGTCGGGTGTCCGGCCACGAGGTCGATGCCTTGATCTTCATGGGCCGCATCGGCCGTCCCAAGACGACCCGCCCGGCCAGCCGCTCGCACCGCAGGCCGCTGGAAGACCTGATCGTCGGCGACGCCCGCCGGACGGACGGGGAGGAGCTGAAGCAGGACCCGGCCGTCGCCCGCAGCGCCTGAACGACGTCCAAGGACAAAAGGCCCGGGATCGCTCCCGGGCCTTCGTCACGTCTACGCTCCGTGGAGGTCGGAGCGGTCAGGCGGCCTTGCGCGACCGCCGGGCGGCTGCCCCGAGCCCCACCAGGCCCATGCCCAGCAGGGCAAGGGTGGCGGGCTCCGGAACCTCGGTCGGGACCTGGGCGATCACCTGCAGCTCGGCCGTGCCGGACAGCGGCAGCGCCCAGCCGGCGGGCGACGGCTGGAAGCTGCTGCTGAGCGTCACCGGGGTGCCGAAGCCGAAGTATTCGGCGGCTTCGCCGCCCGTGATCGACAGGTTGCCGGCACCGAAGCCGCGGATCAGTTCGGATTCGGCGAAAGAGGTGCCGAAGCTGAACAGCGTACCGGTGGCACCCGCGTTGGGACCGGTCGTCTCGGTGCTTGTGAGCCCGACCAGCGACAGCCACGGGGTGCCGTCGTCGAAGCCGGTGATGTTTTCCAGGCTCGAATCCGGCGAGTCGTCGAGGAAGAAGTTGATGATGCCGCCGTCGAACACCGCGGTGTTGTCGCCCACTCCCGTCGGATCGAAGCTGGTGACGGTGTAGTCCGTGAAGGTGTAGGTCAGTTCGCAGGGGCCGGCGACGCAGAACTCGCCTTCGTTCAGGTCGTTGATCTGGGTGACGCGGCCGAAGCCGAACAGTTCGTCGCCGACGCTGTCGACGAAGGTCTCGGTCAGGTTCGAGAACTTGAACGTGGTCTCGCCGGGCCCCCGACGATGACGCCGGCGACCGGCGTCGGCGCCGCCATGGCCGATCCCGCGCCCAGCGCCACGACCGCGCCGACGGCGGCTGCAGTCATGGCCTTCTTGACAATGCACTTCATTAGATTTTCCTCCAAGTCGCAAACCGCGATTGCCCGGAGAAGCAAGCAAGGCATGTGCCATATCTGGGAGTATGTGTCATATCAAGGGTTTGCCGTTCCTGACTTCAGGCGCCCGGCGGCTGGTGTAAAGTTTCCTGACGCAGCTTCGCCAGGACGCCCCGGGCGGCGGCCACGCCGCTGCCGAAGCAGGCCTGAAGCAGGTAGCCGCCGGTCGGCGCTTCCCAGTCCAGCATTTCCCCGGCCGCGAACACGCCGGGAAGGCGCCGCAGCATCAGATCATCGTCCAATTCGTCCAGATCGATGCCTCCGGCCGAGGAAATCGCGCGCTCGATCGGCTTGATGCCGCTCAAATGGAGCGGCAACGCCTTCACGAGCTGGGCGATCCGGGCGGGGCCGGCGTCGGTTCCGGCGACACCGCGCAGCAGTCCGGGCAGGGGACCTGTCAAATTCACTGACTTGCGCAGCCAGGTGGACCAGGATTCCGACCCCCTCGGCCGCTTGAGCCGGTCGCGCACCTGCTCGGCGGAGAGCTGCGGACGCAGGTCGATCGTCAGGCAGGCCGACCCGTCGCGCTCGATCGCGTCGCGCAGCGGGGCGCTGAGGGCGTACACGCCTCCGCCCTCGATCCCCGTGCGGGTCAGGACCAGTTCGCCGCGGACCGTGCGGCCGTCGAAGCTTAACGCCAGGTTCTTCAACGGCTCCCCTTCGTGCCGGGCGATGAAGCCCGGCTCCCAGGCGACGTCGAACCCGCAATTGGCCGGCCGCAGCGGCCGAACCGCGATGCCGCGGGCTTCCAGGATTCCGGTCCATCCGCCGTCGGAACCCAGCCGGGGCCAGCTCGCCCCGCCCAGCGCCAGGATGACCGCATCCGCCGCGACGGGGCGGGAAACACAGTCCGGACCCCGGACCAGGGCTTTCCCGGCGTCGTCGAAACCGATCCAGCGGTGGCGCGCATGGAAGGAGACGCCGAGGCCGTCCAGACGCCGCAGCCAGGCGCGGAGCAGCGGCGACGCCTTGAACTGCACCGGGAACACCCGCCCGCTGCTGCCCACGAAGGTCTCGATGCCGAGACCGGCGGCCCATAGCCGCAGGTCGCCCGGGGAGAAATGCTCCAGCCACCGCCGCACGACCGGCGCCCGGTCGCCGTAGTGCTGCAGGAAGTCCGCCAGGGGTTCCGAATGGGTCAGGTTCAGTCCGCCGCGCCCGGCCAGCAGGAACTTGCGCCCGACCGACGGCATGGCGTCGAACAGCTCGACGCGGGCGCCCGCCTCCGCCAGGACGGTCGCCGCCATCAGGCCGGCCGGGCCGCCGCCGATGATTGCGACCCGGCCGGCGACCCGGCCGGCGGCTTCCGTGGAACCGGCAGCGCTCATGCTCTCTTCCCGAACCTCGTTCCCGGCCGGGGCACCGTCCGAAGCAGGCCGGCCGCCAGCATCACCGCGAGCAGCGCATACAGCGGCAGCAGCGGCAGGTTGAACCGGGGCTCCCCGAAGAAGACGCCGGTGATGGCGGCGAAATAGCCGATCGGGACGAAGGCCGCCAGCGCCGCGTCGCGCGGGCGGAGCGCCCAAGGGAACAGGAACGGAAACAGGAAGGCCGGCACCACCATGCCCCAGTGCCACAGCCGCGCCAGCGGCGTGACCGCCGCGACCAGGGCGCCGACATCCTGGCCGTTGCGCCGGGCGCCGATCTCCGCCTGGTTCAGGGGCAGCGGGTCGAACCGGAAGAACTGGTCCAGCTTGTAGGGCACCCGGAGCAGGGCCTGCGCCGGGTTCTCGCGGATATAGGACAGGGCCGCCTGGTTCAGCCGGCGGTTCAGGGCGATCTCGTCGGGGATCGGCTTCAGGATGTCCAGCCCTTCCGTCGCCGCGGCGAACCCGGGCGGGGCCGGCCACATGTAGTTGCCCCAGCGGTTCCAGGGATTGTTGCCCATGAACAGGTTGAAGCCGCCATTGGTCGAGACCAGCACCGGCTCGCCCAGGACCAGGGCGTTGCGCAAGGTCCAGGGCGCTATCACGGCGAAGCAGGCGGCGTGCAGCACCAGCCCCAGCGCCGCGGCCCGGCGCAAGCCCGCCCGGCGCAGCACGAAGGCCGCCGCCAGCACGCATGCCGGCAGCAGCAGCGCCTGGGTCTTGACCAGTGCGGCGAGGCCGAAGCAGATGCCGGCGAGCGCCGCCCTTTGCCAGCCGGGCCGGTCCAGTGCCTCCAGCAGCGCGTCCAGGCCGGCCAGCAGCAGAGCCATGAACAGCAGTTCGGCATAGAGCAGTTCGGTGTAGAAGATCAGCGTCGGCGACAGAACCGCCAGCACCAGCGCCACCCGGGCCGCCGTCTCCGACCCGGCAGCTCTCCGGGCGATGCGGAACAGGAAGAACAGCGCCGCCGCCGACAGCACGAGGTTGGCGGCCTTGGCGACCTCGACGCCGGGACCGGACAGGGCGAACAGCCCGGCCAGGAACGCCGGGTACCCGACCGGCCAGAACGCCGTCGGCTGCCCTCCGACCGAATAGCCCTCGCCGTTCAGCAGGCCCACGGCCCGCTCGAAGTACCAGAGCTGGTCGCTCATCGGGGCGGCGTCGACCGCCGTCATCCAGCCGATCCGGGTGCCCAGGAACAGCACCGCCACGGCGATCAGGAAGCGGGCATTTCCGCCTGTCAGGTCCCGGCGCACGGTGTCAGTTCCAGCATTCGACGCGGGCGGCGAAGGCGCTGGCGCGGTCCAGCAGGTCCTCGTCGGACAGCGCGGGGCCGCGCGCCTGGGTGGTGTAGGCGATGTTCTGGGGCGCCAGGAACCGGAAGATCGTCTCGTTGGTGACGGCCTGGGCCACGTCGTCGACGAACCGGCCGGTCTCGCGGTAGGTCGTCACCTCGTCCACCTTGCTGCGGATCAGGCCGATCACCCTGCCGGTCTCGTCCAGGACCGGGCTGCCGCTGTGGCCGGCGCGGATGCGTCCCTCGACCGAGAACTCCGTCCCGCCGCCGAGCATGTCGGAGGTGACCTGGGCCGGCCAAGCCTCAACCGCGGTGCGGCTCGGCACGACGGTGGCGGCGCCCAGCGCCGGGTACCCGACCACCGAGGCGTCCATGCCCCGGTTGCGCTCGGGCGCCGGATTGAAGCGGGCGAACCGCTTCGGCTTCGCTTTGGCCTGGAGCACCGCCAGGTCCATGCCGTAGTCGGAGACGACCACGCTGGCCGGCTTCCGCCCGCCCTCGACCGTCGAGACGGTCAGCGCGGCGCAGCGCGCCACCACGTGGAAGCCGGTCAGCACCTGCCCCTGGCCGTTGATGAAGAATCCGGAGCCGGCGCTGCGGATCTCCACCTTGTCGTCCGGACGGGAGCGGCGGTCACCGACGATCTGCGCCCGCTGCCGCCGGGCCCGGGCGGTCGCCAGGGCGGCCGCCTCCGCCTCGTCGATGATCCTGCCCCGGCACTCCGCCGGGGCCACCCGAAGGACGAGGTCCCGGCCCGGCTCATGGCAGGTCACGACCGGCGGCAACGCCTCCGCCCCGGCGGGGCTCGCGGGAGCGGCGGGCTCCGGTGCCGCGAGCCCCGCGCAGCCGCCGAGCGCGGGCGCGAGAACCGCCAGCAGCGCCGCTCCCGTGATGCGTCCCCTCACCGCGGGCGCCGGCGCTTGCGGGCGGTGTGCCTGTTCCGGTCCGGCTGGTTCTCGTCCGGGTGATGCATGGCGAGCAGCCCCGTGGTCTTGCCGCCGTCCGGGACCCTGTCGTTCATCACGGCCCAGCCGACGATGACCACGACGCCGATCAGCGAGAACAGGAACAGCAGGCTATCCATGGAACCTCAACGGGGGGGACCTCATCGGGGGGAACCTCATCAGGAGAACGTCATCGCGCGGCGGCCTGCTCCAGGTACGGCTCCGGTGCGAAAGCCTCGAAGAACCGCGCGGCGTCCTCCGGCCGCTCGACCGACAGGGCGACCGCGGCGGCTGCGGGATGGATGCCGAGCAGGGTGGCGAGGCTCTGGTACAACTTGGCCTCATACTGGCTCGCCGTGAAGCGTCCGCCGACCCAGTACCACGAAAGCACCAGCCGCTGGCGCTGCCCGCGCACCATCCGGTCGAGCCGGGCGGGCGGCATGCCGCCGACGCCTTCGACCGTGCGGCTCTCGACGCGCGTCCAGCCGTCCCCCTCCAGCCGGTTGGCGTAATAGACCACTTCCGAGCCCTGCCGCTGGTAGGCGTAGTGGGCGACGAACAGCTCGGCGGGCCGGCCTTCCGGCCCCCGGAACCCGGCGAGCAGCGTGCGGTCGGCACCGGGGAACGCGGGCCGCCAGTCGGTCGGCGGGGCGGCGGTCCAGCCGGCCACGTCCGGGGCCGGCAGCGCCGCCGGGCCGGGCCGGATGTCGGGCGGGCTCATCACCGTCCAGGCATAGGCCGGACCCGCCAGCACCACCAGGACGGCCGGCAGCGCCCGGGGCAGGCGCCAGGACCAGCCCCGGCGAGCCCCGGAGGGCGGCACCGCCGCCTCGCGCGAGAAGTCGCCCAGCCGGCGGTCGGCGAAGCTGTTGCCGATCGCGAGCAGCAGGATCATCACGAAGGAGAAGAAGATCCAGCCATAGACCAGGTGGTCGACGCCGGCCGCCAGCCTGCCGTCGGTCAGGTGGGCGATCAGGATGATCCCGAACGCCCGGAAGCCGTTGGCGACGATCGGCAGGACGAAGCCGATGCCCAGGAAAAGCCAGAACTTCCAGAGCCTGGCATAGGCGAGGTGGGCGAACAGGGCCGCGATCACCACGTTGGCGATCAGGAAGCGGATGCCGGCGCAGGCTTCGGCGACCCGGAACAGCCCGTTGGGGATCTCGATCATGATCCCGTCGTGGAACACCGGGATGCCGATCAGGCGCAGCAGCCCCACCGCGAAGACGGCGGTGAAATCCTGCAGCGGCGGGATCAGCGCGTCGCCCACGGGCACCATGAAGAACAGGAAGGCCAGCGGGAAGGCGACCCGCCGGGCCACCGCCCGGCCGAACACGAAGACGAACAGCGCGACCAGCATGCCGACCAGCGCCGTCTCCTCCACCGCCAGCACGTCGCCGGCCCGGCCGAGCAGCCAGGCCAGCATCATCCCGGCCAGGGCGGCCAGCCCCAGCGGCTCCAGCCGGGGCGTCAGCCGGCGCAGCCCGTCCCGGTGCAGCCATACCAGATAGAGGCTGGTCGGCAGCACCAGGAAGCCGTGGTTGTAGGTGACGTTGGTCCACCAGGTATGGACCATGGCCCCGGCCACGTCGTGGAGCAGCGCCACCAGCAGTGCCGCCGTCCCGGCGAAGCAGGCGATGGCGCGCGGCCAGGCCGGGTCGGCCGGAGGCGTGGCGGTGGCGGCGTAGTAGCCGCCATCCATTTCGGCCCGCTGGGTCATGCCCGCCCCTGGCACGACCGGCCGAGGGAGCGGGCTTCCGCCGGCGCGGCCGGGGACACCGCCGGCGCCCGCTCCATGATGCCGTCGAGCGGCGCCAGGCGCCTTTCCCAGGTGTAGCGGTCCAGCAGCAGGCGCCGCCCGCGGGCTCCCAAAGCCTCCGCCTCCGCCCGGTCGCCGAGCAGCCGGCAGGCCTGCGCCGCCAGACCGGCGGCATCGTCGGCGACCAGAAGATGCGTATCCCGCCCGGCGTCGATCCCCTCGTGGGCCTGGGCCGTGGCGACCACCGGACGCCCCATCGCCATCGCCTCCAGCACCTTGTTCTGGATGCCCCGCGCGATCCGCAGCGGCGCCACCGCGACGGCGGCGTGGGCGACATAGGGGCGCACGTCCGGCACGCGGCCGGTCACGATCACGCCCGGCTGCCCGGCCAGCCGTTCGACCGAGGCGTCGGGCTTTGCTCCGACGATGGCGAACCGCGCCTCCGGGTGGCGCGCCCGGATCGCCGGCAGCACCTCCGCCGCGAACCAGCGCACGGCATCGACATTGGCCCGGTAGTCCATCATGCCGGTGAAGGCCAGCACCGGCCCACCCGGCGGATAAGGGTCCGCATAGTCCCGGCGGGGGTCGAAATAGTCCAGGTCCACGCCGTTGCCCAGGCCGTGGACCCGCTCCGCCGCGACGCCCGGCTGCCGGCGGAACAGGTCGGCCTCGGCCTCGCTGACGAACAGGCTGGCGGAGGCGCGGCCGGCGATGGCGACCTCCGCCCGGCCGAGCAACCGGGCCTCCCGCCCGTGGATCCAGCGCATCGGCGCCCGTCCGGTCCGGGCGTACTGGCGCCACTTGTCGCTGTCCAGGTCGATGAAATCGACGATCCGCCGGCCCCGGAAATCCTCCGCCGCCTCGGCGAAGGGCGCCATGGCGGAGGAGAAGACGAACTGCGCGGCGACGGCGCGGGCGGCGTGGGTCGCGCGCACCCACTCCGTCAGCCCGGCGTCGCGGAAATAGGCGAAGGTCAGCGCCTCCCCGGTCGCCAGCCCGCGCAGGCTGCCCAGCTTGGCCAAGCCCGGGTCGATCCGGACGAAATGGCAGCTCGCGCACAGCGCCCGCAGCACCGGCTCGTGGACCTGGTCGTCGGGATCGTCGACGAAGCAGCCGAGATGGACGCGGTAGCGTTCCGCCAGGTGGCGCAGCAGGTGCCACGAGCGGATCTTGTCGCCCTTGTTCGGCGGGTAGGGAATGCGGTGGGCCAGGAACAGCAGGTCTTTCATGGCGGCTCAGCCGATCTGGCGGGCGATCACGGGACCCATCAGGTTGGCGACCGGCAGCGGCAGGCGCTTCCAGGTCTCCACCATCGCGCGGTATTTGGGGTTGAGCGGGTTGACCTCGGGCAACGCGCGCCCGCGCACCAGATGGAACTGGTAGTGCAGCGCCCGGGGCTCGAACCCCCAGCCCAGCTTGTAGTCGAAGGCTCCCGTCCCGCGCTTGCTGCGGCCGAAGTCGAACAGCCGGGCGCCTCTTCCGGTCGCCCTGTCCATCAGCGACCAGTACATGAAGTCGTAGGCGTGCTCGGTCCGCGCCTCCGGCAGGCCGCCCGCGAAATAGGGGCAGACCGTGTCGCGGAAATGGAACGCCATCACGGCCGAGACCGGGCCGGAGGCGCCATGGACCACCGCCAGTTCGACCGCCTCGCCGAACTCCTCCGCGATGGCGGCGAAGAAGCGGCGTGGATAGACCGGCGTGCCCAGATTGCGGACGCTGGTGCCGTAGATCCGGTAGAACGTGTCGAGCAGGCCGGGGCCGACCTGCTGGCGCAGGCCGCCGCGGATGCTCCGCCGAAGCTCCTGGCGCTTCTGCTGGGGCAGGGTTCCCCAGGTCACCCCGATATCGGCGTCGAGCGGCCTGCGGAACGCGGCGTAAAGCTCCGACTTCACGGCCCAGCCGATCGGCAGCGCGTCCACGTGGCGCAGTTCCACATGGTCGACGCCCAGCCGGGCGCCCAGCTCGGCGGCGTCCTTGGCCAGCGCCTGGATGGCGGCGGGGTCCGCCGACGCGATGCCGCCGAAGGTGCAGAACCCGGTGCCGATCAGCGCGTTGCCGAACAGCGGGCTCTTCACATGGACCAGCGGCAGCACGCCGACGATCCGGCCGCCGCGGCTGGCGTAGCGGAAATATGTCGGGTGCCCATAGCTCCGTTCGATCACGCGCGCCCATCCGGCGCGGTGGAAGAACGTGGCTTCCGGCGACTCGGCGACGAAAGCCTCCCACGCCGGCTCCGCCGCCGGGTCCAGCGCCCCGATCTCCACCATCGCCGTCATTCCGCCGCCGTCCCCGTGGGCGTCCGGCATCGCCGCTCCCCGATCATCCCCCTCGGGGCTTCGCGCCTGGAACCCGGATCAAGTCCACGGCTGTCCGGCACGGTAATTGCCGCCTCAACCAGTGGACGCTTTTCTGGTGGGGCGCTCCTCCCTTCATCGTCATGACCGGGCTTGACCCGGTCATCGCTTGCGGACTCCGTCAGCGCCGCCGTGCGGGGAGATACCCGGATCAAGTCCGGGTATGACGAAAAGGGGGCGCTTCTGCCCATAGCTAAGCCTTGTGAGAAACAAGCAACAACCGTGCCGGACATGCGTGGATGAAGTCCGGTCATGATGAGAAGGAAGTCATTTCGCCTTCCCCTTTATGCTTTCGTGTTTCAGACAGGGTCGCCCGGTAGACGCGGTCGATCCGGTCCCAGCGGAAGTCGGCCAGCAGGCGCTTCAGCTTGGCCTCCATGACGGACAGGTTGGTGTAGTGGCGGAGCCGGGAGCGGAGCGGCGCCGGGCTGATGCGCGGCTGGCCGGGATCGATCTCCCAGGGATGGAAATAGAAGGTCACGGGCTGGTTTTCGGTCCGGTTGACCCTGCCGATCGCATGGGACGACCAGCGGTAGGGCAGCAGGCGGAAGAAGCCGCCGCCGGCGCAGGACAGCCGCCTTCCCGCCAGATCCACCGTGCCGACCGGGATCTCCGCCAAGTCCCGGCCCTCGACCGGTGCGAAGGGGAACCGGGGGGCATCGGGCACGCCGTAATGGTCGTGGCGGATCGGATGGATGCTGGAGCTGTAGCGGTATCCCGCCTCGGCAAGCTCGCCGAACGCCCACCAAGTGCCGCGGTCGAT